>NZ_JBVHDT010000007.1:0-444804 GCF_055563235.1 Streptomyces sp. NPDC003248 | reverse complement strand
GGCCCCTCGGTGACCCGCCGGGCGTCCGCCAGATAGTCCTTGATCATGGGGGCGCGCTCGATGAACCGGTCCATGGCGGCCTCGGGGTCACGCGAGAGGACGCCGGCCTGGGAGCGGTTGACGACCGCGCCGACGCTGGTGAGGGTGTCGGTGAGGGGGATGTACCAGAACCAGCCGTCGTCCCACGCGCAGCACAGGATGTTGCCGGCGTCGGGTCCGGGCAGGCGCTTGCCGCCCTCGTAGTAGCCGTAGAGGGCCACGTTGCGGAAGAAGTCGGAGTAGTTGCGCCTGCCGACCGCGCGGGCGAGCCTGCTGTTGCTGCCGGAGGCGTCGACGACGAACCTGGCGGTGGTTTCGTGGAATCGGCCGTCCGCGTCCGACCAGCGCAGGCCGGTCACCCGGTCGCCCTCGGTCAGGGTGGCCACCGCCGCGCATTGTTCGCGTACGTCGACGCCGACCCTGCGGGCGTTGTCGAGCAGGATCTTGTCGAACTTCATCCGCTCGACCTGGTAGGCCGTGGAGGCGGGGCCGGACATCAGGGGGGAGTAGGCGAACAGGAAGTTCCAGGGCTCGGGGTTGGAGCCCCAGCGGAAGGTCCCGCCGCGCTTGGGCATGAACCCGGCCTTCTCCATCTCCTCGTGGACGCCGAGGAAGCGGCAGATCCCGTGGATCGTCGCCGGGAGCAGCGACTCGCCGATCTGGTGGCGGGGGAAGGACTCCTTCTCCAGCAGCAGCACGCGGTGGCCTGCCATCGCGACCAGGGCGGCCGTGGTGGAGCCGCCGGGACCGCCGCCGACCACGACGACGTCGAAGGAGGGGTTTTCGGGCAGGGGCATATGAGCTCTCCCTGGAGCTGAGGGCCGAAGCCGGGGTGCGGGGTGCGGCGTGCCCTACGAGGACACGGGGTGCGGGGTGCGGGGTGCGGGGTGTCCTTACGAGGACACGGTGCGCGTGCCCAGGTCCTTCTTGGACACCTTGCCGACGCCGGTCAGCGGGAAGGTGTCGACGAACTTGAAGCGGTCGGGGACCTTGTAGGCGGCGATGCCGCGCGCGTGCAGGAACGCGATGAGGTCGGCGGCGCTCGGGGCGGCGCCGCTGGGGATGACGTAGGCGCAGGAGCGCTCGCCGAGGAAGGGGTCGGGCAGGGCGACCAGGGCGGCGTCGTGCACGGCGGGGTGGGCGAGCAGGTGGTTCTCCACCTCCTCGGCGGCGATCTTCTCGCCGCCGCGGTTGATCTGGTCCTTGGCCCGGCCCTCGACGACGAGATAGCCGTCGGGACGCAGCCGGACCAGGTCTCCCGTACGGTAGAAGCCGTCCGGGGTGAAGGCCCTGGCGTTGTGCTCCTCGGCACGGTAGTAGCCGCGGATGGTGTACGGACCCCGGGCCAGAAGCTCGCCGGTCTCGCCCTCGGGCACTTCCCCGCCCTCCGGGTCGACGACGCGGAACTCGTCGCCCGGTGAGATGGGCCGGCCCTGGGTGTGCACGATGACCTCGTCGGGGTCGTCCAGGCGTGTGAAGCAGATCAGCCCCTCCGCCATGCCGAACGCCTGCTGCAGGGTGCACCCCAGTGTGGGCCGGATCCGTTGGGCGACCTCCGCGCTGCACTTGGCGCCGCCCACCTGGAGGACCCGCAGGCTGGACAGGTCGTGCCGGTCGGAGACGGCCTCCAGCCAGATCAGGGCCAGTGGAGGGACGACCGAGGTATGGGTGACGCCTTCGGCGGCGATGAGCGCGAACGCCACGTCCGGGCTGGGCAGTGGGGCGAGGACACAGGTCGCGCCGACGGCCACGGCGCCGATGACACCCGGTGAGACGAGGGGGAAGTTGTGGGCCATGGGCAGGGCGGCGAGGTAGACGCTGTCCTCGTCGAAACCGGCGGCGTCCGCGCAGGCCCGGGCAGTGTAGAGGTAGTCGGCGTGGGTGCGGGGGATGAGTTTGGGCAAGGCCGTGGTGCCGCCGGAGAGTTGGAGCAGTGCCACGTCACGCGGGGCGGGGCCCTCCATGTCGTCCGGCGCGGGGTCGTCGTACAGGTCCTCCAGGGGACGGCATCGGTCGTCGTCGGGCGAACCGCCCGTGGCGAGCACCCACTTGAGGGTCGGTACGGCGGTCCGCACCTGCTCGGCCAGCGCGAGGAAGTCGAACGCCCCGTCCGAGGCGGCCACCACGTAGGCGACCGCCTCGGTGGAGGCGGACAGATGGATGATCTCGCTGCTGCGCAGCGCGGGCAGGGCCAGCACGGGGACGGCCCCGATGCGGAACAGGGCGAAGCACACGTCATGGAACTCTGCGACGTTGGGCAGCTGTACGACGACCCGGTCTTCCCTGCGTACGCCCAGCCGCCGCAGTCCGGTGGCCAGCTGATCTGCGCGCCGGTCGAGTCGGGCGTACGACACTCTGCGGTTCCCGCACACCACGGCCGTCTTCGAACCATGGTGCCGGGCTTGGTCGCGCAGTACCGAACCCAGGGTGTCGTCACCCCAGAATCCTGCTGACCGGTAGCGCTCGGCGAATTCCTGCGGCCAGCTGGGACAGCCGGGAAGCACTCGCATCACCTCTTGTCCGTGCCGCCCCGAACGAGCGGGGCGATGTGGGCGGACGAGATCGACGTCGACCTCGGGAGGTGGTGATGGCAGGTTCACCTTAGCGAGCTGGCTGTACACGGTCAATGGCGGACAGCTACCGGACCGGTCACAGGGGCGTTGTGGCTGTGGAGACCGGCTCGGGCGTACATTCCATGAGCTGGCGTCCGGAAGGGGTACGCCCCACCGCCTCGGCCCGCAGGCCGGCCGACGCCGCCAGCGCGGTGAAGTCGGCGAGTGAACGCTCCCGTCCGCCGAGCGTGACCAGCATGCGCAGGTCCACGTCGGTGCGTGGATAGGCCACCTCTTCGTCGTCCAGGACCGGCTCGACGATCAGCAGCTTCCCGCCCTCGCCCAGGGCCTGGGCACAGCGTTCGAGGATCTGGGCCGCCTTCTCGTCGTTCCAGTCGTGCAGGACGCGGGAGAGCAGGTAGACGTCCGCGCCGGAAGGCAGCGGGTCGAAGAAGCTGCCGGGGTGGACGCTGATGCGGTCCGTCACCCCGGCCTCGGCCAGCACGGGTGCGGCCTGGGCGGTCGTCTCGGGCAGGTCCAGCAGGGTGCCGCGCAGGGCGGGGTGGGCCCGCAGGATCGCGGCCAGTTGGCGGCCGTTGCCGCCGCCGACGTCGACCACATGCTGCACGCCGTCCCAGGCGTACGCCTTGGCCACCTCGTCGGCGCCCACCCGCAACTGCGTGCTCATCAGGGCGGCGAAGGCGGCGCCGCGCTCGGGCTCGGCGGCGAGGTCCTGCCAGAAGTCGCGGCCGAAGAGCCCGTCGAAGGCCGGCCCGCCGGTCAGGACCGAGTCGAGCAGAGCGCTGAACGCCTGGTCCGAGCGGCCGAGCCCGCCCCGTAGGTCGAGCCAGTCCCGCAGCCCCGAGGCATGCCCGGCGCGCAGCGGTTCGCCGAGCTCGGTCATGGCGAAGACGCCGGGCTCGGGCTCGGTCAGCAGCCTCCGGGTCACCAGGTGGCGCAGCACGCGCTCCAGCGCGTCGCGGTCGGCGCCGGTCCGGGCGGCGAGGTCGACGGCCGGAGCGCTCCCGCCGTCGAGCAGATCCGGAATCCGCAGGGTGGCCAGGACCCGTACGGCGAACGGGGTGGCGACGTCGGACAGGGCGTAGAGGCGGGCCAGCAGGTCTCCCTCCTCGGGGGCGCCGAAGGCGTGGGCGAAACGCTCGCCCGGGTTCTCGTCGGTACGCATGGCGTGCTCCTCGAAGGTGTTGGGGGTGGGGGAGTCGGCGACGCCCGGCCGCTTCGCGCGGGGTCCGCCGTGTCGCGCGGGCCGGGGAGGGTACGGGGCGGCTTCCCGGCCGTGACGGCACGGGGCGGTTCTGTCGGCCGGACGTCGAAGCGGTTCTCCCGCCGGGACGGTGCAGCCGGGCCACACCTTGACGGCGGTCGGTCGTGGCGGCAACGGGGTCGGTTGATCGTCCTGGCTTGAACACGAGGTTGCGGACAGTGTCCGCAACCTCGTACTGTGCCGAAGAGCCGACAGCCGCACAAGAGATCGAGGACGTGACGTGAGCACCGAGCGGACAGAGGTGGAGAGCCCGGCCGGAGCCGGGTCGGGCGGACGCGCCGTGGTGGCCGCGCTGCTGCTGGCGGCGTTCGGTGCCAGCCTGGCGCAGACGGTGGTGGTCGCGGTCCTGCCCGGCCTGCAGGTGGACCTCGGTACCTCGTCGACCGGCGTGGCCTGGGTGCTGACCTCGTTCATGCTGGCCAGCGCCATCGCCGTGCCGATCGCCGGCCGGCTCGGGGACGCCCGCGGCTACCGGCGGGTTCTGGCCGGCTGTCTGACCTCGTTCGCGGTCGGCGCGCTGGTGGCGGCGCTGGGCACCCACGTGGGATCGCTCGGCGTGGTCATCACCGGGCGGGTTCTCCAGGGTGTCGCGGGCGGTGTCTTCCCGCTGGCCATGGGCATCGTCCGGACCGCCGTCGACCCCGTCCGCATCCCGCGCGTGGTGGCCGTGCTCAGCGCGATGTTCGGCGTCGGCGGCGCCGCCGGCATGGTGATCGCCGGCCCGCTCGTCGAGGCCTTCGGCACGGAGTCGCTGTCCTGGCTGACCGTCTGTCTCGCGGCTGCCGCGCTCGCGGGGGTCCGGTCCCTGCCGGCCGCCGGGGGAGTGGCCGGCGGCCGGATCGACCTGGCCGGAGCCGTGGTCCTCTCGGGTGCCCTGGTCTGCCTGCTCCTCGGTATCAGCGAGGGCAACACCTGGGGCTGGAAGTCGGCCGGAATCCTGTCCCTGTTCGTCGCCGCGGTCGTCCTGCTCGGTGTGTTCGCGGCCGTCGAACTTCGCTCGGCGGACCCGCTGATCGACCTCCGGCTGCTCAAGGTGCGCGCGTTCGCCGCCGCCAACCTGATCGCCTTCATCATCGGCGCCGCGATGTTCGGCTCCATCACGCTGATCCCGCGTTTCGTCGAGACGCCCGAGGTGAGCGGCTACGGCTTCACCCTCTCCGCCGCCGGTGCGGGCCTCGTGATGCTTCCCGTGGGTGTGCTCACCCTGATCGCAAGCCCGCTGTCCGGCCGGCTGACCGAGCGGTTCGGACCCCGGGTGCCGCTGTGTGCCGGGGCCGGATGCGCCGCTGTGGCGTTCGCCTGGCTCGCCGCCGCCCATGGCAGCGTGTGGGACTTCTACCTGACAGGTGTGCTGGTCGGCGCGGGCTACGGGCTGGCGTTCGCGGCCCTGGGCAATCTGGTGGTCGAATCGGTCGAGCCCCGCCACACAGGCGTAGCCGTCGGCGTCAACACCATCGTCCGTACGGTCGGAGGCGCCCTCGGCGCGCAGATCGCCTCAGCGATGCTCGCGGCCTCGCCCTCACCGAGGGTCCCCGCCCTGCCCGACGTGTCCGGCTACACGCGCGGCTTCGTCCTGTTCGCGCTCGTCGCCGTGGCCGCGCTCGTCGCCACCCTGGCCATGCCGCGCAGGGCCACCGCGCCGACGGCGGAACCCGGGACGACGCGGGTCTGAAGTCGTCGGTGGGCGCCGCTCCCGCACGGTCGGGTCAGGTGCCCTCGCACAACGGACAGCCGAGGGGATCGTGGGGCTCCGGGTCGGCCGGGGCCGGGCCGGACCCGGCGGAGCGGGCGCGGCGCTGGGGGGCCGAGCGCAGGCCTCCGATGAGAAGTTCGATCTCCGTCTCGTAGATCTCGTCCGCGGTGACCGTCTGGAGATGCGAGCCGACCTCCCGCAGTCGCGGCCACGCCTCCGCGGGCTGGGCCAGCGCGGCGGCCGTCATCCGCTCGGCCCGCTCCGGGCTGGTCAGGGCGGAGTGCAGCTCGCGGTGGACGCGCCCGACGAGGACGTCCACGACGGACTGGTAGTAGCGGGCGGACCAGTGCGCGTCGAAGCCCGCCTCGTCGAGGATGGACAGGATCGCCTCGGTCAGCTTCAGCACGCTGGGGCCGCGGTTGCCGCGCGTGACGATCAGATCCGTCAGACCTTTGTAGGCCAGCAGTTGGGAGCGCATCGCGCGGGCCAGCGCGCGCAGCCGTTCCTCCCAGGAACCCTCGTGGGCCTCCGGCACCGCAAGGTCGCGGTCGGCGATCGCGTCGGCCACCAGGTCGAGCAGGTCGTCCTTGTCGGAGATGTGGCGGTACAGCGCCATGCGGGAGACGCCGAGCCGGTCCGCCAGTCGACGAATGCTGAGCGCTTCCAGGCCTTCGTCCCGGGCGATGCCGAGCGCCGCGACCACGATCTGATCCCGGTTCAGCGTGCCCCACGGCAGTGGGGCTCGGGTATGCGTATGTTCCTGCCGGTCCATGAAGTGGAACGTACCCGACCGGCCGACGCGGGGCGCCCCCTGGGGCGGACACGGGTCAGGGGGCGCCACCATCCGTCCGGCGGAAGAGCTCTTCGAGCAACTTGCGGACGGCGTCCACATCTCGTAGATTTGCCCGCGGTGATGGCACACCCCCAGTCAACCCACTACGCGTTGCCGCTCGCCGGACGTCTCTCCTCCTCGTCCCGTGAAGCCCTCCACCGTGAGTCAGGAGCGGCGATCATGCGGCAGGTTGCCGGCTTCGGGACGGGGATGCCCCGGGTGCGCGGCCGTCTCCCTTCCCGTTCTCACGGATCTTCAGCTCTGTTCTCGCTTTCCTTCGCGCCGTCGTCGATACGGGGAGCCTGCAATGCGTGTGTTGCTCCTGAGCGGGCTCGGGCCTGCCTACATCAATTCCGCCTATCTGCGGGGTTCACTCTTCGAATCCCTCCGGAACGACCGGGTGAAGGAAGTGGTGCGCAGGGCTGGTCATCCGGACATCTCCCTGGATGACCTGACCTTCGCGCGTGACGGAAAGCAGTACGCGCTACTGCGCCCGCAGCGCACCTCCATCCCACATCTCACCACCTTCACGCTCGACTCCATTCTCCAGGACTCCGCCCACGATTTCGCGTCCGTGAACCTCCAGGACGTCTGGCAGCAGAAAGCCGAACCGCCCCCCGGCGACTTCGACGCCGTTCTGCTGTCGACCACGTACATCTGGAACGCGTCCATCCTGTCCGCCGCCATGCGCTGGATCACCCAAAACCTTCCGGACGTGCCCGTCATCGTCGGCGGCCAATTCACCAACCTCAAGTTCATGCAGGCGATGAGGGACCATCCGGAGATCGCCGCCGTGGTGCGCGGGGACGGCGAGGAGGCACTGCCGCACATCCTCGACGCCTTGGAGCGCCGTGATGGACTCGCCTTGGTCCCCAACGTCGTCTGGCGGGACGGCGACCGCGTCCGAGTCAACCCCGTCGAATACGTGGACATCGACGCCTTCCCCTCACCGGGATTTCCGGGAAAGGCGCCGATCGTCCCTTACGAGTCCATGCGGGGCTGCCCGTTCGACTGCAAGTTCTGTTCTTTCCCCGCGGCCTCCCCGAAATGGCGTTACAAATCCGCCGAGAAGATCCGCGACGACTGGATCTCCTACGGCGACAAGAACGGCGCCCGCATGATCTCGGCCATGGACTCGACGTTCACCATTCCGCCCACCCGGTTGCGCCGGCTCCTGGAAATACTGCCGGGCTCCGGAGTTCCCCGATGGGAGGGATACAGCAGGGCGAACACCATCAGTTCGGCCGAACTCGTGGACAGCCTCGTCGAGTCGAACTGTGTCCAGCTGCATCTCGGTTTCGAGTCCATGAACGACGACACGCTCAAACGGATGAGCAAGCGGGTGAGCGTCAAACAGAATCGCCGGGCGATGGAACTGCTCAGCAGCAGTGGGCTGTCGTACGAGATCTTCTTCATCGTCGGATATCCGGGTGAGACCCCGGAGATGTTCGAGGACACCCGTGCGTATCTCGTGGACGAATTCGTCGGGTACTTCCAGCTGAGCCGGTTCTCCATCACGGACGAGACGATGCCGTTGTGGCAGGACCGTCAGGAACTGCGGATCGAGGCCGACGATCCCAGCGATCCGGCGTCGGCGTGGTCCCACATCGGGATGGAGAGTGCGCAGGCCGACCGTTTGCAGGCCGACACGCTGGACCAGGTTCGCCTGCGCAACGACAAGGCGGTGTACCTGCTGTGGCAGCGCCAGTACCAGCACGAGCTGATGCCCGACCGCGACCGGTGGACCAACATCGCGGTGGAGAAGGCCGTCGATCGGCTCGCCATGGCCCCCCGGGACCACGACGACCTCGACCGGGCCGCTCACGAGGTGCGCGTCCAGCTGGCACGGCTGCGCGCCCACGGCGTCGAACTGGCCCCGGACGGAAGCGAGTTGTGCCGCGAGGCGATCTGACCACGTCGCCGGCGGCCCCTCCGCACCACAGCTGAGCCGACGGCCCCGCCGTCCGCTCCCGAGCTGCCGTCCGGCCCTTCCGACGCCCGAGCTGCTCCTCCCCTCCGCCTGCCTTGCCCGGATCGCGCTCCACGACGCGGCCGCCGCCCGCCCCACCACCCGCCGCGTGGAGCCGTGCGCCCTCGTGCCGATGGCGCATCCCCCTCCACCCACCTGACGTACCCCTGGAGTGACGTATATGACCCAGAGCATGCCCCGGGACCGGGCCGCATGGGAGGACGTGGTCCGCCGGGCCGTGGCCGAGTACGTGGACGGCGCGGTCGACGACGCCGGGCCCGACGACAGCTTCATCGGCCTCGGCCTGGACTCACTGGCGATGATGCGGGTGGCCGCGCACTGGCAGAACCAGGGCATCGAGGTCGCCTTCTCGGACCTGGCGGCGCGGCCCACCCCGCGCGGCTGGGCCGAGGTGCTGCACCGGCTGACCAGCGGCGACGCGGAACCCGAGGGTCCGCGGGAGGACGTGGATCGGGCGGCGCCCTTCCCCCTCACACCGGTACAGCAGGCGTACTGGATCGGGCGCCGCGACGGGGTCGAGATGGGCGGAGTCGGCTGTCACGCCTACTTCGAGTTCATCTGCCAGGACGTGGACCCCGAGCGGCTCGACCGGGCGGTGGCCGCGCTGATGGACCGGCACGACATGCTGCGGGCCGCGTTCCTCGACGACGGGCGGCAGCAGATCCTGCCGCCCGGCCGGTGGCCCGGGCTGACCGTCGACGACCTGCGCGACCTCGACGAGGTCCGGCGGGACCAGTGGCTGACGGAGTTGCGCGACGAGCTCTCCCACCGGCGCCCGGCGGTGGAGCGCGGCGAGGTCTTCGGCGTGCGGCTCGCCCTGCTGCCCGAGGGCCGCAGCCGGCTCTACGTCGACGTCGACCTGCTCGTGGCCGATGTGCTCAGCGTGCAGATCGTGCTGTCCGACCTGGCGAGCCTGTACGCGGCTCCGGACACGGCCCTGCCCGAGATCGGCATCACCTTCCCCGCTTACCTGGCGGACCAGCGGACCCGGCGCGATCCCGGGAAGGCCCGCGCCTTCTGGCAGCGGCGGCTGCCCGAACTGCCGCAGGCCCCGCAGCTGCCCCTGGCGACGGATCCCGGGCGGATCACCGAGCCCCGGTTCGTGCGGCGGTCGGGCCGGCTGACGGCGGACGAGTGGTACCGCCTGCGCGAGCGGGCCCGTGCCCACGGCCTCACCCCCTCCATGGCGGTGGCCACGGCCTTCGCCCACGTCCTCGCGGTGTGGAGCGGCCGGCCCCGGCTGCTGCTGAACCTTCCCCTGTTCAACCGGCGCAGCAGCCACCCCGGGGTGCCGCACATGGTGGCCGACTTCACCGACCTGGTCCTGCTCGACATCGACCTCTCCGGCGACGACGGCTTCGCCGGCCAGGCCCGGCGCGTACAGGAGCGCTTCCAGGAGAACACCGCCCACGCCGACTACTCCGGCATCGACGTGCTGCGCGACCTGGCCCGCAGCCATGGCGGCACGTTCACCGCGCCCGTCGTGTTCGCCAGCAACCTCGGACGGGAACTGGTCGACGAACGGTTCCGCACCCACCTCGGCGAGCTCGACTGGATGATCTCCCAGACCCCGCAGTGCTGGCTGGACCACCAGCTCTACGAGGACGACGAGGGCATGGAGGCGGTCTGGGACGCGGTCGACGCACTCTTCCCCCAGGGCCTCCTCGACGACATGTTCGACGCCTATCTGCGCCTGCTGCGGCAACTGGCCGCCGAGGACGCGAACTGGGACCACCCCGTGGTACCCACCCTTCCGCAGCGGCAGCTCCGGGTGCGCGAGGAGGCCAACGCCACCGCCGCCCCCGTCCCCTCGGCGCTCCTGCACGAGGGCGTCCTCGCCCAGGCGCGGCACACCCCCGACCGGCCCGCCGTGATCAGCGGCGACCGGGTGCTGACGTACGGCGAACTGGCGGCGCGGGCGGCGGGCGTGGCCGAGCACCTCCGGGCGGGCGGCTGCGCCCCGGGCGACCGGATCGGCGTCCTCATGGACAAGGGCTGGGAACAGGTCGTCGCGGTGCTCGGTGTCCTCGCGGCGGGCGGCGCCTACGTCCCGCTCGGTCCGGAGCAGCCGCCCGAGCGGCGGGACCGGATGCTCACCGACGCCGGGATCCGGCAGCTCCTCACCCAGTCCTGGCTCCCCGTCCCCGACAGCGATGCGCTGGAACGATGTTCGCTCCTACCGGTCGATACCGTCGCCCCGGCCGACCTCGGGAACCCGGCCGCCCTCGCGGCCACGCCCGCCCGCCGATGTTCCCCCGACGACCTCGCCTACGTGATCTACACCTCCGGCTCGACCGGCACGCCCAAGGGCGTGATGATCTCGCACCGCAGCGCGGTCAACACGATCGAGGACATCAACCGGCGCTACGGCGTGGACGGACAGGACCGCGTGCTCGGCCTCGCCGGACTCGGCTTCGACCTGTCCGTCTACGACGTCTTCGGCCCGCTCGCGGTCGGCGCCGCCCTCGTCCTGCCCGACCCCGAGCGCCGCGGCGACCCCTCCCACTGGGCCGACCTGATATCCCGTCACGGCGTCACGCTGTGGAACTCGGTCCCCGCCCAGCTCCTGATGCTCGACCGCTTCCTCGACGACACCCCCGAAGTGATCCTGCCGAGCCCGAGGGTGGCGCTCCTCAGCGGCGACTGGATCCCGGTCACCCTGCCCGACTCGATCCGCGCCAAGGTGCCGTCCCTCGCGCTGTACAGTCTCGGCGGTGCCACGGAGGCGGCCATCTGGTCCATCGAGCACCCCATCGGCAAGGTCGACCGCGACTGGCGCAGCATCCCCTACGGCAAGCCGCTCGCCAACCAGCGCTTCCACGTCCTGGACGACCGGCTGCGGCACAGCCCTGAGTGGGTGCCCGGCGAGCTGTTCATCGCCGGCACCGGAGTCGCCCTCGGCTACCTCGGCGACCCGGAGAAGACCGCCGAGCGGTTCCTGGACCACCCGGTCACCGGTGAACGCCTCTACCGCACGGGCGACCTGGGGCGCTATCTGCCCGACGGGACCATCGAGTTCCTGGGCCGTACCGACTCCCAGGTGAAGATCCGCGGGCACCGTATCGAACTCGCCGAGATCGAGGCCGTACTCGAACGGCACCCCGATGTCGCCGAGGCCCGGCTCGTGGTCGACGGCACGGACGCCTTCGACCGCCGACTCGCCGCGTTCGTGACACCGGCGCGGGCGCCCGGTGCCGCCGCGGCCACCGGGACCGACCTGAGTACGACCCTGTGTACGACGGCGCACACCGAGGCGTCCCGGGTCGCGTCCCTGACCGACACGGACGGGCTGCGCACCTTCGCGCGGACCCTCAAGAAGGCGGTGCTGCTGTCCATCGCCGAGGCCCTGAATCAGCTGCTGCCGGGCGAGTTCGCCCCCGGAGCTTCGGGGCTCACCGGCGACGAGGCAGCCGGACGGTCGGGCGCAGACCCCCGCCACCACCGGCTGCTGCGCCGCTGGCTGGCCGCGCTCACCCGCGCCGGAGTACTCCTCCGGGAAGAGAAGGACGGCCGCTACCACACGCTGCGCGCGGTGTCGGAGCGGGACGCCGAGGCGGCGTGGCAGCAGGTACTGAAGGCTCCCGACCTGAGGCTGTGGCCCGAGGAGGTGCTGCGCCTCTTCCGGACCAGCGCGGGTCATCTGCCCGCCCTGATGCGGGGCGAGGTCGACCAGGTGCACCTGCTGTTCCCGGAAGGCAGTTCACGGACCGCGATCGCCGCCTTCACCGAGAGCCTGATCGTCCGCTATCTGAACCGGGCCGTGGCCACCGTCCTCGGTGAACTGGCCCGACGCCACGAGGGGCCGGGGCCGCTGCGGATCCTGGAGATCGGAGCCGGCGTCGGCGGCACCAGCGCGGACGCCTTCGAGGCACTGTCGGGACACGACGTCGAGTACCTGTTCACCGACGTCTCGCCGTTCTTCCTCGACGAGGCCCGACAGCGTTTCTCGGACCGGGACTTCGTGCACTACGCGCTCTACGACATGGAGCGGGATCCCTGGACACAGGGCCTGCGGACGGGCTCGTACGACGTCGTCGTGGCCGCGAACGTCCTGCACAACACCCGCGACGCCGACGCACTCCTCGTAAGACTCAGGGAGTTGCTCGCCCCGCAGGGCCACCTCGTGTTCACCGAACTCACCGACGAGATACCGGAGATGCTCATCTCCATGGAGTTCCTGGCCGGGGCCGCGGACCACGGGGGCGACTTCACGGACGTCCGCGCCGGCTCGGACCGCTTCCTGTTCTCCCGCACCGAGTGGCGGGACCTGCTGGCCCGCGCCGACGGCACCGGCGTGTTCAGCCTCCCCGGCGAGTCCGACGGCCTCGCCCAGCTCGGCCAGAGCATGCTGGCGGCCCGCTTCAAGGCCGACCGGGCACAGCTGTCGGCGGACGGGCTGTCGGAGCACCTGGCACGGCACCTGCCCGGCCACATGGTCCCCGAACGGCTGGAGATCCTCGACGCGATCCCGCTCACCGCCAACGGCAAGGTCGACCACGCCGCGCTGCGTGCCCGCCTGGCTGCCGGGGCAGCGGGCGGGGACGACCGCAGGCACACGCCGCCCAGGGGTGACCTGGAGATACGTGTCGCCGCGCTGTGGGCCGACAGCCTGGGGGTCCACGAGGTGCCCCGCGACCGGGACTTCTTCTCCCTCGGCGGTGACTCACTGCTGGTGACCCGGCTGGTCGGCCGCCTGCGCGCCGACGTTCCCGAACTCGCCGGGCACGACTTCGACACCCTGCTGCGGGCCCTGATGGACCGCACCACGGTCGCCGGTCTGGCCGCACTCGGGACGGAGGCCGGGCGATGACCGTGTCGGCGTCCACCGTCCCACGCCTGCTGACCTGCCACACCCACCACGGGCCGCCGCCCAGGACGAGGCTCGTCTGCTTCCCGCACGCGGGCGCGCCCGGCACCTTCTTCTCGTCCTGGGCCCACGCCCTCCCGGCCCACGTCGAACTCGTCACGGTCCGCTACACGCCGCGTCCCGAGGAGAACCTGACCGACCTCGCCTCCCGCGCCGCCCGGGAACTGAGCGCCCTCCCCAGGCGTCCCTCCGCCCTGTTCGGACACAGCCTGGGAGCCGTGGTGGCCTACGAGACGGCCCGCTCCTGGGAAGCGCTCGGTCACCCCCCGCTTCCCCTGTTCGTCTCCGGCGCGCCGTCCCCCGGCGACCACCGCCCCGACGGCCTGCACCTGCGGCCGGAGGACGACCTCGTCCGCGTGCTGCGCCGGTTGGGCGGCACGGCGGCGGAGATCCTCGAAGACCCGGAGCTGCGCTCGGTCTGGCTGCCCGACATCCGCCGGGACTTCCGGCTCCTCGACACCTACCGGTATGCCGAGGGCCGCCTCCTGCGTTCCCCGGTCATGGCCCTGACCGGGCGGGACGATCCCGAGGCGCCGCTCGACAGCGTCCGACGCTGGCGGTCGTACACCGCGTCCTCCTTCGAGCTGTTCACCTTCCCCGGCGGCCACTTCTACCTGGTCGAGGAGCAGGAGCGGCTCGTGGGCGAGGTGCTGCGCCGACTCGCTCCGGGCGGGGCCGCTTCGGCCGGGCAGGCGGCACCATGACGGACGGACGGGCCGTCGCGTGCGCGCCGCCGGCGGACGGTCTCCACGGCGAGTTCACCGACCGCGTCGTCATGGTGCGCGCCCGCCACATCACCCTGCACGACCTGTACGTCGACGGCGGGGCCACCCTGCGCGCCTGACACGCCGTTCCGGGGCGTCGCCCCGCGCTCCGGAACGGCCGTCGCACGACAGGCCGACGCCAGCCGGCCGCCACCGGAAAGGGACCCGTGTCCGCACCAGGAAAGCCACTGCCCGGCGACCGCGTCCGGGATACCCGGACCCCTCGAACCCTCGCCTCCGCCCGGACGACCTTCTCCTTCGCCTCGCCCGACGCGGAACTGATGACCCATGTGACCGAACTGCCCGAGATCGAGCCCGCGGGCGATGTCACCACCGATTTCACCATCGGCCCCGGCGCGAGGTCCGCCACCGAGCCTGTCATCGGTTCCCGCGTCCGGTCTGTCACCGGTTCCGGCACCGGCCTCCGATCCGTCGCCGCGGTCGTCGAGCGGCTGCGGGCCGCCGCCGAGGCCGGGCGGCCGGAGACGACCGCCGTCGGCTTGCTGCCCTTCCGCCCCGACACACCGCCCCGGCTCGCCGTGACGGCCAGCCTCCGCAAGTTCCGGGCGGCCACGGCGCACTCGCCCACCGCCGTTTCCGTACCCCGGCCCCGCTTCCACACCGCCCGGCCCGAACCGCCCGAGGAGCGCTATCTCGCCGCCGTCCAGGAAGCACTGGGCAGGCTGCGCGACGGGAAGCTGGACAAGGTCGTCCTGGCGCGGACCCTGCGCCTGGTCGCCGACGCCCCTGTGGACCTGCCCGCCCTGGTCGCCTCGTTACGGCACCGAAACCCCCACGGGTTCGTCTTCGCCGCCCCGCTGCCGGGGCCCAGGACCCTGGTCGGCGCGAGTCCCGAGCTGCTGGTCGCGAAGAAGGGCGGTACAGTCCTCTCGCATCCGCTCGCCGGCACCGTGGCCCGCAGCGCCGATCCGGCCGAGGACGCGCGTCGCGCCGAGGCCCTGCTCGCGTCGGCGAAGAACCTCCACGAACACGCACTCGTGGTCGAGGCGGTCACCGCCGCCCTGCTCCCCTACTGCAAGGACGTTCACACCCCCGCCCGCCCCTCGCTCACCCGCACCGAGACGCTGTGGCACCTCGGCACCCCCGTGCGCGCGACCCTGCGCAACCCCGCGACCTCGTCCCTGGAACTGGCCACCGCACTCCACCCCACCCCGGCCGTGTGCGGCACCCCCGCCGACCCGGCACGGGACCTGATCGCCGAGCTGGAGCCCTTCGACCGCGGCTTCTACGCGGGAGCAGTCGGCTGGTGCGACGCGAGCGGCGACGGGGAATGGGCCGTAACCCTCCGCTGCGCCGAGGTCGAGGACGGGTCGCTGCGGCTGTACGCCGGCGCGGGCATCGTGCCCGGTTCGACGCCGGCCGGTGAACTCGCCGAGACCACAGCGAAGTTCCGCACGCTCCTCGACGCACTGGGGTTGGCCACGGAAGACCTCGAACGGGGACCGGCCGCCGAGGACCTCGAAAGGGACTGATCCATGCCCATCCCCCCGATCAGGCCCTATCCCATGCCCGAAGCCGCCGACCTGCCCGCCGACGTCGCCGACTGGCGCCCCGATCCGCGGCGCGCCGCCCTGCTGGTCCAGGACATGCAGCGCTACTTCCTCGCGGCCTACGCACCGGACGCGTCACCTGCCGTCGAACTGCTCGACAACGCCGCCGAACTGAAACGGCGATGCACGGCGCTGGGTATGCCGGTGAACCTCAGCGCCCAGCCCGGCGACCGGTCGCCCGCCCATCGCGCGCTGCTGCGCGACTTCTGGGGCGTCGGCGTGGGCGGTTCCGCCGGGCACACCGCCATCGTCGACCAACTCGCCCCTGCCGAAGGGGCCGGAGTCGTGACGGGCAAACTTGCGGACAGTGTCTGCTAGATTAGGTTTGCCTAACCTTCTCAGTGACAGTGTGGAAAACGGGTGACGCATGCCGACCGAGATCCGCTGGGACCGGTGGCCTCTCGTGGAAGTGCACGGAGAGACCGCCTCGAAGGCTGAGCACCACGCCGCCGTACTCGACGCACTGCGCACCGCGCTCGACCGAAGCGGACCCTTCGCCTTGGTCGTCGTCCAGCCCGCGGTGGCCAAGGACGAGCCCGTGCGGGCTCCCAAGTCGGGACTCGTGCGCTTCCTGCGCGGGCATCGCGCGCAGATGGGCGAACGGTGCCGGGGCGTGGCGATCGTCGCCGACCCCTCGGTCCTGCGGCGGGCGGGGAAGCTCGTCAAGGCGGCCCCGCTGATCCTCGGTTGCCCGGCAGCGGCGTTCGATGACGCGACGGCCGCCCGCGACTGGGCCGAGGGCCGTCTGCGTCCCCGACCCGCGCAGGCGGGAGGCGGCACATGCTGATCGCGATCACCGCCGTGTGCGTGGCGGTGGCAGGCTGGATCCGCAGCCTCCGCGGCCGCCACAAGCACGAAACCACAGCCCAGCAGCCGTCGGCCACCACGACCACCGGGCCCGCCCTCGACGCCCCTCCCGAACGTGACTGAGGGCCCTGGGTTCGATCTCATCTTGGAAGCTTCCTTCGGTGCATCCCCGTTGCAGCCACTAGGGCCTGTTGCGAAAGTCCCGTCGTCCGCCCGGAGGGCGGGCCTGGCGGCGTCAGGTGCGTGCTCTCGGCGTGCCGGCCCCTGGCCCTCGTACTGGATGTACTTGGGTCAGGGGCCGGTGCGGCGAGAGTGCGTGCATGGCGTCGTCGGGCAGGCGGGACTTTCGCAACAGGCCCTAGCAGTTGCGCTGCCACAGCAGGTGCTGGCTGAAGCATGCGAGGGTGCGGCATCGGATGTACCTGCGACCGGATGATGTGTAGGAGGTTCGGGCGGTTCCGGCCGGTCGGGCTCCTCGGTCCTGCTGAGCTGGCTGGGTGAGCGACCGCAAGCCTTACAAGAGCGACTGATCTCATGAGCGGTGGGAGCTGACCGAGCCCGCGATCTCGCCATGGAAGGCCGGCCATCCGTCCCCGACGGGACATCAGGGCCGTTACGAGCTGCGGGAGTCGTGAACGCGCTCCTGTACCAGGACCGGACCGGCTGCCAGTGGGACCACCTCCCGCACGACCTGCCGCCGGAGTCGGCCGTGTACGACTACTTTGCGCCCTGGCGCGACGACGGCGCGGACGTGAAGATGAACGACCTGCTGCGCTGGCAGGTCCGCGAGAAGGCCGGGCGGTCGGAGGACCCTGTCGTC
The DNA here is from genome assembly GCF_055563235.1 of Streptomyces sp. NPDC003248. NCBI lineage: Bacteria > Bacillati > Actinomycetota > Actinomycetes > Kitasatosporales > Streptomycetaceae > Streptomyces > Streptomyces sp. NPDC003248. The sequence continues at coordinate 427,584 of NZ_JBVHDT010000007.1, read as the reverse complement.
GATCACGGCACCACGGTCGGCATCGACGTCGAGCGCGAATACGGACACCGCAACATGCGGGCCCACAAGACCCGGGGTCGGATGCAGTCAGGGGGCCGTTGCTTACGTGGTGAGGCTCAGGCTGAGGATGGTGGCCGCTTTGCTCATGGACCCGGGCATGAGGTGTCGGTAGATCTCGAAGGTGACTTCGATGTTCTTGTGTCCCATCCATTCGGCGACGTCGGTGATGGCGATGCCATGGGTGAGGCAGTTGGACGCGAAGAAGTGCCGGAAGCTGTAGAGGACCATCCCCTGCGGGATGTCGATGCCGTCCTGCTTCTTGATCCGTCGCCACTGGTTGTTGAGGTAGTAGAGCGGGAACGTTCGTGACGGGTCGAGGGGGTGGCGGAGCAGGTAGCCGTCGACGGTGCCGTGCGTGGCGGCGTACTGCTCGATGTTCTGCCTGACGTGTGCGGGCAGGGGCACGTCGCGGTAGTCGCCCGTCTTTCTGTGCTTGAGCCGGGCATAGCGGCCGGTGGTCTGGTTGACCTGTTCGGTGATGCGGTAGACGTCGTCGGCGACGATGTTGCGCAGGTTGACCGCGGCGGCTTCGCCGTTGCGCATGCCGCAGCCGCTCATCAAGCGGCGACCTCGGGCCGGTCCTGGTAGAAGGTCTCGGCGTCGGGGTGCAGGAAGGTGTGCCGGGCCGCGTTGCGGTGCTCGGGCGGCATGGCCGAGAAGCCGTACAGCGCGTCGGCCAGGGCGTTCCAGGCCAGGACGTCGGTCCGGCGGCCGAGGACGCATGCCGGGACGGTCTCCATCATCTCCAGCAGCCTCCGCACCCCCGGCCGGACAGCGACGTCCGCGGTGCGGGGCCGGGGGCGGGACGGTGCGGGCCGGGCCGGATTGCGCAGGTGGCCGCGCTCGGTGTCGTCGAGACGGAGGACGCCGGCGACGGCGTCGAGGACGGCGTCGGAGACATTGCGCGCGCGGCCGCGTTCCAGGCGGGTGTAGTAGTCGATGCTCACCCCGGCGAGCTGGGCGAGTTCCTCGCGCCGCAGTCCGGGCACGCGCCGTCGGCCCAGGGCGGGCAGGCCCACGTCGGCGGGCTTGATGCGGGCGCGCCGGGAGCGGAGGAACTCCCCGATGTCGCCGAGGTCCGGACGGCTGTCCGTGGCGGTACAGGCTTCGGCCTGCGGGGCGGAGGCGTGCCCGTCCGCTTGCGTGCTCATGCGCCCGAGTATCGCCCGCGCCGGGCGACCTCTTCCTGGCCCTGGCAGAACCCCTCTCGCCAAACGCGAGAGATTTCTCTTTTACTGCGTCAGGACGTCTCGGTGCAGCAGGAGGCTTTGGGCTGGCGGTGTTGCGGAGAGGTCACAGAAGCCTGTGTGTTGCCACCCGGTCCCGGTGCCGGAGCCGGCCCGGGCTCGGTAGCCGGCGAAGTGGTCGAGCACCACCGGGACGGGGAGGCGGGGGACGAGGCCCTCGAAAGCCGCCAGGGCGGCGGCGTCCAGATGCGGGTCCAGGTGCCGGCCGAGCGGCGCGATCGCCGTGCCCGTGGCCTCGATGCGCTCGCGCGCCCGGTCAGGTCGTTGACGGCGTGCGCGCCGAGGTTGACGCGGACTCCGCGGACACCGGCCCGGTCCATCGCGCGCAGCTCGTCGGGACCGGCGTCGGGAGCGATCGCCGCGACACCGCGCGCCGACGGGCCCAGCGTGCGCAGGCCGTCCGGGAGGCGTGTGTTGTCGGTGCCGTACGGGCTGGGCTGGACCAGCGCGGTGCGGCTGATCCCCAGGTGCCGATGGAGTGCCCGCAGGTCGGCGGGGAGCGTGTCGGGCGGCAGGTAACCGCGGCCGGCCGCGTACGGGTAGCGGTCGGCGGGACCGAACAGGTGTACGTGGGTGTCGCAGGCGCCGTCCGGGAGTGCGGGACCGGGGCTGTGCCGGACGCCGAGGACCTGGACGGTGCGGGGGTGTGCCGGTGCGGGCGTGCCGGCTCCTCGCGCGAGCTGGGGGCGGGGTGGCGGACGTGCCGCGCTCGGGCGGTACTCGGCGGTCACCGTTTGGTACAACGCTCTTCCAAAAAACCAAACGATGTGCTTAACGTATCCCGGGCGGTGACGTGCCGGGGCACGGCGCGATCACCGTCCGCTCCGGCGATCACTCGCCCTGGACGGTCCGGGACGGCCGCCCCGTATCTCCGTCAGCGACCTCGCCCCATCCCCTCTGAGCCGCCCTGAGGACGCCCCATGTCCGACCTCGCACGCTCCGCCTCCGCCGAGCACGCGCCCTCGCGCGCACCCGCCGCGGTCGGTTTCGCGTCGCTCGCCGCATCCGGTTCGACCCTGCCGGACGCCGTACTGGAACGCGTCCCGCAGGCCGACGGCGTACTCCTCGGCCCGGTCTCGCACCTTGACTACCCGCCCCGCGCCGAGGGCGGCGTCAACCCCTCGGCCGAACTGCGCACCCGCTTCGAGCTCTACGCCAACATCCGCCCCTGCCGCTCCCACCCCGACCTGAGCATCCTGCGCGACCCGATGGACCTGGTCATCGTCCGGGAGAACACCGAGGGCTTCTACTCGGACCGCAACATGTTCGCGGGCGCGGGGGAGTTCATGCCCGACGAGGACTCCGCATTCTCGATCCGCAAGGTCACCGCGAAGGCCGGCGAACGGGTCGCCCGGACCGCGTTCGCGCTGGCCCGCGCCCGCCCTTCGGCGGCATCAAGAAGTCCGGCTACGGCCGCGAACTCGGCGCCGAGGGCATCCGCGAGTTCGTCAACACCAAGACCGTCTGGATCGGCCCCGCCGCCTGACCACCCCCGACACCGGCCCACCTGGAGGAACACCGTGCACGACCACCCCACCGACGAGCCCTGCTTCGCCTCCTTCCCGCCCGCCGTGCTGCGCCCGGCCGAGCTGACCGCCTTCAGCCGCGGCGGCGGCGCCCGCACCATCCCCCTGGTGACCAAGGCGGCCGGCGCCGAGGTCTTCCTCACCGGCCAGACCCTCTTCGACGGCGGCGCGGGCATCGCCCTGCACACCCACAACTGCCCGGAGTCCGTCACCATCCTCGAAGGCGACGCCATCGTGGAGATCGACGGCACCGAGCACCATGTGACCCGCTTCGACACCACGTACGTCCCCGCCGGCACGCCCCACCGGTTCCGCAACGCCTCCGCCATCGAGCCGATGCGCATCCTGTGGATCTACGCCACCGTCGACGCCACGCGCACCATCGTCGAGACCGGCGTCACCGCACGGGTCGACGCCGAACACGCCGAGGCCGCCGCCGACCAGCGCGGCTGACACCAGGAAGAAGCACCACGTGATCACCGAGATCGCCCAGATCGAAGTCCACCCGGGCCAGGAGCGGGAGTTCGAGGAGGCCGTCGCCAAGGCCCTGCCGTACTTCCTCGCCGCCGACGGCTGCCACGGGGTCGACCTGCACCGCAGCGTCGAACACCCCGCGCGCTACCGGCTGACGGTCCGCTGGGAGACCGTCGAGCACCACACCGTCACCTTCCGCGGCTCGGAGAACTTCGCCCGGTGGCGGGCCCTGGCCGGACCGCACTTCGCCGCTCCGCCGCAGGTCGAGCACGTACACTCCGTCCTCGCACCCTGACGTCGCCGGCCGGGACCGACCGGGTCCCGGCCGACGCGGGCCGGTTCCGTCCGGCTCCGTCCCCCGCGGAGGCACCGGAGGATGACAGCGCCCACGGCCCAAGGCCCCACCCCGCTCACCCGCCGGACGGCCGCCCGCATCGTGGAGCACATGGCGTCGGACGGGCTGTCCGCCGGCACCCGCCTGGTCGAACGTGCCCTGGCCGAACAGCTGAAGGTGTCCCGCTCGCCGGTCCGCGAGGCCCTGCGGCTGCCGGCGGACGAAGGCGTGGGGGTCGCCGCCGAGCGGGGCGGCTGCACCGTCGCCCTCACCGGCCCGGAGCTCACCGGGGCGTCCTTGTGCCCGCCGGGCGAGGACGCCACCGAGGACGTCTGCCTGCGCATCGCGGCCGGCCGCCTCGACGGCCGGCTCCCCGACCGGGTCACCGGGAACGCCCTCGCCCGCCGCTACGACCTCATGCCCGGACAGCTCGCCCACGTCCTGCGCCGCATCGCGGTGGAGGGCTGGATCGAACGGCTCCCCGGATACGGCTGGGAGTTCCAGCCCACGCCCTGCGCTCCCTCCGACGCGACCGCGCCGCCCTGCGCTGCGCCGAGCACGTGCGCCCAGCCGATCTCCCGCTGGCCGGAGAGCGTGCCGAGGCAGTGGCCTTCCTGCGCCGACACCTGTCGTCCGTGGGCCGGGAGAAGACGGGCAGCGGGACGGACGGGGCCGGCTGACGGAGCGTCCGGCGGGGTGGCACGGCACGTGGTGCCGGCCCCTGCGGGACGCGGCCGGCACCGCGAGCGGAGCACGCCGCCCGACCGAGGTCAGACGGGCTGGCCGATCGGACGGATCGTCACCGTGTTGAGGTCGACGCCTGCCGGCTGGTCGAGCGCGAAGCCGATCGCCTCGGCCACCGAATCCGGGCTCATCGCGACGGGGGGAGCCTGGCCGTGCCAGAACGCGGTGTCGATCATGCCTGGGTTCACGACCGTGACTCCGATGCCGCGGGTCGTGGCGTGCAGGCGGAGGTTCTCGGCGAAGCCGACCACTGCCCACTTCGTGGCGGAGTAGAGGTTGCCCGGGCTGTTCTTGATTCCGGCCACGCTGCCGATGAGCACCAGCCGGCCGCGGGACTGCTCGAGGTGGGGCAGGGTCGCCTTGGCCAGCAGAGCCGGGCCGAGCACGTTGGCGAGCACCATCGGTGCCCACAGCTCCGGATCGCCGTCGTCGAGGACGCCGGCACCGCCCGTCCGGAAGTGATCCGCGGACGCGCCGCCCGCGTTCGCGATGGCCGCGTCCAGCGACCCGAAGCGCTCCACCGCGCTGGTGACCGCCGTGTTCGTGGCGTCCCAGTCGGAGGCATCTGCTACCAGCCCCAGGACGCGGTCCGCGTGGCCGACTTCGTCGAGGAAGGCCTTGAGCCGACCAGGGTCGCGCCCGGTGACGGCGACCCGGTGGCCACGCCCGAGCAGGAGCCGAGCGGTCGCGGCGCCGATCCCGCTCGTGCCACCGGTGATCAGGACCGTCTTTCCGGCGGCCGGCGATGCGCCGGAGTCAGTGGGTGTGTCAGTGAGTGCGGTGTTCATGGCGTCCACTCTGTGGCGCGGCGCGGGCCGGTGACAGTTGCTGCCGAAGGTGGGGACGACATCCCCTGGCGCCGACGGCGCCGCCCGGGGAGGCTGTGCCCATGCCGAACACGAGGTACTCCGAACTCGGTGGCTTCCTGCGTTCGCGACGCGAGCGGATCCGCCCCGAGGAGGTCGGGCTCGCGCCCGGCCCGCGGCGCCGCGTCCCCGGTCTGCGTCGCGACGAGGTCGCCGTTCTGGCCGGCGCCTCGGTGGAGTACTACACCGAGCTCGAGCGCGGTGCCGGCTCGCAGCCCTCCGACCAGATGCTCGCCGCGCTCGCCCGCGCCCTGCGCCTCAGCCGCGACGAACGCGACCATCTGTACCGGTTGGCGAACCGCTCGATCCCGCACCAGGGCGGGACGGCGTCACACGTCCACCCCGCGATGCTCGACCTGCTGACACGGATCGACGGGACCCCGGCGATGGTGAGCACCGACCTGCACACCGTTCTGGTCCAGAACCCGCTCGCCATCGCGATGCTCGGCGACCTGTCCGCGCACCACGGACGCGCGGCGAGCTTCATCTACCGATGGTTCACCGACCCGGCCTCGCGGCGGATCTACCCGCAGGAGGACCTCGCTCCGCAGTCACGCTCGTTCGTCGCCGACCTGCGCGCGGCAGTCGGGCGACGCAGCCCGGGCGACGCCGAGGCGACCGAGCTGGTGGACGAACTGCTACAGCAGTCGCCGGAGTTCCGGGCGCTCTGGGCCGACCAGGACGTGGGGGTGCGCAGAGACGAGCGCAAGCGGATCGTCCACCCCACCATGGGCATGCTCGACCTCAACTGCCTCAGCCTCTTCAGCGAGGACGGCCGCCAGCGGTTGCTCTGGTTCACCCCACGCGCCGGGACCGACACCGCCGAGAAGCTCGCGCTGCTGACCGTCGTGGGCACACAGGCGATGCACACCGAACCAGTCAGATGAACCGATCGAGGAGGTACCGCTCGAGCGACAGACGCGACCGGCCCGCACAGCACATGGTGACTTAGAGTAATTGTCAAGTCGCGAAGGGTAGTTATGCCCGTGTCAGGGTCATTGCCGGCCAGGACAGCCCCCGCCGATGGCCGTGTGCGGTGGCCGGTCAGGTGATCGGTCTCGGCGGGCTCTTGTGCCGCACGCCGCCCGAGCCCGAGTCCGTCCAGCAGCCTGCAAGGGCCGACGGCATGCTGAAGGGGGCCGAACGGCCCATGTGCTCCCGGACTCCGGCCGGACGACACTGGAAGTCGAGAAGCAGAGGGGCAAGCCATGAGTAGCACGATCGAGCGGCTCCCCAGCCGGCCCGCACCGCCCGTGATGCCCGCACCGCCCGACCCGTCCGACTGGGCGGAGGCGGGATTCACCGTGATGGACACGGTTCCGGAGACGCACGGCGTCCATGTCGAGGAACGCCTGACGGACGGGACGTATGTGCTGCGGGCGGAGCTGCCGGGGATGAGTTCCGCCCAGGACATGGAGGTCACCGTCACGGAACGGTTCCTGACCGTGCGTGCCGAGCGAGGCGTCGGGGCGACCGCGGGGAAACGCGGCCCCACCGTCCGCTACGGCCACTGCACCCCGCTGCCGGCCGGGGCGAAGGGCGGCGAGGCGAGGGCGGAGTACCACCGCGGTGTCCTGACCGTCGTCATGCCGGTGGCGGAGGCCTGAGCCCCGGGCACCCCCCGGTGCCGCTCGCTCGGCCGACGGTGCCGGGGCGGGCCCGGTGGCCTGACCGTTCGCCGGATCGTCGGGGACCGCTGCCTCAACCGTGGACGCACTGCTCGATCACCGAGGCGACCTGCTGCGTCGCCGGTGAGTTGCGCTCCGTCCGGCGGGCCAGGACGAGGTCGACGGATTCCGTCTCGGTGAGCGGCAGGTACGTCACGCCGTCGAGGCGCAGGCTTCGCACCGACTGCGGCACGAGGGCCACGCCGTGTCCGGCGGCCACGAGGACGACGAGGGTGGCGGTCTCGCCGACTTCGACGAGGGACGAGGGCCGGAAACCGGCCCGGTCGCAGGCCGACAGGACACGGTCGTACATGGCGGACCGGGTCTGCGACGGATGGATGACGAAGGATTCGTCGGCCAGCGCTCGCAGCGAGATCCGCTCGCGGGCGGCCAGCGGATGATGCGTCGGTACCACGGCGACCAGCGGCTCGGTGCGCAGCGGCGTGATGCTCACCCCCTCGGTGCCGGTGAGGCCGGAGCGGAACACCGCCAGGTCGTAGGTGCCGGCGAGCAGGCCGTCCACGAGCCGCGGGGTCAGCAGCTCGCCGTGCAGGTCCAGGGTGATGCGGGGCAGCTGGGCCCGCACGGTGCGGGCGACGTGGGGGAGTACGTCGTAGGTGGCGGTGCCGATGAAGCCGACGGAGACCCGGCCCGAGTGGCCGGTCGCCAGCTCCGTCATGTGGACGCGTGCGCGCTCGGCTTCGGCGACCAGGGTGCGGGCGTACCCGGTCAGGTGCCGGCCGGCCTCGGTGAGTTCGACATGCCGGGTGGACCGGTGGAACAGGGCGGTGCCCAGTTCGTGCTCCAGCTGCTTGATCTGCTGGGACAGAGCGGGCTGGGCGACATGCAGGCGGGCCGCCGCACGCCCGAAGTGGCACTCTTCCGCGAGAGCGAGGAAGTAACGGACCTGACGGAGTTCCATCCCCCCATTTTATAAGCTGCCCTTATTGATGCAGTCGCATTAGGTCTTGGACATGATGAAGAGGGCGACCCTACCGTGACGGCGTGACCGACAGCTACGTATACGCAGCGGCAAGAACGCCCTTCGGACGGTTCTCCGGCGCCCTCGCCGGCGTACGCCCCGACGACCTCGCGGCACTCGCCGTCGACGGGGTCCTGGCCAAGGCGCCGGCGCTCGACCCGGGCGAGATCGACGACGTCGTGTGGGGCAACGCCAACGGCGCGGGCGAGGACAACCGCAACGTCGGCAGGATGGCCGTTCTGCTGGCCGGTCTGCCCACCTCCGTTCCCGCCACGACCGTCAACCGGCTGTGCGGCTCCTCCCTGGACGCGGCGATCATCGCCTCGCGCGCCATCGAGAGCGGTGACGCCGACATCGTGCTGACCGGCGGGGTGGAGTCGATGACCCGGGCTCCCTGGGTGCTGCCCAAGCCCGACCGCGCCTTCCCCGCCGGCCATGTGACCGCCGTGTCCACCACGCTGGGCTGGCGGCTGGTCAACGAGCGCATGCCGGAGGAGTGGACGGTCTCCCTGGGGGAGGCCAACGAGCAGCTCGCCGACCGGTTCGCCATCCCCCGCCGGCGGCAGGACGAGTTCGCCGCACGGTCCCACAACCTCGCCGACGCCGCCTGGACCGCCGGCTTCTACGACGATCTCGTGGTACCGGTCGCGGTGGACGACAAGGGCGCGACCCTCACCCGGGACGAGGGAGTCCGGCCCGGCTCCACCCCCGACAAGCTCGCCGCGCTCAAGCCGGTGTTCCGCACCGACGGGGTGATCACCGCGGGCAACGCCTCACCGCTCAGCGACGGCGCGTCGGCCGTGCTGCTCGGCTCGCAGGCCGCCGCGGCGCGCATCGGCGCCGATCCGCTCGCCCGTGTCGCGGGGCGCGGAGTGTTCGCGCTGGACCCGCAGATGTTCGGCTTCGCGCCGGTGGAGGCGGCGAACCGGGCCCTGAAGCGCGCGGGCGTCACCTGGTCCGACGTCGGTGCGGTCGAGCTCAACGAGGCGTTCGCCGTGCAGGCACTGGCCTGCGCGGACGCCTGGGACATCGACCCCGGGATCGTCAACGCCAAGGGCGGTGCCATCGCGCTCGGCCACCCGCTGGGCGCCTCCGGCGGCAGGCTCCTCGGCACGCTGGCCCACCGGCTCGAGGAGTCCGGCGAGCGGTGGGGCGTCGCGGCCATCTGCATCGGAGTGGGCCAGGCGCTCGCCGTGGTCCTGGAGAACGTCACGGGGACGAGCCGATGACCACGCAGCTGTGCGCCCACGCCGACGAGGCGGTGGCCGGGATCGAGGACGGCTCGACGGTGCTCGTCGGCGGCTTCGGAATGGCCGGCATGCCGGTCGACCTGATCGACGCGCTCATCCGCCAGGGCGCCAAGGACCTGACCGTGGTGTCCAACAACGCCGGCAACGGCGACACCGGGCTCGCCGCGCTGCTGGCCGAGGGACGGGTCCGCAAAGTGATCTGCTCCTTCCCCCGCCAGGCCGACTCCTACGTCTTCGACGGCCTGTACCGGGCCGGCAGGATCGAGCTGGAGGTCGTGCCCCAGGGCAACCTCGCCGAACGGATCCGGGCGGCCGGGGCCGGCATCGGCGCCTTCTACTGCCCCACCGGAGTCGGCACCCTGCTGGCCGAGGGCAAGGAGACCCGGGTCATCGACGGCCGCACCTACGTCCTGGAGTACCCGATCAGGGGCGACGTGGCGCTGATCGGCGCCCACCGGGCCGACCGCATGGGCAACCTCGTCTACCGCAAGACCGCCCGCAACTTCGGGCCGGTCATGGCCACCGCCGCGGCCACCGTGATCGCACAGGTCCGCGAGATCGTCGAGACCGGCACGATCGATCCGGAAACCGTGGTGACGCCGAGCATCTACGTCGACCGCGTCGTGCAGGAGGCGACCGCATGAATCCCGACCGGCCCTCCGCGGGCACCGCGCGCACCCCGCTGGACAAGCACGGCATCGCCGCCCTCATAGCCCGTGACATCCCGCCCGGCGCCTTCGTCAACCTCGGCATCGGCCAGCCCACACTCGTCGCCGACCACCTGCCGGCCGACTCCGGCGTGGTGCTCCACACCGAGAACGGCATGCTCAACATGGGCCCCGCGGCCCGGGGCGACGAGATCGACCCCGATCTCACCAACGCCGGCAAGATCCCCGTGACCGAACCGCCCGGGGCGGCGTACTTCCACCACGCCGACTCCTTCGCCATGATGCGCGGCGGCCACCTGGACATCTGCGTGCTGGGAGCCTTCCAGGTCTCCGCGGCCGGCGACCTCGCCAACTGGCACACCGGCGCACCCGACGCCATCCCCGCCGTCGGCGGCGCCATGGACCTGGCGATCGGCGCCAAGAAGGTCTTCGTCATGATGACGCTGTTCACCAAGACCGGCGCGCCCAAGCTGGTGCCCCGGTGCACCTACCCGCTGACCGGACCGGGCTGTGTCGACCGCGTCTACACCGATCTCGCCGTCTTCGACATCACCCCGCAGGGCGTCACGGTGCGGGAGACCTTCGGCACCACCGTCGACGACCTCGCAGGCCGCCTGGACGTGCCCCTTCTGCCCGCCACGACCGGTGCCGGCACAGCGCCGGCCGGCAGGGCGCCGGCAGGCCGCTGACCCGGGTGCGAGTGGCTGGTGCCGTTCAGCCGGTCGAGCCGGAGGCAGCCCGCGTCGGGGTCGGCGCAGCGGAGGGCGGGCAGCGGTACGCCCGCCTCCGCGGCGCGCCGGAAGAACTCGTGCGCGGTGCGCATGAGGCCGACCTCGCACCGCGGCAGCTCGGATCCGGGGCCGGCGCGGCTTCGAGGGCGAGTCGGGTGCCGTCGGCGAGATCGACGCCGTGGACGGCGTGCAAGAACCCGTCGGTGCACTCGTGCAGTGACGTGATCCGCGCGGTGGGACCGAGGGCGGCGGTGATCACCCGCTGGGTCTCGGACTCGTCCCGGTCCCGTTCGGTGGCACTGTCCACCCGCAGATCGTGGCGAGCGTTCTCCCAGGACGAGGCATGCCGCACCGCGGTCCGCGGAGCACTCCTCCACGCAGGCCCTGGTCCGTCACGTCGACGCAGAGCCAGGCGACGCCGCGTCGCCCGGCCGCGGTGGCGCGGGGAGACGTCACGGATCGCTGTGCCGGTCGGCACCGTCGCCCCTCCCTTTCCGCGCAGGCCTGGCTCCCGGTTGCCGTGCAGCCAGGGACCGCCATACGTGGGCATGCGCCCACTTGGAGTGGGCGCATGCCCACTCCTGCGGAGAGCGAAAGCCACCGGCAGCGGCAGGTCGCGGAGTCGTTCGGCGCGGACGCCGAACGCTACGACCGGGCCCGGCCCGCTACCCCCAGAAGCTGGTGGAGCGGATCGTCGGGAAGAGCTCCGGACGCGAGGTCCTCGACGTCGGCACCGGCACCGGCATCGTGGCCCGGCAGTTCCAGCAGGCCGGCTGCGATGTGCTCGGGGTCGACCCCGACGAGGCATGAGGCGGGCGGCTTCGGTGAGCCGGAGCAGTGGCGCTTCGACTGGGAGTGGACCTACAGCCGCGAGGCCTGGCTGGACCAGATGCCCACGCTGGGCGCCTTCCCCCGGCTCCCGGCGGACAAGACGGCGGAGGTGCTGGAAGCCACCGGGGCCGCCATCGACGCCATCGGCGGCAGCTTCCCGATGCACTACGCGACGGTGGCGGTCACCGCGGAGCGCACCGGCGCCTGAACCCGCCCGCCCGGGTGCGTCCGACGCCGGAAGGGCGTCGGTGGCGGAGCCGGCCCGGGGCGTGACGTGGTCGCAGGTACGGCGATCTGGTGCCGACCGGACGGGAGCGGGAGCCGGTCGGCGCGGGCAACGCGGGTCCGGTGCCGGTGATCCGCACCGCCGGGCCGGTATGGTCGCGGCCACCCGGCCGAGGCCACAGGCGCCCCGGCCCCCGGGTGCCGGGCCCGCGTCCCGCCCGCCGGGTGCCGGGCCGCGGCCCGGGGCAGCGGGGTCCACGCGGTGCCGGAGCCGGGGGGCCGGGCCCGCCTCCGGCTGCCGTCCCCTCGGTGCGGGGCGGTCCTGGGCCCACCTACCGAGCGGTCCAGTTTCGTGCACGGCGCGGTGGTCCCCGGCGACGGCGGGCGCGTCGCCGTCCGAGCGCACTGCGCCCGGCGGCAGCGCCGACTCATCGCGGCGAGGGGGGTGCTGGCGGCCGCCTGTCGGGCGTTCGACGTGCATGCCGCCGGCCGCGTTCGCTCTCCTTCCGCGGGCCGCGGTCCCCGCTCACTCGGCGACCCCCTGCGTCGACCGCAGCAGCAGAGCCCTGCGGGCGGAGCCGACGTGATGGCGCATCGCGGCGACGGCCGCGTCGGGGTTGCGGGTGAGCACCGCCAGGAAGATGGCCTGGTGTTCCTCGAGCGACCCGGTCCGCGGATGGGGCGCGGTGAGGTCGCGGTACTGCCTCATGACGAGGGGGTAGAGCAGCGTGTCGTAGGCACGGGCCAGAGTCTGCTGGTGAGCGGCGCGCTTGATCTGCTGGTGGAAGGTCCGGTTGCCTTGGGAGTATCCCGCCTGGTCGCCGCTCGCCTGGCAGTCCGCCATGAATTGCAGCGTACGGCGCAGAGCCTCCACCTCCTCCTCGGTCGCGCGTTCGGCGGCTTTGCCGGCCAGGGCGGATTCGAGCGTTTCCCGCGCCTCCAGGATGTCCAGAGCCTCTTCGACCGTGAAGTTCCGTGTACGGACACCCCGGTTGACCTCGCTGGTGACGTACCCCTCCTGCGTCAACTGCACGAGTACGGCCCGCATGGTGCTGCGGGAGACACCGAACCTCTGGGTCAGGTCCGCTTCGGTGAGGCGGGTGCCCGGTGCGAAGGTTCCCGACTGAAGGAGTGAGCGCAGACCTTCATAGGCCTGACTGTGCCGCGTCGACGGGCTCTTGTCGGAGACGCCCGTGTCGTCGTGGTGCTTCGGGTTCACATGATCACCTGTGGCTCGGAAGGGATGTCTGCCGCCTGCCGAGCAGTATGGCTGGCGACCGCAGGGGCGTCCTCTCCCAGCCGGTGCGTCACACGAGCCGGGGCGGGGCAGAGGACTCCCGGGTGCGGAAGGCGATGCAGTCGGGGTAGGGCACGGCGACGGAAGCACCCGTGTCCGTGAGGTGCCCGGACGCCCGGTCGACCGCGAAGAGGTGCACGCTCCCGCTCGCCTCGTTGGCGACGAACAGCCACCGTCCGCCGGGGTGCAGGGCGAAGCTCCACGGTGTGACGCCGGCGCAGGGGACGCGCTGGACCTCGGTGAGCAGACCGGTCGCGGGGTCCGCGGAGAAGACGACCAGGGCGTTCTCGCCGCGGTTGGACGTGTACACATGCCGGCCGTCGCGGCTGATGGCCAGCTCGGCGGCGCTTGTCGCTCCCGTGTGGTCGGGGGCATTGGTCGGAAGGACCTGCCGAGCTGTCAACGTGCCCCCTGCCGCGTCCCACCCCAGCACCTGGATGTCCGCGGTGAGTTCGTTCAGCAGATAGAGCGTCCGGCCGTTCGGATGGAAGGCCAGCCGCCGCGGACCCGAGCCCGCCGCGGTCGCGTAGGAACCCGGCCCGTCGGGTGAGCCGGCCGACATGCGGTGCGTGGCCCGGTCGTAGTCGTAGACGAACACCCGGTCCGCGCCGAAGTCCGCGACCAACGCGTACCGGCCGCTCGGGTCGACGACCACGTGGTGAGGGTGCGGGCCCAGCTGGCGCGGAGAAGGGCCGGACCCGACGTCCTGGACGACCGAGGCCACACCCCGCAGGCGGCCGTCCGGGTCCACCGGGACGGTCGCCGCGGAGCCGGCCGCGAAGTCGGCGACCAGCAAGGTGTCCGCTTCCCCGGTCAAGCCGATGTACGACAGGCCGCCGCTGCCCGTCGGGACGGTCTCGGTCGCGACGTCGTCGAGTTGCCGCAGCGCTCCGGAGGCGTCGTCGATCCGGAACACGCGTATGTGCCCGCCCTGGTCACCGCCCGCGACGTAGAGGACCGGGCGTGTGGGGTGTGCGGCGACCCAGTTCGAGCTGACCTGGGCCACGGACCCCAGGGAGGTCAGGGTCCCGTGCTCGGGGTCGAACCTCACCGCGTGCACCTGCCCCTGTCCCCAGGTACCGATGTAGAGCAGGTCCTCCCGCAGACCGGACGCGGCCGTGGCCGGAGCGCCGGAGAGCAGGGGCGCCGCCGCTCCGAGCGACACCGTCATGGCTGCCAGCACGGTTCTCCGGGAGGGGCGTGCGGACGGGCTGCCGACCGGGTCGGTACGCGGGTGGGGCCGGGGGAGATCGTTCATCGAAGGACGCCCTTCTCATGAGCAGGGTGCCGGCGTTCCAGCCCTGTGGCCGTGCCGGCGACGGCCCGCCGGGCCGAGGAGCCCGGGGGCGTACGAGTCGAGGCGGGGAACACGCCGTTGAGGGTGCGCGTGATGGCCACGCCCACCAGGAAAACCGCACGTTGTCCGACAAGATGTGCCGGGAACATAGCCCGCGAGACTCGCCCAGGCAAGAAGTACGGCAGAAAAGCTCGAAGTGCCGGGGCGTGGCCGGTGCCTCCCATGGATGCATTGTCCGGCAATCAGCCATGCAGGCGTCCCGTATGTGCAAACTGCCGCCGACCTCCGACGCCGTGGCCCGGACGCCGTGGCCACCTCACCCGGCGGGATCGACGCCTCGCGGGGCGCATCGGCCGGCTGAGGCCGAGGGTGCGGCTTCGGGCCACCCGCAGCATGGGCTGTGCGGCGAGGTGCGAACACAGGTTGTCCAACAATGACGAGGTGAGGGAAGGTGCCGTTCGCTGGGGCGGGATGTTTTTCCGCAGCGTTCTTGTCCGTTGGAGTCGGTGGTGTTACGTTCCCATTACCGCTTGTCGGACAATCTCGGAGTCGCACGGTGTCGCCGAGGCTGTCTCACCGGAAGGTTCCAGCCGACCCCGGCCGCTCTTCGCAGGGCGTCAGTCACCCCGCCGTCAGCGATTCACGCACCGTCACACACCAACGCCACCACCGGCACGAGCGCACGGCCCCCACTTCGTCCCTTCGCGGTGAGGGAGCCGAGGAGACAGCTATGTCGACCAGTCAGCGCACCTTTCACTCGGAGGCACTCCGCCTCGACGACGTCACCCTGCGGTTCCCCGGCACTCATCAGCCGGCGATCGAAGGCGTGTCGTTCAAGGTCGATCGCGGCAAGGTCGTCGCCGTGATCGGGCCCAGCGGGTGCGGGAAGAGCACCATCCTCAACCTGGCCGCCGGACTGCTCACCCCCACCCAGGGCGAGGTCCACTACGCCGGCGAGCGCGTCACCGGCGTCAACTCCGACGCCGCGTACGTCACACAGCATTCGCACCTGCTGCCCTGGCTGAGCGTCAAGGCCAACATCGGCCTGGCGCTGAAGTTCCGCAAGGTCGCCAAGGACGAACGCGAAGAACGCGTCGCGCACTGGGTCGACCTCGTCGGGCTGGCCGGCTTCGAGAACCACTTCCCCCGGGAGCTGTCCGGCGGCATGCAGAAGCGCTGCGCGATCGCGCGTGCCCTGATCTACAACCCGTCCATCGTGTTGATGGACGAGCCGTTCGGGCCGCTCGACGCCATCACCCGGCTCGAACTCCAGCAGGAACTGCTCAACATCTGGCGGGAACAGAACGGGACCCTCATCTTCGTCACGCACGATCTCAACGAGGCCATCTACCTGGCCGACGAGGTGATCGTGATGTCGAAGGGCCCCGGCACGGTCCGCCGTATCATCCCCGTCCCCTTCGAACGCCCACGCCAGATCGGCTCGCTCGTCGAATCGCCCGAGTTCTCCGAGCTGTACAACGACCTCTGGGGTCTCTTCGCCGCCGAGCGGAAGTCCGCCGCGTAACGCGGCCGAGCCGCGCTCCGCCGCGCAGCGCAGCCGCCTGCCACGGAGACAACCGTCCTTCGCGCGGGCCCACCGGTCCGACACCCGCGGTCATCCGCCCACACCCCGAAGCCGCCATGCCGCCATGCCGTCATGCCTTCCTCCAGGTTCCCGTGACGTCATGCCCCCGCCGAGTAAGGTTCACGATTTTGATATCGATCAAGGAAGAGATCGCCGTACCGAGTCCTCCCGCACGCGTCTGGGAGGTCATCTCGGACCCCTCAGCCGTCGTTTCCTGCATCGGCGGCGCTGAGCTCGGAGCGTCGCACGACGACGGGTCCTTCGACGGGACCCTGGCCGTCAGATTCGGCGGTCTCCGGGTCAGGTTCGCCGCCCGGGTCGCCCTGGACCTGGACGAAACCACACGTGAGGGCCGTCTGACCGCGCGGGGCGCGGACGGGCAGGGCGCCACCCGCTTCGGCGCCGGCGCCACCTTCCGGGTCGCCGAGGGGCAGACCCCCGGCAGCTCACGGGTCTACTGCGACGGCGAGATCAAGCTCAACGGCAAGCTCGCCAAGCTGATCGAGTCGGGTGCGGGGATGGTGGTCTCCCGAATGACGAAGGAGTTCACCGACGAACTCGTCACGCTGTGCGCGGCGCCCTCCGAGCCCCTCACGGCAGCAGCCTCCGAGCCCCTCACGCCGGCAGCCACCGGGCCGCTCCCCCCGGCGTCCACCGAGGCGCTCCCCTCGGCCTCCACCGCGTCGCGCCCCGCGGCGCCCGCCGGTGCGCGCACGGCCGCGTCCCGCCCGGCCGGTCTGCTCGCCCGCCTGCGCGCCTGGTGGGCAGGGCGGCGCGCCAGGCGCCAAGGAGGGGAGCCGCAGACGGCGGCCCGCCCGGTGAACACGTCCGGTGACGCTCTCGGCCGAGGAGGTCGGCGATGACAACGACCAGGTTCAACAAGGTGATCGGCGCTCTGGACGCGGGACAGCACGTCTTCGCGACCTTCTCGGCGGCCGACCCGGCGTCCGCGACCGAGCTGAGCACCTCGGACTACGACGCGGTGGTGTTCGAGATGGAGCACAAGCCCTGGGACATCAACGCCCTGAAGGACAGCTTCCAGTATCTGCTGAGCCGACGTCAGATCTTCGAGGCGGACAGCCTCGCGCCGGCCGTCACCCCGCTCGTGCGCATCCCCGCCAACGGCGCGGAGAAGGCGCAGTGGCACGCCAAGCAGGCCTTGGACCTGGGCGCGTTCGGCATCATCTGGCCGCACATCGCCACGGTGGAGGAGGCCCGCAACGCCGTCGCCGCCTGCCGCTACCCCCGACTGCCCGACGCCCCGCTCCACGAACCCGCCGGTCTGCGCGGGGACGGCCCGCACGCGGCGACGCGCTACTGGGGCATCTCCAACATCGAGTACTACTCCAGGGCCGACGTGTGGCCGCTCGCCCCGGACGGGGAGATCCTCGTCGGCCTCATGATCGAGGACCAGCTCGGCATCGAGAACCTGCCGGACATCCTCGACCAGGTGCCGGGGATCGGGCTGATCCTCGTCGGCGAGGGCGACATGAGCCAGGAACTGGGAGTTCCCCGCCAGTACGAGCACCCGCGCGTCCTGGAGTGCAAGCGCCGGATCCTCGACATCTGCGGAGAGCGCGGGGTCGCCGTGGGCCACCCCCATGTCACGGCCGGCAACGTCAAGCAGGTGCTCGACGACGGATACCGGTTCCTGATGTCGGCGCCGGTGCGCACCTACCCCGGCCTGGACAGGGCCCGCGAGCTGACCGGCCGCGACTGACGACGGCGCCCGGCCGACCCGGGCGCACCCCACGCCACCACCGCTACGCACGTCTCGGAGCACTTCATGATCATCGACTGCCATGGTCACTTCACTACGGCGCCCCCCGCGCTGGGCGAGTGGCGACAGAGGCAGATCCAGGCGTTCGAGGAGTCGGGCGCCCGCGTCTCGCCCGACGAACTGCACATCACCGACGACGAGATCCGCGCCGCCATCGAGAACGGGCAGCTGAAGCTCCAGATCGAGCGGGGCACCGACCTGACGGTCTTCTCGCCGGGCGCGGGCAAGATGGCCCACCACTACGGTGACGAGCGCACCAGCCTCGACTGGTCGCGCGTCAGCAACGACCTGATCTCCCGGGTGTGCGGGCTCTTCCCCGAGCGGTTCGCGGGCGTGTGCCAGCTCCCGCAGTCGCCGGGCGACGCCCTCGCCGCCTCCGTACGCAACTCCGTGGCCGAACTGGAGCGCTGTGTCGAGGAGCTGGGCTTCGTCGGCTGTCTGCTGAACCCGGACCCCTCGGACGGGTACTACCAGGCGCCGCCGCTGACCGACCGGGTGTACTACCCGCTGTACGAGAAGATGGTCGAGCTCGACGTCCCCGCGATGGTCCATGTCGCGATGTCGCGGAACCCCGCGTTGCAGGGGACCTGCGCCCACTACCTCGCCGGTGACACCGCGGCGTTCATGCAGCTGTGCGAGTCCGACCTGTTCGAGGACTTCCCGACGCTGAGGCTGATCCTGCCGCACGGCGGCGGCGCCGTCCCGTACCACTGGGGCCGCTACCGCGGCATGATGCAGGACCGCGGCCGGCCGCCGCTGGAGGAGTCGATCCTGCGCAACGTGTACTTCGACACCTGCGTGTACCACAAGCGCGGCATGGAACTGCTGCTGGACGTCATCCCGGCCCGCAACGTGCTGTTCGCCTCGGAGATGATCGGCGCCGTCCGCAGCGTGGACCCGGAGACCGGGCGTCGGTTCGACGACACCAAATACACCCTCGACTCCATCGACAGCCTGAGCGACACCGACCGGCAGGCGGTCTACGGAGGCAACGCGCTGCGGGTCTTCGCACGGCTCGACGGCGTCCTGAAGGCGCGGACGACGGCCGCCGCGAACGTGACGGCCGCCGCGAACGTGAAGGAGTCCACGAAGTGAAGGTCTACGAAGCACTCGCCGAGGCGTTCGTCAAGGAAGGCACCACCGATGTCTTCGGCATGATGGGCGACGCCAACATGCACTGGATGGCCGCGCTCGCCGACCGCGGCGTGCGGCTGTACGAGGTGCGGCACGAGGGCTCCGGCCTCGGCATGGCGGACGGCTGGGCCCGCGGCGCCGGACAGCCCGGCGTGGTCACCACGACCAGCGGTCCCGGCGTCTCCCAGCTGGCCACCTCGATGATCGTGGCGAGCCGGGCGGGCACCCCCCTGGTCGCCTTCTGCGGTGAGACCCCCCTCGGTGACGAGGGCGCCACCCAGTACCTCGACCAGCGGCGCTTCGCCGCCGCGATCGAGTGCGAGTTCCTCCACGTGACCCGTCCCGAGAACGCCCAGGAGACCGTGCGCCAGGCGTTCTACCTGGCCCGCACCGAGTCCAAGCCGGTCATGATCAGCGCGCCCTTCGACGTGCAGGTCGCCGAACTCGACGACTACGACGAGGACTACGTGCCGTCCACGGCCCTGATCCGGACGCCGCGGCTGCTGCCGGACCCGGCCGGCATCGAGGCCGCCTGCGCCCTCGTCCAGAACGCCAAGCGCGTGGTCGTCATCGCGGGGCGGGGCGCGCGCAAGGCGGACGCGGGCGAGCAGATCCTCGCCCTCCAGGAGCAGACCGGCGCGCTGCTGGCCACCACCCTCCAGGCGAAGAACTGGCTGTGCGACCGCACCGACTTCCACGTCGGCCTGTCGGGTCTGTTCGGCGACAAGGTGTCGATGGAGCTGCTCCAGGAGGCCGACTGCGTCATCGCGGTGGGCGCCAGCCTGAACCACTACACCATCGAGAGCGGCTACCTCTACCCCGAGGCCAAGTACATCCAGATCGACACCGCCCCGCACCTGGTGATGGGGAACGGCAGGACCGCGGACTGCTACCTCCAGGCCGACGCGGTCACCGCCCTCACCGAGCTGACCCGGGCCCTGCGGGAGCGGTCCGTCCGGCTGGAGGGCTTCCACACCGACGCCGTCCGACAGCACCTGACCGCCCGGCTCCAGCCGCCGGCCGAGTACGTCCGCGAGCCCGGACGCCTCGACCCGCGCGAGGCGATCTGGATCCTCGACCACGAACTGCCCGGCGAGATGGGACTGGTGCTGGGCAGCGGGCACCAGACCGACTTCGGCACCATGCTCTTCCAGCGCTCCCGTGACGTGCTCTCCAACTACGGCATGTTCGGCGCCATCGGCCAGGCCCCGCTGATCGCCCTCGGCCAGCTGATCGCGCAGGGCAACAGGCCCGGCTTCGTGGTCGAGGGCGACGCCAGCTTCATCATGCACCTGTCCGAGTTCGAGACGGCGTGCCGGTACGACGTCCCGCTGCTGGTCGTCGTGATGAACGACCAGGGCCTGGGCGCCGAGTACCACAAGGCGAAGGCGAAGGGCCTGGACCCGGAACTGGCGACCATCTCCACCCCCGAACTGGGCACGGTCGCCCAGGCGCTCGGCGGCGGCGGGGCCACGGTCCGCACCGCGCAGGAACTGCGCGACGCGCTGGCGGAGTACGTGCGCGCCCCCCGGCCGACCGTCATCGACGTCCGCATCACCCGTGAGGTGCTGAGCACCCCGTACCGGCGCATCCAGTACGGCGAGGACGTGTGAGCGGCATGAGCGACAGGCACCCGAGCGCACCGCTGACCGTCCTGCTGGGCGACTACCCGCACACCCGGCCGCTGAAGGACGGGACCGTTCCCGTGGACGGAGTGGACGTCCGCCACCTGGAGTCCTCCCCCCTGCCCCCCGCCTTCGCCCGCATGGTCCGTGAGCTGGCCTACGACGTCTGCGAGATGCCGATGGCCACCTACCTCCAGGCCCGCGACGCCGGCATCCCGCTGACGCTGCTGCCGGTGGTGCTGGTGGGAAGCACCCACCACCGTTCCCTGACCCGGCTCCCGGAAGATCCGGCGATCGGCCCCGGGGACCTCGCCGGCCGGCGCGTGGGGGTCCGCGCGTACGGCCAGACCACCGGTCTGTGGGTGCGCGGCTGGCTGCGCGAGGAGTACGGCGTCGAGTCCTCCGACATCACCTGGGTGACCACCGAGGACGTCCATGTCGCCCAGTACGCCAACCCCCCGTACGTGGAGCGGTCGGCGGCCGGGCGGGTCGGGGACCTGCTGCGCTCCCACGACGTCTGCGCGGCGGTGCTCGGTCCGAAGGCGATCGGCGGACAGGGCGCGGGACTGGTCCCGCTCGTGGCGGACGCGCGGGGCGCCGGGGAGGCGTGGATCGAGCGGCACGGGACGATCCCGGCCAACCACCTGGTGGTGGTGCGCGACGACGTCCTGCGCGACCGCCCCCATGCCGTGCACGCCGTGTACCGGGCCCTGAAGCGGGCGATCGCGGACACCGCGCACCTGCGGGACGACTCGCCGGCCGGACGCGCGGTCGCGGCCGGATGGAGCGCGTCGCTGACCGCCTGCCTGGAGACCGCCGGACGGTACGCCCTGGAACAGGACCTCATCGGCAAGCCGGTGGACGTCGCGGCGATCGAGCGGGAGACGGCCTTCCTCGACACCTGAGGAGGCGATCGGCGACGGTGCGCCGCCCGGCGGCGCACCCGTGAAGGAACATCGAGAGAGGAACAGCGGTGGGAGAGCCGGTAGGGCTGCGCAAGCGGGGCAACCCGCCCACGCGCAAGCCGGAGACATGGACACCCGACCTGCTCGACAAGGTCGCCTGGCGGGTGAAGGCGGCGAACGAGCCCTTCCGCGGAGTGGCCACGCCGGACGGCATCCGGCCGGGACTGTTCCCGCTGCGCGGCACCGGCGCGGACGTCCGCCCGGTGTACCGGGCGGCGGAGGACTACCTGGCGGGCCTGACGGAGAAGCAGCTCGCCGAGGGCCGGTTCCCGATGGACGACGTGAGCTGGCGCCACTGGAACAACGGCGCCCGGTACTTCCTGCGGCACGGCATGCTGCTCGAGGAGTTCGACGACGCGCAGCGCGAGCGGGCCCTGACCGTCATCCGCGAGAGCCTCAGCGCGGACGGGTACCGCCAGATGGTCGACCTGATGCGCCTCAACCTCACCATCGGTGAACTGAGCGGCAACACGGACGGCCTCAACGAGTGGCTGTACTGGTTCTCCCTCTACGGCGAGCCGGAGAACGGCGGCCCGTGGGGCTGGCAGCTCGACGGGCACCACGTCAACATCAACTGCGTGTTCGTCGGGGACCAGATGGTCCTCACCCCCACCTTCCTCGGCGCCGAGCCGGTGATCGCCGGATCCGGGAAGTACGCCGGGACCATGGCCTTCCGCGGTGAGGAGGCACTGGGCCACGAGCTGTTCACCCAGCTCGACGGCCGGCAGCGGGAACAGGCGGTCATCGCGGACACGATGCCGGCGGAACTGTTCGTCGGGGCCTTCCGGGACAACTTCGAGCTCGACCACCAGGGACTGCGGCTGAGCGAGATGGCGCCCGGTCAGAGGGACACGGCACTGCGCCTCCTAGGGCTCTACGTGAACCGGGCCGGCGACCACCACGCCCGGGTGCGCATGGAGGAGGTACGCGCCCACGAGGGCGACACCCGTTTCGCCTGGGTCGGTGACCCCGACGGCACCTTCTACTACCGCTTCCACAGCCCGGTGATCCTCGTCGAGTTCGAGCACATGCCCGGCGTGCTCTTCGACAACGACTACCACTCGCGCCGGCACATCCACACCGTCGTCCGTACCCCCAACGGCAACGACTTCGGCGTCGACCTGCTGCGTCAGCACCACGAACGCCACCACGGGACGCGCCCGGCGCACCCCGGCCGGCAGGCCTGAGACGCCGGTACCTACGCAAGAGGAGAGAGACATGAAGTTGGTGCTCGGCCGCGACGATCTCGCGGCGGCCGCCCTGGCGGCGACCCGCGAAGCGGGCGCGGACCCGGAGCGGGTCGGCATCAAGCCGGTGCACAAGGCCTCCCGCGGTTTCGTGAACGCGTCGGACGTGGATCTGTGCGAACTGGCCATCGTGACCGTCCTGCAAGCCGTCGCCCACGGCAAGCCGGTGCTGCTGCTGCCCGTCACCACCCTCGGACGCCACCAGCACCAGACCCTGGTGACCCTCGGCGGGCTGTCGGTCGCCGACGTGGAGGGACACAGCGTCGGAGTCCGCGCCTGGAGCCAGACCACCGGCGTGTGGGTGCGCGGCTTCCTCACCGAGCAGTACGGCATCGACCTGCGCAAGGCGCACTGGACGACCTACGAGGGCCACCACGTGGAGGGCGCCGAGGACCCGTCCTGGGTGCGGCGGGCGCCGGAGGGCACCAAGCTGCCGGCGGACTTCCTGGCCGGCAACGTGGACTTCGGGATCATGGGCAACGAACTGCCCGCCGACGACCGCATCCGCACCGCCGTCGACGACGCGCGGGCGGTCGCCGAACAGTGGTCGAAGGACCAGGGGTTCGTCCCGGTCAACCACGTCGTCGGGGTGTCCGAGGCGGCCGCCGCGGAGCACGGTCCCGCGATCCTCGCCGCGTACGACGCGATGCGGTCGCTGCTCACCGCCCAGGAGGAGGGCGGCCCGGTCGCCCCGCACCCCGTGGGCTTCGCAGCACTGCGCGGCGCGTTCACCAAGGCCGCCGCCTACGCGCTGGAGCAGGACGTGATCCCGCGGCCGGTGGACTACGACGAACTCGTCGAGCGGACCTGCACGGCACTCGGCGTGCCGCCGTCCCGGCTCGGCGGCTGACGACCGCGGCACGGACGGCCGGACCCCACGACACACACGTAAGAGGACAAGGCATGGACAAGCTCACAGTGGTTCTCGGAGACTACCCGCACGCGCGGCCGCTGCTGGACGGCGACGTCGCGATCGACGGGTACCCGGTGGAGCCGGTGCAGGTCGCACCGGTCATCGGCGCCTACCGGAGGATGATCCGGGACCTGGAGTTCGACGTCTGCGAACTGGCACCGGTCTCCTATCTGATGGCACGCCAGGCGGGCGTGGCGCTGACGGCGGTCCCGGTGTTCCTCAACCGGCGCTTCCACCACGGCGACGTGCAGTGCGCCGCCGGCTCCCGCATCCGTGTGCCGCGCGACCTGGAGGGACGCCGGGTCGGCGTGCGCGCCTACTCGGTCAGCACCGGCGTATGGGTGCGCGGCGTGCTGCGCGACGAGTACGGCGTCGACATCGACAAGATCACCTGGGTGGTCGACGACGACGACCACGTCGAGGGCCGTGTCCCCGCCAACGTCGAACGGGTCACCGACGGGCGCTCGTTGGGCGAGCTGCTGCGCGCCGGGGAGATCGACGCCGCGCTGACCGGCAACGCCGGGACCGGCCGGGCGGGCGCACCCCGGGCCGGCTGGACGGCGTCGGCCGAACCGGAGGCCGGTGGCGACGACGGCCCGTACCCGCTCTTCCCCGAGGCCGGCACGCTCGCCGTGGACCACTACCTGCGCACCGGCGTCTACCCGCTGCACTCGCTGATCGCGCTCCGCTCCGAGCTCGTGGAACGCGACCCCGCTCTGGCGACCGCGCTGTACGCGGCGTTCGCGGAGAGCAAGCGCCGCCACCTCTCCGCCCAGCCCGCGTGGTCCGCGGTGCCCCGACTGGCCCGCCAGGGGCAGCAGATCGGCGGCGACCCCGTCCCCTACGGCATCGCGGCCAACGAGCCCAGCCTCACGGCGATGGTGCGCTTCGCCAAGGACCAGGGGCTGCTCGACCCGGAGTTCCCCGCCGACCTGCCCTCGCTGTTCGCGCCGGGCGACTACCCGGACGCCTGAGCCGGCCCGCACAGCACCCACCGAAGACAAGGGAGCACCCCGACGTGGACATCGTCGACGCACACTGCCACATCATCTCCGATGACCTGACCCGCTACCCCAAGGCTCCGATCGGGGGCAAGCAGTCGGAGTGGGCCGCGACCCGGCCCGTCACCGCCGACGGCATGGTCAGCCGCATGGACGACGCCGGCATAGCCCAGGCCGTCCTGGTGCAGGCCACCACGAACTACGGCTACGACAACGCGTACGTGCTCGACAGCAGCCGGCACCGGCCGGAGCGGTTCGTCGCCGTCGGCACCGTCGACCCGCTGCGCCCGGACGCCGCCGCCTCGCTCAAGGCCGCGGTCGGCGAGGGCGGCCTGGCCGGGGTACGGCTGTTCACCAGCGGCAGCACCGTACCCACCCAGGGCGAGTGGTTCGTCGCCCCGGAGACGTTCCCCTTCTGGGAGCAGGCCGGGGAACTGGACCTGCCGGTCTGCCTCCAGATGCGCCTCGGCCCGGCCACCCGGCAACTGGTGGAGCTCCTGGAGCGGTTCCCGGGCGTCAAGGTGCTCCTGGACCACATCGGCTACCCCGACATCGCCGCCTCGCCCGCCCGCGCCGGCGCCGAGGTCGCGGAGCTCGGCGTGCACCCGGGCCTGCACCTCAAGCTCACCCACCGCAACCTGGAGCGGCTCCGGGACGCCGGGGACCGGGCGGGTGACTTCCTCGGGCCGGTCGTCGAGGCGTTCGGCGCGGGGCGGATCGCCTGGGGGTCGAACCTGCCGGCGGCCGAGCAGTCCCTGCCCGAACTTCGCGCCCTCGCCGAGGACGTCCTCGCCGGGCTGCCGGAACAGGACCGTCAGGAGATCTTCGCGGGCACGGCCCGGCGACTGTATCCCGGGCTCGTCCGCGCCTGACCCTCCGACCGCGGCCGTCCTGCCGTCGTCGAGGCCCGGCCACGCGCCGGACCCCTCCCGCCGGCAGCCGTCCTCTCCGACCAGACCTACAGGGTGATCACGGTGGATTCCAACGGTTTCGACGACCACGCGGGCCGGACGCTGCTGACCCGGCAGAGCCAGGCCTACGAAGGGCTGCGCTCGCTGCTGCTCTCGGGCAGCGTCGAACCGGGCACCCGGCTCACCGAGGCCGACCTGACCCGGATGTTCAGCGTCTCGCGCAGCACCATGCGGGCGGTCCTGGTCCGGCTGACCCAGGAGGGCTACGTCACCAGTGAGGTCAACCGGGGGGTGCGCACCCGCAGCTTCTCGGTCGAGGAGGCCGCGGACATCCTGGAGGCGCGCGAGACGCTGGAATCCGCCCTGGCGGGCAAGGCAGCCGAGCGGGCCACCGAGGACGAGATCCGCGAGCTGCGCGAGACGCTGGAGCTGATGGAGGACTGCAAGTCCCGCGGGGACGCGGCGGGTTACTCCCGAGGAAACCGGCGCTTCCACCAGCAGGTGAAGGAGGCCGCGCACCAGCAGACCCTGGCACGGGCCTACGACACCCTGCTGTACCCCCTGGTGATGCGCCAGTACCGCAACCTGTCCGCCCCGCACCCGCGCACCGGATCGCTGGAGGAGCACCAGGCCATCCTCCTGGCCATCATCACCCGCAACCCCCCGGCGGCCGTCGCCGCCATGTTCCACCACGTCGCCTCCGCCCGCCGGGCGCTGCTGCTGCGGGCGCACCAGGAGCGCACCGCCTCGGCCGCGGACGGCTGAGGAAGCCCGGCTCCTCGCGCTCCCGCGACGGCCTGCCGCGCCTCCGGCCACCTGGGACACCCTCCGGGATCCACCAGCCGGGCCCACCAGCCGGGCCGACCGACGAGTCGTCCCGCACCCACCAGGAAGAGAGACCATGCACCAGCCAGTGAAGACCGAAGCGGGACTGGTCGGTGGCATACCGGGGCGGGACCGGTCGATCACCGTCTTCCGCGGCATCCCCTACGCGGCACCCCCGGTCGGCGACCTCCGCTGGCGGCCGCCCCGGCCCCCGGTGCCCTGGTCCGGGGTGCACGAGGCCGTCAGATTCGGCCCCATGTGCCCGCAGGTACCGGGGTCCGGGCCGGACGGCGACGGCCTGCCGATGAGCGAGGACTGCCTGCGCCTCAACGTCTGGACCGGGGCGAACCCCCCGGACGGGCAACTGCGCCCGGTGCTCGTGTGGATCCACGGCGGCGGCTTCCGGGTCGGTACGGGGGCCGACGCCCGGTACGACGGCGAGACCCTGGCCCGCAAGGGCGTCGTGGTGGTCACCTTCAACTACCGTCTGGGCGCCTTCGGCTTCCTGGCGACACCCGAACTCAGCGAGGAGTCCGGACACCGCGCCTCCGGCAACTACGGACTGCTCGACCAGATCGCGGTGCTGAAGTGGGTCCGGCGCAACATCGCGCACTTCGGCGGCGACCCCGGCCGGGTCACGATCGCCGGGCAGTCGGCCGGCGCCGGATCGGTGAACTTCCTGAGCATGTCACCGCTGGCCAAGGGCCTCTTCCACCGGGCCGTCGCGCAGAGCCACGCCCGCCACGCACGCGACCCCGACCTGCGGTATCTGGGCACCTCCTACCGGACCCTGGCCGACGCCGAGGCCGCCGGCGCCCGCTACGCGGCGGGGCGCGGGGCGCGGACCCTCGACCAGCTGAGGTCGCTGCCCTGGCAGCGGCTGGTGGAGGGGGACGCCTCCGCGGTCGACAGCGCCGTCGACACGGGCGGCCCCGCCAGACCCCCGTTGTTCCGTCCGGTCGTCGACGGCTGGGTGCTTCCGGGCGGCTACGAGGAGACGTATGCCGAGGGATCGCAGAACGACGTCTGGTACCTGGCGGGGAACAACCTCGACGAGGGCGGGGCGGTGCCCGCGAGCGCCTTCGCGGAGTACCGGTCGCTCGGGCGGAAGGCATGGCGGCCGGGCGCGCCGCCGGTGCACCTGACGTGGAAGGACTACGTCGACGCCTCCCGGCTCAAGTTCGGGGCGATGGCCGACGAGTTCCTCCGGCTCTACCCCGCGACCACGGACGACGAAGCGGCGCACGCCCATTGCGCCGCGGTGCGCGACAACGCCAGGATCTCCACCTGGCTGTGGGCGAAGGACTGGACCGCACACGCGGTCCGGCCGGTGTACACGTACTTCTGGACCTACGCCGCCCCGGCGGGACAGGGCGCCCGCCGCGCCTCGCACGGCTCCGAGATCGACTTCGTGTGGGGCAACCTCCAGCCCCGGCACGCCGAGTGGACCCACGAGGACCGCGCCGTCGCGGAGACGATGAGCGGCTACTGGGCCAACTTCGCGGCCACCGGTGACCCCAACGGCCCGGGCCTGCCGCACTGGCCCGCGTGGTCACCCGACACCCCGGCCGTCATGGAGGTCGGTGCGGGCTTCGGCCCGATCCCCCTGGCGGACCCGCCCCGGTTCGACTTCTGGAAACGCTTCTTCCTTGCTCAGCACGCTTGGTGACAGGAGACCGCTCATGACGCACGACGACCTGACCACTTCCGCGGCCCGCAGAGGGACCCGGCCGCGGCCCGGTGGGACCCGCCGGCATCTCGCCCTCGCCTCGGCCGCCCTGCTCGCCCCGGCGCTGCTCACCGCCTGCGGCGGCGGCTCCGGCACCACCACGACCTCGGACGGACTCGTCCAGGTCACGGTCGGTGGCGGAGGCAGCATCTTCGACACCCCGCTCCAGGTGGCCGACGCCAACGGTTACTTCCGCAAGCAGGGCCTGGAGGTGAAGTTCGTGACGCTGACCGCGGCCACCGGCCCCTCGGCGCTCCAGTCGGGGTCGGTGCAGTTCTTCGACAGCAGCCCCACCGGGTTCGTGTCCGCCCTCGCCAAGGGGCTCCCGCAGATCGCGGTCTCCGCCGACGGTCTGGGCAACCCGCTCGGTCTCGTGGTCAGCAAGAAGTTCGCCGACGCCCACGAGCTGACCGCGGAGTCTCCTGCCGAGCAGGTGGCCAAGGCGCTGGCGGGCTCCACCGGCGGCGCCAGCTCGGCCAACACCAAGGCCGAGGCCGGCATCTTCCTCGACAAGTACGGCGTCGATCCCGACAAGAAGGTGACGTGGGTGTCGCTGCCGAGCCCGGCCGCGGACAAGGCCGCCATCAACAGCGGCCAGATCGACTGGTTCGTCACCTCGGAGCCGATCCCGTTGCAGATCCAGAACGACGGGGACGGTGTCGTGGTCGCCGACCCGTTCAAGGTTCCGGAGTGGGCCGCCGCACAGGCCGGCTACGGACAGGTCGTGGTCACGCAGAAGAGCTACGCCGGCGCCCACCCCGACGTCGTGAAGAAGTTCGTCACGGCGGTCCAGCAGGCCACGGCCTACATGGACACGCACCTCGAGGACAGCAACGACCGGACGGTGCTGAAGGCCGCGCAGAAGTCGCTCAAGGGCGTGCCGGACAGCGTCGTGCAGGCCAGCCTCCAGCAGGTCGACTGGCCCGCGAGCGGCGCGATGGACGCCGCCGGCTGGAAGAAGACCATGGCGTTCCTCGACAGCCTGGGGACGCTGCCCGCGGGCGCCGAGGTCACCAGCGACGACTGGACGAACAAGTACCTGCCGTGAGACGGCCGGGCCTGCCACACCCGCGAACTGAAAGGAGCAGACGATGGCGACTGCTACCAGCAGTGCAGAAAGCAAGACCGAGGTGAAGGCGCCCCGGACGGCGAGCGCCGGGAACAGCGAGTGGCGGGGCACCGCCCTGGTGGTGGTCCTGCGCCTCGCGGTGATCGCCCTGACGCTCGTCCTCTGGCAGGTGATGAGCGGACCCGTCCTGCCGGAGTACGCCGTCAGCAAGCCGACCGACGTGTCGCACGCCCTGTGGACGCTGCTCGGCTCGTCGGCCGGATGGACCGACATCAAGACGACGGCCTTCGAGATCGTGGCCGGTTTCGGGATCGGTGTGGCGATCGGCACCGTGATGGGCCTGGTACTGGGCTCGGTGCCGCTCGCCGGCCGCGTGTTCGAGCCGCTGATCGCGGCCGTCAACGGCATCCCCAAGATCGCTCTCGCGCCGCTCTTCCTGCTGTTCTTCGGCATCGGCCCCATGTCGAAGATCACGATCGCGGCCGCGGGCGTGGCCTTCGTGGTCTTCTACAACGTCTACCTGGGCCTGCGGCTGCGGGAACGCGAACTCGTCGAGATCGTCCAGGTGATGGGCGGACGCCGGCACCATGTGCTCAGCTACGTGACGCTGCCCACGCTGGCCGCACCGTTCTTCGCGGCGCTCAAGACGGGCGGGCCGCTGGCGATCCTCGGCGTCATCGGCGGTGAGTTCATCGCCTCCACCGAGGGCATCGGCCACGAGCTCTTCACCGCGGCCACGAACCTCGACGCTCCGACCGAGTTCGCGGGCCTGATCATCCTGGTGGCGATGACGCTCATCCTCAACGGCATCCTCACCGGCCTGGACACGCTGGCCCTGAGGCGTCTCGGCCTGGGGGACCGGCGGTCGAGGGGCAAGAGCGGCTGAACCGGGTGACGGCGTCCCGCGGCCGTGCCGGACCCGGGGTCCAGCGGACTCCCGGTCCCGCGGCCGCCGGACGCGCCGTCGCAGCCCGAACCCCGTCCACCTCACCTCCTGGGCCGGACCACCCCGTCCGGCCCCCCGCCCGGTTCGAGACGAAGCCCCATGACGCACTCGCGGCCGACCGCCGCCCCTCCTTCCGCGCGCGCGGCGGCCGGCGGAACGACGCGTCCGCACCCGACGCACCGCCTCCCGCGCCTCACACCGCCACCGCCGTGGCCGGGACCGCCGCAGCCCTTCCCGGCACCGGTGACCGGCCCCGCTCCCGCAGTGGGGCGGGTGCGCCGATGACCGCCCGCCGTGGCGGGCCCTTCCTCGGGGGACGCCACGCGCCCCCGCACGAAGACACCCCCCGCCTCAGCGGCTTCGCGTCGCTCCGCATCAGGAACTACCGGCTGTACGCGCTCGGACAGACCACGTCCGTGGTCGGCAACTGGATGCAGAACATCGCCGTCGGCTGGCTGACCCTGCAACTGACGCACAGCGGGACGATGCTCGGCATCGTGACCGGCGCCCGGTACCTGCCCGTCCTGCTGCTCGGCGTCTGGGGCGGACTGGTGGTGGACCGCCATGACACCCGGACGCTGCTGACGGCCACTCAGGTCTGCTTCGCCGTCCAGGCCGCGGTGCTCACCGTCCTGAGCTGGGCGCGCCTGATGACCCTGCCGCTGCTCATCCTGCTCATGCTGACGGTCGGCCTCACCAACGTCTTCGACAACCCCGCCCGGCAGAGCCTGATCAGCGAACTCGTCGACCGCGAACACCTGGCCGACGCGATCGCCATCAACTCCACCTTCATCAACACCGCCAAACTCGTCGGACCGGGCCTCGCCGGCATGGTCATCGCCGCACTCGGGGTGACCCCCTGTTTCGCCCTGGACACCGTCTCGTTCCTGGCCGTCATCGCCAGCCTGCTCATGCTGCGGAGGGCGGACATGCATCCGGCGGAGCGCGAGGTCCGCGCCAAAGGCCAGATCCGCGCCGCCGTCGCCTACGTCCGGCACACACCCGAGCTGCTGTATCCCATGGCGATGGTGTACGTGACCGGCATCCTCACCTGGGAGTTCCCCGTCAGTCTGCCGCTGCTGACCACATCGGCCTTCCACGTCGGCCCCACCGGCTACGGTGCCGCGATGGCCGTGATGAGCGCCGGCGCGGTCCTGGGAGGCTTCGCCGCGGTACGCCGCCGCCGGCTCGGCGTCCGCTCCCTGTCGGTGTCGGCGGTCATCTGGGGAGCGCTGATCTGCGCCGCGGCCCTGGCGCCGACACTGGCGGTGGCGCTGGTCGCCCTGGTCTTCGTCGGCGCGGCCTCCATCACGTTCAACTCCTCGGCCAAGACACTGATGCAACTGGGAGCCGCACCGCAGATGCGTGGGCGGGTGCTGTCGCTCTGGTCGATCGGCTGGCTGGGCGGCACGGTCGTCGGCGCACCGGCCGTGGGAGCCGTCGGCGCGTCCTGGGGGGCGCGCGGCGCTCTCCTCGTCGGCGGCCTCGCCGCCACGGGCGTCGGCCTCGTCGTCCTGACGCTGACGACGTCCGGCCGATCCGCCCGCGGCCGTTGAACCGGGCGCTCAGCTGAGGACCATGCGCGGGTTCGACTCGCCGCGGCCCGTGGGCGAACGCCGGCTCCGTCGGGGTGAGCGGTCCGTGTCCGGCCACGCGTGCGCCCCGACGGCGAACCGTCAGTCCAGCCGTCCCGCGGTGACCGCGGGTCCTGTGCCGGTCCTCCTTCCGGTGCCCTCGCCGCGACGGCGGACGGTGATCATCCGGAGGACGGCGAGCAGGGCGGTGGCGGTGAGGACGACGAGCAGGTGGGACGTGTGCGTCCCGGCGCTGTCCGCGGCGCCCGCGACGGGGTTGGCCAGGCCGAGGCGGTCGAGCAGCCAGCCGAGGGCCAAGCCGGCGGTCAGCAGTGCGCAGGCGATGCGCACGGCGGAGTGCCTCGGCAGCCGGGTGAGGCACATCAGGCTCGGCAGGGCGAGCAGGACGAGGAGGAGTTGCATGCACTCGATGCCGAGGTTGAACCCCGTGAGGCTGAGGACCAGTTGCGTGGTGGAGAGGTCCATCTCGGCGAGGGTGAGCGAGAAGGCCAGGCCGTGCCCGAGGCCGAAGACACCCGCGACGACGGCTTCCCGCCCCGGGAAGAGCGGACGGACGGCGTGGACGGCGCCGACGAGGATGCTCAGGGCGATGAACGCCTCCACCGGCTGGGCCGGGACGTCGAGGCGGCCGACCGCGCTCACGGCGAGCGCGATCGAGTGCCCGCAGGTGAAGGCGAGGGTGGTGCGGGCGATGCGGATGACGGCGGTCCGGGTGTCCACGAGCCCGCGCCAGCGGTTCCGGGCCGCCGACAGGGGTGCGGGCAGCAGCAGGATGAGCAGGAACAGCAGGTGGTCGGTGCCTTCGAGGATGTGGTCGGCGCCGAGCCGGAACATGGCCCAGGTGCCGCGCCAGACGCTCGCGTCGTCGAGGTCGACGGTGAGCGGGGCCACGGTCATGGTCCGGGTGTCGGTGCTGATGACACCGACCTGGGTCGTGGTGTCCTGGCCCTCCTCACCGACCCGGCCGGCGGCCCAGTCCTGGCGGACGGAGACCAGGACGGTGTGGGTGACGACCTGGTGGACGACGGCGTCGTAGCCGAGGACGAAGCGGCGCGGGTCCCCGCCGGGCGGCGGTGTGAGAGTGGCCCGGACGGTCAGTTCGCGGTAGACACCGGTGGAGGTCTGCTCCGCCCGGCCGAGAGCCATGGACCCGACGGTCACGTCCCATGCCGTGCCCTCGCCGGTGGCGGGGTGCAGGTGTGCGGTCAGATAGCGGCGGACCTCGGCGGCGCGGGCCGAGAGCTGTCGCGCCGTGGTCGTGTCGTCCAGGGCGATACCGCTGGCCGTGGCGAAGTCGGCGACCGGGAGGGCGAGTTCGGCGGTCACCGAGGCCTCGTGCACGTCGAGGACCACGACCGAGTGCGGCATGGGATGCGCGGCGGACGGCGGCGCCGCGAAGAGCAGCGCCGCCAGGACCGCCACCACCATCCCGGCCACCCTGCGCGGCGCCGACCGCGGCGCCGGTGACATCGAGAGCGGCGGACGGTTCATCAGAAGGAGAACTCCCCGCCGTAGTCGCGGGTGTGGTCGCGGTACACGGTGTGGTAATGCACCTGGTTGCGGTAGATCACACCGTTCTGGCAGACGAACTCGATCCACACGCCCGGCCCGTCGATGCGCACGTAGTCGCCCTGGCTGCTCAGGCCGGCGTTGCCGGAGTACGCGATGTAGGTCTGGTCGAGTTCCGACTCGTAGGCGGCCAGCAGCTCGGACGAGGTCGAGTCGTCGACGACCTTGACCCACGGGGTGATGGCCGCGAGGACCAGCTGCTTCTGGGCGCTGCTGAGCCCGCTGACCGGGAGGCCCACCTTGGTCGTCGGGAACTGTCCGTCCTTGCCCGGGCCGAGCAGCACGTCACCGAAGGACTGCGAGAGCTTGGCCTGGGTGAGCTGGCTGCTGCTCAGGCTGCTCAGCAGGGCGAGCAGGCCGTTGCGCTGTCCGCTCAGCGGCGCGTACGTGGTGCCGTTCGAGGTCCAGCTGCTCGGCTCCACCCCGACGAAGTACGGGCTGGCACCGGTGACCTCGCCGCCCCCGTAGGTGAGGTTCACCGCGAGGTGGTGTCCGCCGAAGTGCAGCTGCCAGGTGCCGGTCTCGCTCGGGGTGCCGAGGAAGGCCAGGTAGTAGTTGCCGCTGCCGTAGCCGCTCGCGCTCTGGCCGAGGACGTCGTCGGCCGCCAGGACCTGCGAGATCTGGTCGTACCCGGTACCACTGGCGGTGCCCGCGGCCGCCTTCAGCACCGCCTTCGCGGCGGTCAGCTGCGCGGTGCTGAGCGAGCCGAGCTGGATGCCGACCCGGCAGGAGGAACCGCAGGGGAGGTTCGACCAGGCGGTGGCGTTCGCCTCCGTGAAGCCCAGGAGAACCTGTCCCTGCTGACTCGTGGACAGGGTGTCCACAAAGGCGTCGGCCGCGGTGACCACGTCCGAGACCGCCGCGGTGGACACGGCCGTGGCCGCCGACGCGCTGGCGGAGTCGCTCTGGCCGGTCGCCGCGTTCGCGTGGACGTAGCCCCCTCCGAAGAGGAGGGCCGCTCCCGCGGCGAGGGCGACGCCCGCCCGTGTCCAATTGCTGCGTAACCTGGGATTGTTGCTGTCTTCTGGCATCTACCCGGTCCCTTCGGGAGGAGGGCTCGCAGAACCCCGGACACCACTTCAGCACTGCGATTGTCATGCTCCGGACAATCTGGACGGTGGGGGAGTCCTGCTGCCGTTGCGTGGACGGGCTGAAGTCGACCGTTTGTCGCTGTGAACGACATTGATGCGGGATCTGATTCTCCTGTGAATCGCCGATTCACCTGTGAGCCTCAGGGCGTCGGCGCGGGCAGGCGGCGCAGGGGGCGCATGGGGCGCCGGCGGCGGGGCCGTGGCCGTCAGGCCTCGTGGCGGGCGTCGATCGCGGCGATGAGGGCTTCGACGCGGGTCCTGATCTCGTCGCGGATCGGGCGGACGGCTTCGACACCCTTGCCGGCGGGGTCTTCCAGAGCCCAGTCGAGGTACTCCTTGCCGGGGAAGACGGGGCAGGCGTCGCCGCAGCCCATGGTGATGACGTAGTCGGACGCCCGGACGGCCTCGGTGGTGAGGACCTTCGGAGTGGCGGCGGAGATGTCGACGCCGGCTTCCCTCATGGCCTCGACGGCGGCGGCGTTGACCCGGTCGCCCGGCATCGATCCGGCGGAACGGACCTCGATCCGGTCGCCGGCCAGGTGGTCGAGGAATCCGGCGGCCATCTGTGAGCGGCCGGCGTTGTGGACGCAGACGAACAGCACGGAGGCGAGCGGGGCGGACATCGGTTCCTCCTTCGCGGGGCGGGCGGCGGGTGGGTCGGCCCAGGCTGGTATCAGCGCCCGATGATGTGACAGTATCAGTCCATGCTGACGTCAGTCGACACTGAACTGATCCGGGTGCTGGCCGACCCGCTCAGGCTCCGGATCGTGACCCTGCTGGCCCGCGAGACCCTGTGCACCACGCACCTGGTGGAGGAGACGGGCGCCAGACAGACGAACCTGTCCAACCATCTGAAGGTGCTGCGCGAGGCCGGGGTGGTGGACACCGAGCCGTGCGGCCGGTTCACCTACTACCGGCTCAAGCCCGAGGTCGTCGAGGGCCTGGCCGCCCGGTTCGCCGACCTCGCCGCCACCGCCCGCGCCACCGCCGGCGCCAAGCGGGCCTGTCCGTGACCCCCGCCCGGCCCGCCGCACGGACCGGGGACGTCCCGGTCGCCGCCGGGCTCTCGACCCCGGACCGCTACCTGGCCGTGTGGATCCTTGCCGCGATGGCCGTCGGCCTGGGGCTGGGCCGGCTGGTCCCCGGCCTGGACGACGTGCTCGCCGAGGTCGAGATCGGCGGGATCTCCCTGCCCATCGCCCTCGGACTGCTGGTCATGATGTACCCGGTTCTGGCGAAGGTGCGCTACGACCGCCTGGACGCGGTCACCGGCGACAAGAAGCTGATGGTGTCGTCGCTGGTCGTCAACTGGGTCGTCGGACCGGCGGTGATGTTCGCGCTCGCCTGGATCTTCCTGCCGGACCTGCCCGAGTACCGCACCGGCCTGATCGTCGTCGGCCTGGCCCGCTGCATCGCCATGGTGATCATCTGGAACGACCTCGCCTGCGGCGACCGGGAGGCCGCCGCCGTCCTCGTCGCGCTCAACTCCGTCTTCCAGGTCATCGCGTTCGGCCTGCTGGGCTGGTTCTACCTCGACCTGCTGCCCGGCCGGCTCGGCCTCGGCGACGGCGAGCACCTGGACGTCTCCCCGGGGAGGATCGCGCTGAACGTGGTCGTCTTCCTGGGCGTTCCGCTGGTCGCCGGGTTCCTCACCCGCCGCATCGGGGAGAGGCGGCTCGGCCGCGAGTCCTACGAGCGGCGGTTCCTGCCGAAGGCCGGACCGTGGGCCCTGTACGGGCTGCTGTTCACGATCGTCGTCCTCTTCGCCCTGCAAGGGGGGACGATCACCTCGCGCCCGCTGGACGTCGTCCGCATCGCCCTGCCGCTGCTGGTCTACTTCGCGGTGATGTGGTTCGGCGTGTTCGCCCTGGGCAAGGCCATCGGCCTCACCTACGACCGCACCGCGACCCTCGCGTTCACCGCGGCGGGCAACAACTTCGAGCTGGCCATCGCGGTCGCCATCGGCACCTTCGGCGTCACCAGCGGCCAGGCGCTCTCCGGCGTCGTCGGCCCGCTCATCGAGGTCCCCGTCCTGGTGGCGCTGGTGTACGTCTCCCTGGCCTGGCGCCGGAAGTTCGCCGATCGGAGCCAGGCCCCGGTCGGGTGAGCGGGCCGCGCGGCTGTCACCTCCGCGGGGGTGCGGCTGCCGCGCGGACGGGCCGGCGGCACGATCACCGCACTCGACGCGCCCGTCGGCCTCCCCCGCCCCCGGTCGCCGGTCACGCCGCCGTCGCCGGCGGCGCCAGCAGCCGGCCCATCGCCGCGAGGACGGACGGCTCGACCCGGTAGTACACCCATGTGCCGCGCCGCTCCGAGGTGAGCAGTCCGGCGTCCTTGAGCTTCTTCAGGTGGTGGGAGACGGTCGGCTGGGAGACGCCGACGTCGGAGATGTCGCACACGCACGCCTCGCCGCCCTCGTGGGAGGCCACCGCGGAGAACAGCCGCAGCCGGACCGGATCGCCGAGCGCCTTGAACATACGGGCGGCCGTCGCGGCCTCCTCGGCGGTCATGGGGCGCTCGGTCAGCGGCGGGCAGCACGGCGTCACGTCGCGGTCGCCGGATTCGGGCAGCGGCAGCGCCTTCGTCATCGACATGCGTCTATGTTGACACGCGTCGAAGCAGGGCGGGGAGGGGCGGCCGCGCGCCGGGCGGGCGGTCGGAGGGCCTGGCGGTCGGAGGGCCTGGCGGCCGAAGCGCCTCTCATTTCGACGAATGTCTATGTTGACGCTTGTCGATGCCGGTGCCATCCTGGATCACGGCAAGGCATCGACAAACGTCGAAACAGGCAAGGAGTCGCCGTGACCCCGCCCACCACCGAACTGCCCGTCATCGTGATCGGGGCCGGTCCGATCGGCCTGGCCGCCGCCGCACACCTGGTCGACCGCGGCATCGAACCCCTGGTCCTGGAAGCCGGTGCGGCGGCCGGCGCGGGGGTGCGCGAGTGGTCCCACGTGCGGCTGTTCTCCCCCTGGGGCGAGGTCGTCGACCCCGTCGCCGAGAAACTCCTCGCGTCGACCGGCTGGGTGCGGCCCGACACGGCGACCTGCCCGTCCGGCGGCGACTGGGCCGACCTCTACCTGGCCCCGCTCGCCGCCGCCCTCGGCGAGCGCGTCCGCACCGGTGCCCGGGTGACCGGCGTCTCCCGGGCCGGACGGGACCGCGTCGTCGACGCCGACCGCGAAGCGCAGCCCTTCGTCGTCCACGTCCGGCACGCCGACGGCGGCGAGGAGCGCCTGTCCGCCCGCGCGGTGATCGACGCCTCGGGCACCTGGACCACGCCCGGCCCGGCCGGCGGCAGCGGCCTGCCCGCCCTCGGCGAGGCGGCGGCCTCCGACCGGATCACCTACCGCGTCCCGGACCTGGCCGACCCGGCCGTCCGCGCCCGGTACGCCGGACGGCGCACCGCCGTGATCGGCTCGGGCGCCTCCGCGTTCACCGCGCTGGCCTCCCTCGCCGACCTCGCGAAGTCCGACGACGGCGCGGGCACGCACGCCGTGTGGGTCCTGCGCCGGGGCATCTCCGGCACCACCTTCGGGGGCGGGGAAGCCGACCGGCTGCCCGCGCGCGGCGCCCTCGGCCTGGCGGCGAAGGCCGCCGTGGACGACGGCCACGCCGACGCCGTCACGGGTTTCCGCACCGAGGCGTTCGAGCGGGACGCCGACGGCCGCCTGATCCTGGTCGCCGAGGACGGCCGCCGCTCGGAGCCGGTGGACGAGGTGATCGTGCTGACGGGCTTCCGCCCCGACCTGTCCTTCCTCGCCGAACTCCGCCTCGGACTGGACGAGCGCCTCCAGGCCCCCGTCGCCCTCGCCCCGCTGATCGACCCCAACCAGCACTCCTGCGGCACCGTCCGCCCCCACGGCCACCGCGAACTCGCCCACCCCGAGAACGGCGTCCACCTGGTCGGCATGAAGTCCTACGGCCGCGCCCCCACCTTCCTGGCCATGACCGGCTACGAACAGGTCCGCTCCGTCGTCGCCGCCGTCGCCGGCGACCTGGACGCGGCCGACCGCGTCGAACTGACCCTGCCCGAAACCGGCGTGTGCGGCGGCTCCGGACTGTTCGACGACCCCGGCACCCCCGCCGGCGGCCGGG
Organism: Streptomyces sp. NPDC003248; assembly: GCF_055563235.1. Classification (NCBI taxonomy): domain Bacteria; kingdom Bacillati; phylum Actinomycetota; class Actinomycetes; order Kitasatosporales; family Streptomycetaceae; genus Streptomyces; species Streptomyces sp. NPDC003248. The sequence continues at coordinate 389,305 of NZ_JBVHDT010000007.1, read as the reverse complement.
CAGCCGGATGCTGCGCCGCCCCCGCCGCCGTGCGGATCGGCGTCGGAGCCCCGGCCGCCCCCGGCGGCTGCTGACCCCGCTCCCCGGCAGGGAGGACCACCATGTCCCGCGCCCGGCGGCGTACGGCGTCAAGGCCGGCGCCGGCCCCCTGGCCGAACGGCCCGGCGGAACCCGCTGCACCGGCCCCGGCCCGGGCACCGGCTCGCAGCCGGGCTGTTCGCCGGCGGTGGGGCCCGTCCCCTGACGCCCGACAGCGGCCTACAGGGACTGGCGGAAGACCCAGTCCCGTATCCCGGGGATGCTGTAGGCGTACCGCCACGTTCCCATGTGTTCGGAACCGGCGTTGCCGTCGCTCCCGGCGACGGTGCCCTTCAGGAACGTGGTGTACTGCACCGGCGCCTTCTGGGCCTCGATCGCCCGGACGGCCGCGGCGAACTCGGCCTGGGTGGACCGGGCGTCCCAGCCGGCCGCGGTGGCCACCTCGGTGCCTTCCGCCTCGATGACCCGCATGATGGCGTTCTCGCCGGGGAACGCCTTGGTGTCCCCCTCGGAGACGTGGACCCACATCTTCTTCGTGGCCAGCGGAACGGCCTGCTCGGCCGGCCACTGGCCGGCGACGACGTACAGGGCCGCGAACACGTCGGTGTGGCGGATGCCGAAGCCCAGCGACATCATGGCGCCCATCGACTGACCGGTGGCGTAGCGGCGCTTCGGGTCGATGCCGTACGTCGAGGTCAGGTGTTCGACCAGATGGACGGTGGCGTCGAACAGGGCGGTGGGCCGGTAGTCGTCCTCGACGACCACCGAGGGGTACTGCGGCGCCAGCACGAAGCACTCCCGCTCCGCCTGGTCCTCCTCGCTCGCCCAGCACACGGCGCCCAGCCCCTGGACCAGCGGGCCGAGCACGGGCGCCCCGACGACGCTCGCATCATGCATGAACAGCACCAGCGGGTACCGCTTGCGCGGGTCGTAGTCGCGCGGGACGAAGAGGTTGTAGTCGAGGCTCTCGCCGGTCTCCGGGTCCTCGAAGGTGAACTGGCGGAAGTCGTCCACGATCGGGTTGACGACCCGGTCGGTGCTCAGGACGGTGCCGTCGGCCTCGTAGCGGTGCCCGTCGGTGGTGGAGACGGTTCCGGTCTGGGTCAGGGTGGCCGACGGGGTGCGGATGGTCGGGCCGCTCTGCGCGGTGGCGCTCGCAGAAGCGGAAGTCGAAGCAGAAGCCGAAGCAGAAGCCGAAGCAGAAGCCGAAGCAGAAGCCGAAGCGGAAGCGGAGTCCGTGGCTGAGGCAGAAGCCGAGGCGGAAGCGGTGGCGCTGGGTGAGGCGGAGGGCGCCCCGCCGCCCCCTCCGGTCGCCCACAGCGCCGCGTCGGCGTCGTCGGGGGACAGTTCGACGATGACGAAGCGGCCGTCCCGGCCGTGGTCGGCGCGCTCCGCGGCACGGTTGGCGTACACGCCGGTGACCGTCCGGCCGTCGACCGCGAACGTGGACGTCGTCAGGTGACGGTCGGCGATGTCGCGGTCGTACTCCACCGCCACCGCCACGAACTTCTGGCCGTCTCCGTAGACCTGTGTGATGGCGGTGACACCGCGGACACGTCCGTGCCGGGGGGCGGCCCCGCCGTTCTCCTCGGCGGCCGCCGAGGCCTGGAAGGCGGCTCCGCCGGCGACCGCGAGTCCCGTCGCCACGGATCCCGCTATGAATGCACGCCTGCTCCTCAAGACCTGACTCCTCGTATGTCGGTGTTTAGTGATCGGCGGCGGAAGCAGTGGAAAGGCTGTGAAAATCCGCGCCGCCGAGTTTCCTGTGTATTTTGTTTTTCCTTTACCTCTTGGCCCGGAAGAAGTCCGGTCCGCTTGAGGTCGCTCCCCTTTCCCGCCGTGGTCAGCAGGGTCTGCGGGGGATCGTCGCGCGTCAACACGCGGCGGATGAAACCTCAGCTTGCAGCCCGCGAATTGCTGCTGGGTGGAAACGCTGTGATGCTTCCTCGGTGTTACGGCGCCCTGTCGGCCGTAAAGGAATAAATGGCCGTGGAACCAGAATTCCGCGCGAGCCGATCCGCTTTTTCGATGGAGGGTTTGAAATGTCCGAGCGACACGGGAACGAGTCCGGCGAGTCCGCGGAATCCGGCTCCTCGGGGGAGGTGAGCCGACGGGTGTTCGTCGCGGCGACGGCCCTCGCCGCGGCGGCCGGCACGGTGGTGGGCGGGGCGTCCGCGGCCGGGGCCGCCCCCCGGTCGACGACCGGCCTGCGGGTGGGCGCGGGCAAGGCCGCCTTCACCCCGACCGCCTCGATCCTGCCGCTGGACAACTTCACCTCCGTCCACGACGACCTGTACGTCCGTGTGCTGCTGGTGGAGTCCGGCTCCCGCAGCTTCGCCCTGGCCGTGCTGGACCTGACGTCGATCAGCGCCGAGGCCGTCGCGCTGCTGCGCACGGCCGTCACCGCGGCCACCGGCATCCCGGCGGCGGACATCATGGTCACGGTGACCCACTGCTTCTCCGCCCCGCACGTCGCGGCCGCCAGTTCCTCGGCCGGCGCCGCCGCCTATGTGCGGAGCATCGCCGACGCGGCCGGGGCCGCGGTGGCCGACGCCGTCGAGAACCTCCAGGACGCGCAGGTCGGCTACGGCACCGGTGCCGCCGACGTCAACGTCAACCGCAACGTCGCCACCAAGGACGGCTACTGGCTGGGCGTGAACGAACAGGGCGTCTCCGACGACGGTGTCTACGTGGTCCGCTTCAACGACCTCGACGGCGACCCGATCGCCGTCCTGACCAACTACAACGTCCAGTCCTGTGTCATGCAGGACTCCACCATGGCCGACGGCAGCCTGCCGATCACCGCCGACCTCGCCGGCGCCGCCGTCGCCCACGTGGAGGACCAGTACCCGGGCGCCATCGGGTTCTGGCTGGTGGGCGCGTGCGGCGACCAGTTCCCGGCGTACCGTTCGAAGCGCTACACGATCGACAAGGACAAGGGGTGGACCTACGGCGTCGACCTGCGGGACGCCGGTTTCGCCCTGCTGACCGCCCAGGGCGAACGCCTCGGCAACGAGATCGTGCGGGTGGCGCAGGCCATCACCCGTTACGAGAGCGGCAAGAACGTCTCCGTGCGGCTGCTCACCGACACCGTCACCACCACCCAGATGACGACCGATCACCCCACCGGACCGGTCACGACCGCCACCTACACGCCCACCACCGACGTCGACGTCCCGATCTGGGTCTTCCAGGTCGGCAGGGGAGTCTTCGCCGGGGTGCAGCCGGAGCTGTCGACCAGCACCGCGAACGCCATCCGTGAGGCGTCGTCCTTCCCCAGCACGTTCGTCATGTCGATGTTCGACGGCGGAGCCAAGAACATGCCCGACCGCTGGAACTTCGACCATCACACCTACGAGGCCCGTGACGGCTTCTACGTCGAGGGCACCGCCGAGAAGGTCGCCGCCCGCATCGAACGCCTGATCAAGTCCCTGGGCTGACCCCGCTCGCCCCGACGCGGGGGCCGCGGCCGACGGGCGTGCCGCCTGGTCGGCAGCGGCGCCCGCGTCGAGGAGGCGGGCCGGTCAGCGGGCCGCTGCCGCCCCGCCGGACTCCGCGGCCGCCCGGTGGTCCGGGGCGGGTTCCAGCCGCACCACGACCGCCTTGGAGGTCGGGGTGTTGCTGATGTCGGCGACGCTGTCGAGGGGGACCAGGACGTTGGTCTCCGGGTAGTACGCGGCGGCGGAACCCTCCGGCGTCGGGTAGGCGATCACCCGGAAGCCGGGGGCCCGGCGTTCCCTGCCGTCCTCCCAGACGCCCACCAGGTCCACCAGGTCCCGGTCGGCCAGCCCCAGCCGGGCGATGTCGGCGGCGTTGACCAGGACCACGCGCCGGCCGCCGGTGATGCCGCGGTAGCGGTCGTCCATGGCGTAGGGGACGGTGTTCCACTGGTCGTGGGAGCGCAGCGTCTGCAGGATGAGGTGTCCCTCGGGCGCCCGCAGCGCGGTGAAGTCGTTGCGGGTGAAGACGGCCTTGCCGCTGGGCGTGCGGAACTCCCTGCGGTCGACCGGGGTTGGGCAGGCGGAAGCCGCCGGGGCGGCGGACGCGCGTGTTGTAGTCCTCGAAGCCGGGCACGACGCGGGCGATCCGGTCGCGGACGGTGTCGTAGTCGGCCTCGAACTCCTCCCACGGGATGCCGGGCTCGTCCCCGAGGGTCAGCCGGGCGAGGCGGCTGATGATGGACACCTCGCTCAGCAGGTGCGGTGAGGCCGGGGCGAGCCGCCCACGGGTGGCGTGCACCTCGCTCATCGAGTCCTCGACCGTCATGAACTGCTCCCCGCCCGCCTGGACGTCGCGGTCGCTGCGGCCCAGGGTCGGGAGGATGAGCGCCGTCCGGCCGCACACGGCGTGGGAGCGGTTGAGCTTGGTGGAGATGTGCGCGGTCAGCCGGCGGGGAGTGAAGGAGAACTCCTCGCCGAGGGCGTCGAGGAAGGACCGGGGCATGCGTGCGGTGCCCCTGGTGGAACCGGTGCGCACCGAGCAGATGGGCCTGCTGGTCCTGCGGCGTGAACCCGCCTCGGTCGCGGCACGGGCCCTCATGGCGGCCGCCGACGGCATCGACATGGCAGCCGCTCTCGAACGGATTCCCGGGACCGCGCCGGCGGAGGGCGTCGAGGGGCCGGCACCGCACTGAACGTCGGTGCGCGGGCGGACAGCGACTTCGGCGGCCACCGACCGCGCGCGGCGGCCACGGGTGCCGGCCGGGTACGGCGGCCCCGGGTGCCGGCGGGCACGGGACGGGCGGGCCATGCGCGAGCCCGCGTCCTCGGCGCGCGGCGGTCAGACCGACTGCCGGACGACCACGCGCGCGGGCGGCGGGCGCAGGCCGCCGGTGTCCAGGCCCAGGGCGAGGCGGGCGCTGAGCCGACCGTGGGCTTCCGCGTCGACGTTGACGGTGGTCAGCGAGGGGGTGACGTACGCACCGTAGCCGTTGTCGTCGAAGCCGATGACGGCCACCTCGTCCGGCACCCGGCGGTCCAGGTCGTGCAGGGCCATGAGCACGCGCAGGGCGACGTCGTCGTTGAAGCCGGCGATCGCCGTCACCTCGGGGGCGCCGGTGAGGAACGCCGCGACGGCTTCGGCGCAGGCGGCCCGGTCGAGGGGGGTGACGAACGAGCCCGGGGTGGCGACCCCGAGATTCCTCGCGGCCTGCCCGGTGAACTTCGAGCGGGCCGCGGCGAGCGGCGATGCGGTGTCGGGCAGGGCCACGGCGATGCGGGTGTGGCCGTGCTCCACCAGATGCCGCAGTTGCAGCGCGGAGTGGGCGGCGAGGCCGTCGCGCCAGCCGCCGCCGAGGTCGTCGAGTTCGCGGCCGGTGAGGTAGGTCTCGCCGAAGCGGATGACGGCGCGGGGGGCGATGGCGTCGAGGACCTGCCGGGTGGACTGCGGCGTGTGGTGTCCGTGCCGGACGAGCAGGACGTGCTCGTGGGCGGCCAGTTCCGCGTCGAGCCCCTGGACGTAACTGCGGGAGTACGCGCCCTCCAGGCCCGCGTCGATGTTCAGGACGACGACGCGGGAGGTGCCCTCGCGCAGCGCCCGGGCGACTCCGTGCGGTACGTAGCCGAGGTCACGGGCGGCCTGCTTGACCCGGTCCCGGGTGGCGGCGGAGATCGTCTGGCGGGGGTCGTCGTTGAGGACGAAGCTGACGGTGGCGCGGGAGACCCCGCTGGCCGCCGCCACGTCGTTCAGCGTGACTCTTCCGGAAGTGCCCATCACCCCTGCTTCGACGCGGTCCGTGCACCGTACGCCCCCTGGGACGGCGCACCGCCATTCTAGGGATCCGGCCGGAGGCGGAACTTGCGGCCCCGGAGAGCATCGCTCATGTCGGATTCGGGCCGTGCGGACCCTCCGGCTCGCCTCGTCCGCCGAGCGCACCGCATGGTTCCCAGGTCGTTCGAACGACGGCGGTCCGCCTACGGACGCGAAGGAGCCCGGAGTGAGCGCAGCAGCGGTGGAGGCCGCGACGAGCCACGCGGCTCCGTGCGCGCCGCGAGCCACGCGGCTCCGTGCGCGCCTGCGCCGCGGCAGGTGCGCACCGAGAATGTCAGGTGCGCATCCGAGAAGGACAAGGGAGTGCCCCGGAACGACAAGGGCGTACCCGAGAAGGACAAGCACGTACCGGCAACGGACGCGCACGTACCGGCGATGGACAAGCACGTACCCGAGAAGACGGGTGCGGATCCGAGAAGGGGCGATGAAGGCAGCACCCGTGTACCAGCCCGACGCACTCGATCTGCGCCTGCTCCAGGCACTGCAACTGGACGGCCGGGCGCCCTTCAGCCGGATCGCCGAGGTCCTCGGCGTCTCCGACCAGACCGTCGCCCGCCGCTACCGGCGGCTGCGGAGCGAGGTACGGCTCAGGGTGCTGGGCATGGCCGACCACAGCAGGCTGGGGCGCACCGACTGGATCGTGCGTCTGCGCTGCACCCCCGACGCCGCCACGCCCCTGGCCGACGCCCTCGCACGCCGGCCCGACACCTCCTACATCGGGTTGATGTCCGGCGGTACCGAGGTGATGTGCGCGATGAAGCCGCGCAGCCGCCAGGACCGGGACGAGCTGCTCCTGGAGCGGCTCCCGCGCACCCGGAGGGTCACGTCGGTCGACGCCTACTGCGTCCTGCACCACTTCTACGGCGGCCCGCTCGGCTGGCTGAACAAGATCGACGCGCTGGAACCCGCGCAGGAGGCCGCGCTGCGCCCGGACCCGCCCGAGACGGTGGCGCAGCCGGTCGTCCTGGACGCCCTCGACGAGGCCCTGCTGGAGCTGTTGCGTCACGACGGGCGGACCACGGCCCTCGATCTCGCGACGGCGACCGGCCGGACGGAGTCGGTGATCAAGCGGCGCCTGCACCGGCTGCGCGGGACGGGCGTGCTCTATTTCGACGTCGAGCACGACCACGAGCCGTTCGGCCACGGCACCGAGGCGGTGCTGTGGCTGAGGGTCGAACCGAGGCGGCTGCGTTCCGTCGGGCAGGCACTCGCCGCCCACCGCCAGGTGCGTTTCGCCGCGATGGTCAGCGGCCGGGTCAACGTGGTGGTCTCGGTGCTGTGCCGTACGACGGAGGAGCTGTTCGCCTACCTGGCCGACCAGGTCGGCTCCCTGGCGGGCGTCCGGGCCGTCGAAGCCGTTCCCACCCTCCGCGAGGTCAAGGCCCTCACCTACGATCCCCGCCGCTGACCCGGACCGACACCGGCTTCGGCCGCGAGGAAGACGTGACGCGCATATCGCCAGGGGAAGACACTCTCTGCTAGCTTGCGCTAGATCGTTCTAGTGGACGCTTCGCCGCGATCTTCTCCATGCTGAGCCGCGAACGGCCCGACCCGCTCACTAAATCGATTTAGCCCCTCGGACGAAGGAGTCGCATGACCACCCCCAGCCTTCAGGACGGCATCGACAAGGCCGGCTCGCCCATCGACCTGCTGTGGCAGCCGGGCGCGGAACCGTGGACGCCCGAGGTCGTCGACCGGGAGTACGCCGGCTGGCGGAAGGAACAGGCGTCGTGGCACGAGGGCGTCGCGCTGCTCAACCTGTCGCACCACATGTTCGACCTGTGGATCGAGGGCCCGGACGCCACCCGGCTCCTGGCCGACCACGGCGCCAACAACTTCGAGAAGTTCGCGGTCGGGCAGGCCAAGCAGTACGTGCCGGTGACCCGCCACGGCCACATCGTCACCGACGGCATCCTCTCCCGGGAGGCCGAGCACGCCTATCTGCTCAGTGGCGTTCCGGCGTCCCAGCACTGGGTGCGGTACCACGCGGAGAAGGGCGGGTACGACGTCTCCTTCGCCACCGACCCGTCCTCCGCCTTCCGCCCCGGCGGCGGGGACCCCAAGCTCTTCCGCTACCAGATCCAGGGCCCGCTGGCGCTCGCGCTGATCGAGGAGGTCTTCGGCGGTCCGGTACCGGAGACCAAGTTCTTCCACTCCACGCCGGTCACGCTCGACGGCCGCGCCTTCAAGGCGCTGCGCCACGGCATGGCCGGTCAGGCCGGTTACGAGTTCATCGGCCCCTGGGAGCACGCCTCCTTCGTGCACGAGGCGTTCCTGACGGCCGGGGAACCGTTCGGCCTGGTCCAGGTCGGCGCCCTGGCGTACGCGACGCCGAGCGTGGAGAGCGGCTGGATCCCCTCGCCGGTCCCCGGCATCTACACCGACCCCGAGCTGACGGAGTACCGCAGGTGGCTCCCGCTGTTCGGCATCGAGGGCAAGCGCCCGCTGCACGGCAGCTTCTTCTCGCCGGACATCGAGGACTACTACGTCTCCCCGTTCGAGCTGGGCTACGGGAAGATGATCCACTTCGGTCACGACTTCCACGGCCGGGACGCCCTGCTCGAGGCCAGGAAGGACGACGGCCTCCGCAGGAAGGTGACCCTGGTCCTCGACTCCGACGACGTGCGCCGTGTGCTCGGCGGGGGAGCGGACCCCGGCTACGTGCTCAGCTACGCCCGCCACCGCGTGGAGACGTCCGCGGGGCCGGTCGGCGTCACCATGCAGACCGCGTCGATCGACCCGGTCGGCAGCGTCCTGTCCCAGACCCTGATCGACCCCGCGTACGCCGCCCCCGGCACCGAGGTCACCGTGGTCTGGGGCGAGCACCCCGGCACCGGTACCGACCCCGAGGCCGACCTCGGGTTCCCGCGCGTCCGCGCCACCGTGCAGCCCAGCCCGTTCGACCGGCACGCCCGCACCGAGTACCGCCGCGACGCCTGACGCGCACCGGCACCACGCGGTACGGCCGGTCCCGCGCCGCAAGCGGCCGGCCGGAACCCCGGCCCGCCCACCGGGCCGGCCGCACCGCGCCCCGCCTCGACAAGGAGCACGATGAACCCCCTCAGCACGTCCTCCGCGGCGGTCAGCACCTCGCTGCTGGAGGACTTCTCCCTGGAGATGACCGGCAAGGACGTGCCCAGGCTGGAGGAGGCCGCCGGCCTCATCCCGCAGGGCACCCGCATCAACGTCACGTTCCTCGGCAACGAGGACCTGCGGATGCGGCTCGAGGCCGCGCGAGCGGTGAAACGCCTCGGTTTCGTGCCGGTACCGCACATCTCCGCCCGCCGCCTCGGCTCCCGCGCCGACTTCGAACAGTTCCTCACCGGGCTCCGGGCCGACGGGACCGGCGACGACGTCTTCGCCGTCGGCGGCGACCCCGCCCGTCCCGAAGGGCCCTACGAGGACTCCCTCGCCCTGATCGAGTCGGGCCTGCTGCGGGAGTACGGGGTCCGGCACGTCGGTATCAGCGGCTATCCGGAAGGCCACCCGGCCATCGGCACGGACGCGCTGTGGTCCGCGCTGCGGGACAAGAGCGCGGCACTGGCCGCCCAGCGGCTGGACGGGAGCGTCATCACGCAGTTCGGCTTCGACGTCGACCCCGTCCTCGCCTGGATCGAGAGGGTCCGAGGCGAAGGCATCACGCTCCCGGTGCGCATCGGTGTCCCGGGACCGGCGGGCGTGCGGCGCCTGATGTCCTACGCCACCCGGTTCGGCGTCGGCACCAGCGCCTCCATCGCCAAGAAGTACGGCCTGTCGATCACCAACCTCATGGGCACCGCCGGACCGGACCGGTTCCTGCGCGCCCTGGCCGAAGGGTACGACCGGGTCCGGCACGGCGAAGTGAAGATCCACTTCTATACGTTCGGCGGTCTGAAGGCCACCTCCGCATGGATCGCGCAGTTCAGGAAGGAAGCTCTCGCATGACGGTCACCCAGGCCACACCGGCCGGCACGGCCAAGAAGCAGCAGGGGACGGACCACCAGGCCGCACTGATCGTCCAGGGCGCCGACGCCACCGGCATCGTCGCGGCCGTGACCGCCGTCCTCAGCCGGCACGGCGCCAACATCGTCTCCCTCGACCAGTACTCGGACAATCCGCAGGGGGGCGCCTTCTTCCAGCGCACCGTCTTCGGCCTGGACGGCCTCCAGGCCGCCCTGCCGGCCCTCCGGGCCGACCTGGAGGAGGAGTTGGTGAGGAAGTACGGCCTCGCCTGCACACTGCGCGACCTGTCGGTGCCGAAGCGGATGGCGATCTTCGCCTCCAGGTCCGACCACTGCCTGCTCGACCTGCTCTGGCGCCACCGGCGGGGCCAGCTCCCGGTCGCCGTCCCGATGGTGATCTCCAACCACCCGGACGTCGCCGAGGAGGTGCGCGGCTTCGGCATCCCGTTCTTCCACGTCCCGTCCATGGGCCCGGACAAGTCGGCCGCCGAGGCCGAGCACCTGCGGCTGCTGAAGGACAACGTCGACTTCGTCGTCCTGGCCCGCTACATGCAGATCCTGTCCGCGGACTTCATCGAGAAGGTCGGCGTACCGATCATCAACATCCACCACTCCTTCCTCCCCGCCTTCATCGGCGCCGGCCCGTACGCCAAGGCCAAGGAGCGCGGCGTGAAGCTGGTCGGGGCCACCGCGCACTACGTCACCGAGGACCTCGACGAGGGCCCGATCATCGAACAGGACGTCGTCCGCGTCACCCACGCCGACACCGCCGCCGACCTCTCCCGGCGCGGCGCCGACGTCGAGCGCGCCGTCCTCTCCCGCGCGGTGCTGTGGCACGCGGAGGACCGGGTCATCCGCAACGGCAACCACACCATCGTCTTCGCCTGAAGCGCCGTTCCTCCACGGAACCGGCAGGAACCCGACCGGAAAACCGTCCGGAGAACCGTCCGGGCAACCGTCCGGAAGACCGTCCGGGCAACCGTCCGGAAGACCGTCCGGAAGACCGTCCGGAAGACCGTCCGGAAGACCGTCCGGAGAACCGTCCGGAAGACCGTCCCGAAAACCGCCCGGAAAGCCGCCCGGAAAGCCGCCGGGAATCTCCCCGGAGCGGGGGACAGGCGGTCCTGTCGCGCGCCGGACCACGGGCCGTCGGGGCGGCGCGGGCGCGGCGGACCGGCGCGGACCTCACGCCCGGTTCGCTCCGGTGCTCACCGCCGCTCCGGTGCTCACCGCCGCCCGGTCCGCGGCGCCGCCGTACGACCGCGGTCGCACACGGCCGCGGTCCCCGCGCGGTCCTCTCCGCCGGGCGATTCGTTCACCAGCAGAAAGCGGTGCGCCACCATGACAACCACGATCGACGGTGCCCGGATCGCCCGGAGGATCCGGGCCCGGGTCGCCGAAGGGGTCGCCCGGGCCGCGGGCACCGGACACGTGCCCGGCCTGGCGACCGTGCTGGTCGGCGACGACCCGGCGAGCGCCGTCTACGTCGCCGCGAAACGCCGCGCCATCCGTGAGGCGGGCATGCGCGACGTCCACCGCCACCTCTCCCGGAGGGCCGGCCACGAGGAGGTCGCCGCGGTCATCGACGAACTGGCGGCCGACCCGGTCGTCTCCGGCATCCTCCTCCAACTGCCCCTGCCCGACGGGCTCGACGCGGCCGCGCTGATCGACCGGATCCCCGCGGCCAAGGACGTCGACGGACTGACCACGGCCAGCGCCGGACGGCTGGCCCGCGGCGCGCGCGGACTGCGCCCCTGCACTCCCAGCGGCGTCGTCGAACTGCTCGACGCCGAGGGCATCGAACTGCGCGGCGCGCGCGTCGCCGTGGTCGGCTGGGGCGAACTCGTCGGCCGCCCCCTGACGCACCTGCTGCTGCGGCGCGGCGCGACGGTGTCGGTCGCCCACGAGTTCACCACCGACCTCCCCGCCGTCACCCGGCCCGCCGACATCGTCGTGGTCGCCACCGGGGTACGGGGTCTCATCGGCCCCGAGCACATCACGCCCGGCGCGACCGTCATCGACGTCGGCATCCACCGCACCCCCGACGGCCTGGCCGGCGACGTCCGCGCCGCCGAACTCGACGGCATCGCCGGCCGCATCACGCCCGTACCCGGCGGCGTGGGCCCGATGACCATCGCCATGCTGCTGGTCAACACGCTCCGGGCCGCCGAGTGGGCCGCCCATGACGCGCCCGCTACGGGAGGCCGGGGCGCCGGGAATGCGGCACCGGGCAGCCTTGTTGCAGAGCATGTATGACATGTTCGAGTCAAGCGACTCGGGTGGTGGCGGAAGGAGCACCTCATGGCACGCAGCACCACGCGGCCCGTCGTCCGGTTGAAGTCGACGGCCGGCACGGGAGTCACCTACGTGACCCGCAAGAACCGTCTGAACGATCCCGACCGGCTGGTCCTGCGCAAGTACGACCCGGTGGCCGGCGAACACGTCCTCTTCCGCGAAGAGCGCTGACCTCCCCCTGCGGAGAGCGTTGGCCTCCCCCGCGGAGAGCGCCGGCCCGCTACACGAAAACGCCGCCCCCGCCTCCGTCGCGCCACGGCGGAGGACCCAGGAGGAAGGACACCCCATGAGGCAAGGCATTCACCCCGAGTACCGCCCGGTCGTCTTCCGCGACCGCGCGGCAGGCTTCCAGCTGCTCACCCGCTCCACCGTCCGCACGCAGCGCACGGTCGAGTGGGAGGACGGCGCCACGTACCCGGTCGTCGACGTCGAGATCTCGTCGGCGAGCCACCCGTTCCACACCGGCACCTCGCGTGTCGTGGACACCGCGGGACGGGTGGAGCGCTTCGAGCGGCGCTACGGCGCCACCGCTCCGGTCCGCCGCTGACGGCGGACACTGTCCGGTCCTCCGGCCCGGCACCGCGAGTGCGGTGCCGGGCCGGCCGTGATTCCGCCGGGCGACGACCCGGAGAACGGCGGCCAGCGGAACGTCGGCATCTGCCGCATCGAGATCAAGCCCGGCCGGCCGCCTCCGGGTGACCCGAGCAGTGGCCGTTCCGCTTTCAGCGCGGTGTCGTGCCGCTCTGTCGGGGTGACGGCGCGCAGGCCGGGCACAGTCCGCGGTACGTCACCTCGACGTCGGAGAGCGTGAACCCGAAGCGCTCCGCATCGGGCAGGGCGGCCATCGGGTCGCCGCTCGGTCGGACGTCGCGGATCACGCCGCACCCGGCGCAGACCAGGTGGTGGTGCGGGTGACGGGTGTTCGGGTCGTACCGCGTGGCGCGCCCGCCGGTGGCGACCTCGGTCACCTCACCGAGGGAGACCAGCTCCCCGAGCGTGTTGTAGACCGTCGCCCGGGAGATCTCCGGCAGCCTGGCGGCGGCCCGCGCGTGGACCTCGTCGGCCGTCAGGTGGACGTGCTCGCCGTCCAGGACCTCGGCCACCACGCGCCGCTGCGCGGTCATCCGCCATCCGCCTTCGCGCAGCCGTTCCACAAGGTCGCTCATGGACTTGATCCTAACAACAAGGGCGACCAGTTCCTGAATGAGTACGGCTCTGGAGTAACGCTTGACTTAGACATAGTCCAATGTAGGATCGAAACCGGTTCTGGCCGGGGACCTCGCAGGGGTGAGGGAGCCTCCGGCCACGGGACGGAACGACGAGAACGACGCAGGAGGCGCACGTGACCCAGGGACCTCTCACGACGGAGGCCGGTGCTCCGGTCGCCGACAACCAGAACAGCGAGACCGCGGGCGCCGGCGGCCCGGTCCTCGTCCAGGACCAGCTCCTGCTGGAGAAGCTGGCCCACTTCAACCGCGAGCGCATCCCGGAGCGTGTCGTCCACGCCCGCGGCGCCGGCGCCTACGGCACCTTCACGGTGACCGACGACGTGACGCCGTACACCCGTGCCGCGTTCCTCTCCGAGGTCGGCAAGGAGACCGAGGTCTTCCTGCGCTTCTCGACCGTGGCCGGCAACCTGGGCGCGGCGGACGCCGTCCGCGACCCGCGGGGCTTCGCGGTGAAGTTCTACACCGAGGAGGGCAACTACGACCTCGTCGGCAACAACACCCCGGTGTTCTTCATCCGGGACGCCATCAAGTTCCCCGACTTCATCCACACCCAGAAGCGCGACCCGTACACGGGCTCGCAGGAAGCGGACAACGTCTGGGACTTCTGGGGGCTGTCGCCCGAGTCCACCCACCAGGTGACCTGGCTCTTCGGCGACCGCGGCATCCCCGCCTCGTACCGCCACATGGACGGCTTCGGCTCGCACACCTTCCAGTGGAACAACGAGGCCGGCGAGGTCTTCTGGGTCAAGTACCACTTCAAGACCGACCAGGGCATCAAGAACCTCACGGCGGACGAGGCCGGCCGGCTCGCCGGTGCGGACCCCGACTCCCACCAGCGCGACCTGCGCGAGTCCATCGAGCGGGGCGAGTTCCCCTCCTGGACCGTGGGCGTGCAGATCATGCCGGCGGCCGACGCGGCGCACTACCGGTTCAACCCGTTCGACCTGACCAAGGTGTGGCCGCACGCCGACTACCCGGTCGTCCGGATCGGCCGGCTGGAGCTCAACCGCAACCCGCGGAACATCTTCGCCGAGGTCGAGCAGTCGATCTTCAGCCCCGCGCACTTCGTGCCGGGCATCGGCCCGTCCCCGGACAAGATGCTCCAGGGCCGCCTCTTCGCGTACGGCGACGCCCACCGCTACCGCGTCGGCATCAACGCCGACCACCTGCCGGTGAACCGTCCGCACGCCACCGAGGCGCGCACCCACTCCCGTGACGGCTTCCTGTACGACGGCCGCCACGGCGGCGCGAAGAACTACGAGCCGAACAGCTTCGGCGGCCCGTTCCAGACGGACCGTCCGCTGTGGGGCGCCACCCCGGTCACCGGGGCGACGGGCCACCACGTGACCCCGGTCCACGCCGAGGACGACGACTTCGTGCAGGCGGGCAACCTCTACCGCCTGATGACCGAGGACGAGAAGGAGCGCCTGATCGGCAACCTGGCGGGTTTCATCGCCAAGGTCTCCCGCGACGACATCGCCGAGCGGGCGATCGACAACTTCCGCCGGGCCGACGGAGACTACGGCAAGCGGCTGGAGGCCGCGGTCCGGGCCCTGCGCGGCTGACGCGCCGGCACGGGACCGCTCGACGCGGCCGGCGGGCCCGGTTCCCCTCGGGGGGCCGGGCCCGCCGGCGTGTCAGGGCGGGGCCGTACCGGAACCGGCGCGGTGTCGGGTCCGGACGGGGAGGGCACCGGGCCGCCGGGACCCTCCCCGTGCGGCCCGTCCGCGGCGGCACCGGTCACAGGGACAGGCCGGCCCCGTGCGGGAAGACGGGGTCCGCGGTGTCGTCGGGGACGTCGGGCCGGGAGGCGGCGACCGCCTCCATGGAGCGGGGGAGCTCGAAGGGCAGCCGGCCCTCGGGCCTGGCCCGGCCGAAGACCACGTCGAGGAGCGCGTCGTCGCTCGCGCCGTAGTCGGCGATCAGGGCGGCGGCCCGCTCCGCGATCTCCGGGATCACGGCGGCGCGCTCCAGGTTGATGCAGACGACGGTCGGGACGGTGTCGAGCAGGTCGAGGATCCGCTTCAGCTCCTCCTCGGGGAAGGCGAGGGAACCGGAGTGGAAGAACGACTCGAACCTGTTGGCGCGCGGCTCGTAGGGGGTGCGCAGCCGCAGGACGGCGAGGTCCGCGTCGGCGGGGTCGGCGACCACCTGCCCGTACGCGCCCGCCGTCTCCTCCTGGACGTTCCTCACGTACAGCTTCGGCCGTCCGGTCACCGGCAGGGTCGCGCGGCCGTTGGTCAGCAGGGTGAGCGAGCGGCGCTGGGCCCGCGCGCCGGCGTCCTTGAAGTCGGCGCGGCCGACGGTCTCGGCGGCCCGGTCCACGTCGACGTAGGGGTCGTCGAACAGGCCGAGGACGAACTTCTCGCGCAGGACGCGCCGCACGGACGCGTCGAGGCGGTACCCGGGCAGGCGGCCCGACTCGACGAGCTCCACGACGAGTTCGGGGCGGGACTCGCCGCCGAACTGGTCGCAGCCCGCCTCCAGGACCCGGGCCGCCTTCTCGGCCTCCGAGAGCGACTCCAGGCCCCAGGCCCGCGCCGGGTGCGGCTCGCCGAAGATCTCCGCGTCGGTGATCAGGCCCCAGTCGGTGCAGACGATGCCGTCGAAGCCGAGCCGGTCCCTGAGCAGCCCCTGGACGACGTCCTTGTTGAAGCCGAAGCCGACCTCCTCCCAGTCGGTGCCGATGGGCTGGCCGTAGTACGGCATCATCTGCGCGCAGCCGGCGTCGATCGCCGCCTTGAACGGCTCCAGGTGCAGGTCGCGCATGCCGCCCGGGTAGACCTGCTCCTTGCCGTGCGGGAAGTGCGGGTCCTCGCCGTCCTTCTGGGGGCCGCCGCCGGGGAAGTGCTTGACCATGGCCGAGACGGAGTGCCGGCCCAGCTTCTCGCCCTGGAGGCCGCGGACGTAGGCGCGCACGAGCCGGGAGGTGAGGGCGGCGTCCGAGCCGAACGTGCCGTTCTGCCGTGACCAGCGGGGCTCGGTCGCCAGGTCGATCTGGGGGTGCAGGGCGACGCGGAAACCGACGGCGAGGTACTCGCGGCGCACGGTGTCCGCGAAGTCGTGCACGAGCTGCGGGTCGCGCAGGGCGGCCAGGCCCAGCGGCTCGGGCCAGGCCGAGAAGGCGCCGGCGTTGAAGGAGGCGCCGACGTTGTCGGTGAAGGCGTGGCGGGGGTCGGTGGAGAGGGTGACCGGGATGCCGAGGCGGGTGTCGGCGGCCATCGCCTGGAGCGTGTTCTGCCAGCGGGCGATGGCGGCCGGTTCATGGCTGCCCAGCAGGTTGAAGTGGGTCAGGTACTGGCCGTGCAGCATGTGGGTGGTGTCCATGGCCACCATGCCCGGGTCGCCCTTCTCGACCGTGGAGCCGTCGGGCTTCATGGCCAGCATGGCGTGGAAGAGCTGGCCCGCCTTCTCGGCGACCGTCATCCGGGCGAGGAGGTCCTCGACCCGCTGCTCCACCGGGAGTTCGGCGTTCTGGTACGGGTGGCCCTCGTTGCGGACCTGGGACGCGGATGTCATGACGGGGCTGCCTTACTTGACGCTGCGGATGAACTGGACGGCGAGGGCGCCGAGCACGGACGCGATGGTGCCGAAGAGGAAGAGCGCACCGTAGTTCTGGCCGCCGCCGCCGATCGCCAGGAAGGCGGGGGCGACGATGGGGACGAGGGACTGCGGGAGCGCGTTGCCGATGTTGAGCACGCCCATGTCCTTCGCGGACTCCTCCGGGTTCGGCAGGACGGCCGCCGCGAGGGCGACGTCGACCGAGAGGTACAGGCCCTCGCCGAAGCCGAAGACGACCATGGCCGCGAGGAAGAACGGGAAGGAGTAGGCCGTCGCGATCAGGAGCAGGCCGACGGCCAGCAGCAGCGAGGAGCCGAGCACGTACGGCTTGCGGCGGCCCGACCGGTCGGAGAGGACACCGCCGAGGAGCGAGCCGGCGACGACCGCCGCGACCATGACGACCGTGCTGACGAGGATCTTGCCGGAGACCTCGGACGCGCCGTAGCCGAGCCGGTCCATCAGGAAGTACACCTGGTAGCTGGTCACGCAGGAGATGCCGACGAAGACCAGGAAGCGGCCGGCGAAGTTCCAGGCGAAGTCGGGGTGGCGCCGGGGGTCGACCCAGAACGACCGGAGGAACTCGCGCACGCCGTACGGCGCGAAGGCGCCCGCGGCGGCCGGGCGGTCCTTCATGACCACGGCCAGGTAGACCACGCCGGCCAGACCGAGCACGGCCGGCACGACGAAGGCCAGGGCGAGGCTGTCGCTGAACACGTTCGCCAGGACGGTGCCCGCCACCATCGCCACCGACGTCATCATGCCGACGATGCCGGAGACCTTGCCGCGCTGCTGCTCGGGCACCAGGTCGGGGACGCAGGCGACGACCGCCGACAGGGCCGCGTTGCCGCCGAGCTGGGCGAGCGCCCAGCCGAGCATGAGCACCGGCACGCTGCCGCCGAGCGCGACCACGAGCAGGCCCAGGAAGCCGGCCGCCATGCCGCCGACCAGCCAGGGCCGGCGACGGCCGAAGCGGCCGCGGGTGCGGTCGGACAGGGAGCCGAAGACCGGGTTGCCGATCATCGCCAGGATCGCGCCGAGGGAGAGGACCTGCCCGAGGGCGGTTCCCCGGCCGGCCTCCGGGACGATCTGCGCGACGCGCAGCGCGAGCGTGACCATCACCGGTGTCAGCAGCGAGACCATCACGCCGAACTGGGCGAAGGCGAGGCCGAAAACCAGCGTTCCGGGGGCTGGGGGCGGTGGGGTGGGCGAGGCCTGAGCGGGGGACTCGGCGCTCTGCGCGGCGTCGGGGACGACGGCCATGGCGGCTCTCCAATGGCAGGGGGGACGGCTTCCTCGCCGTCCCGGCGCCCTCACCGTAAGCAAAAAACCGAGTGGGTAGTAGGTTTTTGTTCGTGGCTTGAATCACATCCCCCTGAGCGTTGTGTGGGCACGGATTAGGGTGACCGGCATGGACCGCAAGCAGGACACCAAGCCCCGTCGAACCGTCGCCCGCGGTGGCTACGCCGTGGGTGACGAGCGCCGCGCCCGGATCCTGGACGTCGCCGTCGGGCACTTCGCCCAGTGGGGGTTCCACGCCTCCTCGCTCGCCCGCATCGCCAAGGACGTCGGCATCACCCAGGGCGGTCTCCTGCACCACTTCCGCAGCAAGGAGGACCTGCTCGTCTCGGTCCTGCGGCACAGCGACGAGCAGGACGTCGTGCGGTTCTTCTCGCCCGGACCGCGCACCGCCGTCGAGGCCTTCGAGGCGCTGATCGACCTCGCCCGCTACAACGCGGCGCGGCCCGGACGCACCAAGATGTTCAACGTCCTCGCCGCCGAGGCCGGGGAGACGGGCCACCCCGCCCACGACTACTTCGTCCGCCGCTACCGCCTGGTCGTCGAGCAGGTCGCCGAGACCCTGCGTGCCGCGGTCGCCCGGGGCGAACTCGCGGCGGACACCGACTGCGAGGGCACGGCCTCGGAGATCGCCGCCGTGATGGACGGGCTCCAGCTCCAGTGGGCGCTCGCGCTGGGCACGTACGACATGGCGGGCCGGCTGCGCGCCTACCTCGACCGCTTGCTGCGCGACCTCACCGTCGACGGCTCCGGACTGCCCGCCCGCGCCTGAACCGCCGTCCGCCGGTACGCGCCGGCCCACGAGACGTGCCAGGATACCGTTCTGACAGTCAGTCACCGCGGTGTCCCACCGGTGGCCGGGTGCGAGTCCAGGACGGAGCAAGGCATCATGACCTCCCCCAGCAGCGGCGGCGGCCGCCCGCAGTCGATCGAGATCGACACGAGCAAGCCCCACCCCGCCCGGATGTACGACTACTTCCTCGGCGGCAAGGACAACTACGAGGTGGACCGGGAGGCCGCCGAGGAGTTCATGAAGTCCGCGCCCGAGGTACGCGTCGGCGTCCGCGCGAACCGGCAGTTCATGCACCGCGCCGTCCGGCACGTCGTCGCGGAGGGCGGCATCCGGCAGATCCTCGACGTGGGCACCGGCCTGCCCACCGAGCCCAACGTCCACCAGATAGCGCACGCCATCGCGCCCGACACCCGCATCGCCTACGTCGACAACGACCCGATCGTGAGCGCCCACTCGATGGCCCTCATGGCGGGGACCGACACCTCCGTCGTCCTGGCCGACGTGCGCGACCCCCGCGGCATCCTGGACCACCCCGACGTGCGCAAGATCATCGACTTCGACCGGCCGGTGGCCCTGATGCTGGTGGCCCTCCTGCACTTCGTGCCCGACGCGGACGACCCGGACGGCATCGTCGCCACCCTGCGCGACGCCCTGCCCACCGGCTCCTACCTCGTCCTGTCGCACGCGACGGGCGACGTCCACGCGGACCGGCGGGAGGACGCCGCGGCCGTCTACAACAGCGCCAGCGCGACCATGAACCTCCGGACGCACTCCCGGATCCTGGACTTCTTCGGCGACTTCACCCTGGTCGAGCCCGGCCTCGTCCCGGTCCCGGACTGGCGTCCCGACGACCCCGACCCGCGCAATGCCCCGCCGATCGGTATCTACGGCGGAGTGGCCCGCAAGAACGGCTGACCCGCGCCCGGCCGCGTCCCCGGCGGCGCGACGGCACCCGGGGACGGCCCCCTTCCCTCGGCGTCGGGGAAGGGGCTACGGTGCGCCGCGTGCGAGGATCCACGGCACGCCGTGCGATCCGGCGAGGTGGGGGGCGCGGCATGAGGGCGATCGTCGTGGGGGCGGGCATCGGGGGACTGGCCGCCGCGGTGAGCCTGCGCCGCGCCGGGTGCGAGGTCACCGTCGTCGAACGGGCGCCGCGGTTCACCGAGGCCGGCGCCGGGATCCAGCTCGCGCCCAACGCGACGCGCGTGCTGCGCCGGCTGGGCCTGCTCGACGCGGTCGCGGCACGGGCCGACCGGCCCTCCCACCTGAGCTTCCGCACCTGGTCCGACGGGGCGGAGATCTGCCGCGCCACACTGGGGCGCGCGGCCGAGGAGGCGTTCGGTGCGCCCTATCTCCAGGTCCACCGGGCCGATCTGCACCGGGCGCTGGCCGCCGCGGTGCCGTCCCGGTCGGTGCGCCTGGACAGCGCCGTCGTCCGCGTCGGACAGGACGACGAGTACGCCCACGTGACGACGGCGGGCGGTGAGCGCCTCGGCGCGGACCTGGTCGTGGCCGCGGACGGACTGCGCTCGACGGCCCGCCGGTGGCTCTTCGGCGCGGACGAGGCGGTCTACTCGGGAACCGCCGCGTACCGGGCGCTGCTCCCGGCCGCCGAGGTGGCCGGCCTCGACCTGCCGGAATACGCCCTCTGGCTCGGACCGGGCCGGCACGTCGTGCACTACTGGGTGCGCCGCGGCGCACTCCTCAACGTCGTGGCCGTGTTCCGGGCGGAGGCGGCGCGGGAGTCGTGGACCGACCGGGCGGAACCGGGGGAGCAGCTCCGCGAGTTCGACGGATGGGACGCCCGGGTGGTGCGGGTCCTCGAACGCGCGGGGCGGATGCTCCGCCACGGTCTCCACACCCGCGCCCCGCTGGCGCGGTGGAACTCCGGGCGGGTGACCCTGCTCGGGGACAGCGCCCACGCGATGGTGCCCTTCCAGGCCCAGGGCGCGGCGCAGGCGCTGCTGGACGCGGCCGTGCTCGGCGACGCCCTCGCGGGGGCGACGGCGGCCGACGTGCCCGCCGCGCTCGACCGGTACGTGCGCCGGCGGCTCGCGACCGCCACGCGCGTGCAGGCCGGGTCCGCGCGGGCGGGCGAGGACTACCACCTGCCGGACGGGCCCGAGGCCCGCGCCCGCGACGCCCGCATGGCGGCGTACGCGGCGGAGAACGAGTTCGGCCCCCACGCGGCGGCCTGGGCGGCGGACGCCCCGGAGGAACCACCGGCCCGGTGAGGGGGCCCGTCGGGAGGGGGGCCGGAGTTGCGGTCCGGGGTCGGTCCGGGGTCGGCGGTCCGGGGGCGGGCCCGAACCGGCGGGTCGGGGTCGGCGGTTCGGGGTGGCGGTTCGGGGTGGCGGTTCGGGGTTGGTCCGGGGTCGCTTCGGGGTGGCGGATCGGGCTCGGTCCTGGGGCAGCGGGTCGGGGTCGGTCCGGGACCGGCGATTCGAGGTCGGTCCGGGATCGGCGGTTCGAGGCCGGTCCGGGATCGGCGGTTCGGGAGCGGCGGCCGGACCCGGCGGTCCCGGCCCAGTGGTTCGGGCCCGGTGGTCCCGGCCCGTTTGGTCCGGGCATGGCGGTCCCGGCCCAGTGGTTCGGGCATGGCGGTCCCGGCCCGGTGGTCCCGGCCCGGCGGTCCGGGCCCCGTGGTCCGGGCCCCGTGGTCCCGGCCCGTTTGGTCCGGGCCCGGTGGTCCGGGCACGGGGGCCGGGCCCAGGGGCCGGGTTCAGTAGTTCCGCCACTCGTTCTGCACGTACTCCAGCACCGCCGGATCCATCAGCGTGCTCGGCCGTACGTCGACCCGGCGGCGGTCGACGGGGAACACCGTGGCCGCCTCCAGCACCGCGTCGTCGAGGTAGCGCAGCGGCGGTGCGTCGGACGCCAGCCGCAGGGGCGGGGGCGTGCCGTCGCCGGGGATGGCCAGGACGAAGCCCCAGTTGCCGAAGCTCGGCACGTCGATCTGGAACTCCGTCGTCGCGTACCCCGCCGTCCCGATCGTCGCCGCGATCGACCAGAACGTCTTCGGGGCGAAGAACGGCGACCCGCTCTGCACCATCACCTTGCTCCGCGGGGTCAGCACCTGGCCGAGCAGGCTGTAGAACTCCACCGAGTACAGCTTGGCCAGCGCCGCCGTGTCCGGGTCAGGGAAGTCGACGATCACGGCGTCGTACCGTTGCCGGGCGTCGCGCAGCCAGTTGAACGCGTCGGCGTTGACCACCTCGACCCTCGGGTCGTCCAGCGCCCCGTCGTTCAGCTCGCGCAGCGGTGCGAAGCCGCGTGCCAGCCGGGTCATCGCCGGGTCCAGTTCGACGAGCGTCACGTGCCGCACGTCGTCGTACCGCAGCACCTCGCGCAGCGCGAGCCCGTCGCCGCCGCCCATGATCAGCACGTTGTCCCGGCCGCCCGACAGCGCGGGGTGCACCAGCGACTCGTGGTAGCGGTACTCGTCGACGGAGCTGAACTGGAGGTCGCCGTTGAGGAAGAGCCGCATGTCGGGCTCGCCGGTGAAGGCGGTGGAGCGGGTGACGACGATCTCCTGGTACGCGGTGGTCTCGGCGTGGACGATCGGGTCCCGGTACATCTGCTGCCGTGCGGTCACCTCCAGGTCGTCGGCGAGCGCGTACGCCGTGCCGAGCACGGCCAGCACCGCCGCGACGCCGCAGAGCAGGCCGACGCGGACGATCCGCCGGGTCTGCCGGCGGAAGATGAACACCACCACGACGACGCCGGCCACCGCGTTGACCGCGCCGACCACCAGCGCGCCCTTCAACTGGCCGAACGTCGGCAGCAGCACCAGCGGGAAGCACAGGCCGCCGACGAGCGCCCCGATGTAGTCGACGGCGAACATGTCGGCGACGGCGCTGCCCGCCTCCTGCCGCCGGATGCGCTGGAGCAGCGTCATGAGCAGCGGGATCTCGGCCCCGATCAGCAGCCCGACCGCGAGGGCGACGACGACCATCGCCGGGGTGTAGAGCCGCAGCCAGGCGAACGCCGCGTACAGCACCAGGACGGAGAGGCCGCCCACCAGCGCCAGCGCCCCCTCCACCAGCGCGAACGCCCCCACCGGGCGGCGGCGCAGGGGTTTCGCGGCGAGCGAGCCCACGCCCATCGCGAAGACCATCACCGAGATGACGACGGAGGTCTGGAGGACGGAGTTGCCGATGAGGTAGCTGCCCAGCGCGGTGAGCGCCAGTTCGTACACCAGGCCGCAGGCGGCGCAGAGGAAGACGCTGAACAGGAGGAGGAAGCGGGCCCCCCGGGAGTGCCGGGCGGCCGGGGGGCGGGCGGGCGCCGCGGTGTCGCGGTCGTGCAGGGCGGTGGTCACGGGTGCGCTTACGAGAGTGCGGCGCCGACCATGAAGGCGGTCCCCAGGTACATGCCGCCCTGGACCCAGGCGGCCGGGTGCGGACGGCCGTCGTTGTCGTCGAGGACGACCGCGCCCATCCGGCCGGGGGTGAACAGCCCGATCACGATGCCGACCAGCGTCATCACCAGCACTCCGGCCAGTCCGTAGAGCAGCGTGCTGACCAGGCCGTAGCCCAGGCCCAGCTCGGACTCGCTGGCCCCGATGGCCTCCATGACGACGTAGCCCACGGCGACGGACTGGCTGCCCAGCAGCACGGCCGCGCCGCGGTTGCGGTCCCTCCAGACCACGTGGAAGAGCTTCCCGGGCGTGACGAGGTCGAGGGCGAGGAAGCCGACGGCCATCACGACGAGGCCCACGACTCCGTAGAGCAGGGCCTGGCCGGTCGACTCGAAGATCTCGGTCACTGCGTTGCCTTTCTCCAGGTCTTCACGTCTTCACGTCTTCAGGCCCGCGGTGCGCCGTCGGGGGCGGGGTGTCACTTGCCCTCACCGGGGCCGCCGCCGCGGAAGCTCGAACTGTCCGGGTCGGGCCAGGCGGTGAGGTACTGGCTGTGCCGGTGGTAGCCGTTGCGGTAGTCCTCGATCTCGATCCGGCTGCCGTTCGGCTGCGGCGAGAGGGTGACCATGTCGTCGCCGTAGCGCAGGAACACCATGCTGTCGCCGTACGCCCGGTCGAGCGCCTGGCGATGGCCGTGGATCGCGTCGGCGACCTGGGGCGGGGTGCTGTCGGCGTCGAGCCAGCCCGTTCCGCTCGCGGTGTACGTCTTTTCGATCCACTCGCGCGGGACCCCGTCGTCCGCGCCGTCGGAGGAGCAGGCGGTGAGCAGTACCGCGGCCAGCAGGGCCGCCACCGCTGCGCGGACGGGTCGGGAGCTCTTCATCGGGCCTCCAGCCGGGTGTACGTCGTACGTTCTGGCCGTTGTGCGGACGCGGGTGCCCGGTGGCGCGGGACGGCCCGCCGTCGGGGCGGTCCGGGGCGGTCCGGGGCGGGTCCCGGCGGGCGCGGGCGTCATCGGCTCCGGTGGGCCGGCGGGGACCGCGCGGGGGCGTGGGCGTCGTGGATCCGGCGTGCGGTGCCGGGGGCGCGCCTGCCGTGGGGCGCCCAGGGAACAGGCGTACACACGGACCCCCCGGTCGGATTGTGTTACAAGCGGGCTGAGTATGGCACATGAGGCGCAGGTGGTTTGAGGGACCGGTAAACGAATGATCGGCTTCTGATCGCCGCACCCCGGCCCTCGACCCCGCGCAGTGGTGCGAGCCCGGGACGGCGGGGCACTCGGAGGGTGAAGGCGGTGACCCGGCGTCAGATGCGGGCGGGTCGCCGCGAGGACAGGACCCAAGGGGAGGAAGCGGTGGACGTCGACGCGTTCACGGACCGGCTGGACCCGCAGATGTGCGTGGTCACGGCCGCGGCGGACGGGCAGCGGGCGGGGTGCCTGGTCGGGTTCTCCTCACAGTGCTCCATGCGGCCGGTGCGGTACGTGGTGTGGCTGTCCAAGGCCAACCACACCTACCGGGTGGCCCGTGCCGCGGACTTCCTCGCCGTGCATCTGCTGACCCGTCAGCAGCACGAGCTGGCGGCCCTGTTCGGCGGGGAGACCGGCGACCGGGTCGACAAGTTCACGCGGGTCCGCTGGACGCCGGGGCACGGCGGGACGGTGGTGCTGGAGGACGCGGCGGCCCATTTCGTGGGAGCGGTCGTGCGGTGCGTGGACGGAGGCGACCACGTCGGCTTCGTCCTCGAACCCGTGAGGTGGGACGCACGGACCGGCGAGGGCCCCCTGCTACGGCTCGGTGACGCCCTCGGCATCGAGCCGGGTCACCCGGTGGACTGACCCCGAGCACCCGACGGCGGCACCCGGCGGCCGGCCGGACGGGCGCGGACCCAGCCCAGCAGCACCACCGAGCACACGGCCGCGAACGCGCACCACGTCGACACGAACTCCAGGCTCCACAGCGCCCAGCAGAGCACCGCGCCCACCGCCACCAGGACACCCAGCCCCAGCAGCCGCCGGTCGCCGGACAGCAGCAGGGAGCCCACGGTGGCCAGGAGGTAGCCGGCGACGAGGACGGGCGGACGGGACAGGTCGAGCGCGTAGCCGACCGTACGGCCGCGGATCTCGGCCGTCACCGGGCCGGTGGCCACACCGTGGGCGAGCACCGCGGCGGTGGCGACTCCCGCCGCGAGCAGGACGGTCAGCCGGCGCCGGGCGTGCGCGGGGGCGGCGCAGAGCACGCCCGCGGGCACCCACACCGCCAGCACCGGCAGCGCGATGACGGCCCAGACGACGGTGGCGGGCCCCCGGCCCCCGCCCGCACGCCAGACCACCGCCTCGACGACCTGGTGCGCCCCGAGCAGCAGTGGCAGCGCCGCGAGCGGCAGGTCCCGGCGGTCACGCACCCGTGTCACACAGGCCACCCCGACGGCGGCCACCCCGGCGCCCGCCACGAGATCGGCCGTCGCACTCCAGCACATCACGCCACGCTACGTCCCCCCGCCGCGACCGCACCGGCCGACACGGGGACCGCCCGGGACCCGACGTCAGAGGCCCGTGCCCAGCGTCTGCGTCGCGTAGGCGCACTCCGTGTAGATGTAGCCCGAGGAGAGCTTGGCGGTGTCCGAGGCGGGTGAGGAGAGACTGTCGCCCTGCGGCTTGTGCAGGAAATAGGTGGTGCCGGGCGGCAGGCTGATGGTGCGCTCCGGGTAGTTCTTGCCGCTGCTGCACGGTTCGAAGCCGGGGGAGAGGGTGCTGCTGAGGGAGTAGGTCGTGCAGCTGCCGCAGGCCTTGAGGGTGAAGCTGCCGGTGACCGGGCCCGTGTAGAGCACGGTGATGTCGTCGGGGCTGTCGTTCTGCACGGTGACCGAGATGCTGCCGCCGCTGCGGGTCGTGGGCAGGCGCTTCCCGGCGGCCGGCACCGTCTGGGCGATCTCCGCCGCGATCGCTATCTTCTGGGCGAGGGCGCGGTTCTTGCTGTTCTTGTTCTCCTCGACGAACTCGTCCATGGTCGTCTGCGCCGCTTCAAAGTCGCCGTCCTTGTACTGGTCCACGCCGCACAGGTAGGTGCCCGAGTCGGCGTTGGCGGTGGCCCGTCCGGCGTCCTGGGCGAGGGTGTCGTCGACGCCCGCCTCCTCGCCGGGCAGACCGTCGATGTCGGAGCTCAGGCTCCGCAGCCGTTGGACCGCCGTGCACGGCTCGCCGCCGCGCAGCTCCTTCGACGCCGCGGTGACGGCGGCGCCCACCGCCGGTTCGACCCGCGCGGCCTGCTCGGAGTCGGGGAAGGTGGTCAGCAGCTCACCGAAGTGCGTCGCCCAGCCGGTCTCGCCGGCCGTCA
Source organism: Streptomyces sp. NPDC003248 (assembly GCF_055563235.1). Lineage (NCBI taxonomy): Bacteria > Bacillati > Actinomycetota > Actinomycetes > Kitasatosporales > Streptomycetaceae > Streptomyces > Streptomyces sp. NPDC003248. Next base: position 362,687 of record NZ_JBVHDT010000007.1, on the reverse strand, counting down.
GGGCCTCGGAGGCGCAGGTGTAGAGCGAGGTGGCGAGGCGGTCGTCGGGCCACTCCTCCAGCTCCCCCAGGTCCGTGCGGGGCATGCTGTCGGGGACCTTGCGCAGGAAGGTCAGCGGCTCGATCGCCGCGCAGTGGTCGCCCGTCGCGTAGGAGGCGCCGACCGTCGAGTAGAAGGTCTTCATCCGGTTCGGCACCCGGCCGGCGGCGCGGGAGTCCGGATGGTCGGCGCTCAGGTCCTCGTACGTCTCCAGCGCCTCGCGGTAGCCGTCCTCGCCGATGCTGAACGCCTGTCTGCCGGACCGCTCGACCAGCCGGTCGGCCTCCTCCAGCCGGTCGAGCAGCATCTGCTGCACCGCCTCGTCCCGCGCGTCGTCGTAGAGCACGACGCCCCCGGCCGGCACGGCGAGCAGGACGAGTCCCAGCACGAGCGCCAGCGGCGCAGGCCCCGCCGTACGGGCGCGCAGGCCCACCCGTGCGCCGTGCGCCGCCACCACGGCGAGGAACACGGCGTACAGGACGAGGGCGAAGCCCGGCACGCCGTCCGGGTCGGCCGGCAGCGCCACCAGGAGCAGGGCGGCGGTGGCGATCCAGCACAGCAGCGTCAGGACCCAGCGGCGCGCCCAGGCGTACCCCAGTCCCAGGCCGCTGAGGTTGAGCACCGCCACCGCGACGGCCCGCGCGCCGTCCGCCGGGGGCGGCGGCGGGGCCGTCGGCATCGGCGGGACGACGAAACCGTGGTCGTATCTGCCGTACCCGTCACCGGACATGTCTGGCCCCCCGTCAACTGCGCTCTTGCTTCCGTGATTTGTCAGTCTACGGGTGGGCACTGACAGCCGAACAGGGCCCGGTCCGGCCGCCTCGGGGCTCCCGGCGGCGGTGTTCCGTGCCGCCGCGCCGTGGATCAGGGCCGCGGGGGACTGGTAAATGAAAATGATTATCGCTAGCGTGTCGGTGCGCAGGGCCGGTCCCCTCCCCTCCGGGAGCGTGGGGCCGCCCGCGTCTCAACTCAGGTACTGCGAAGGGGAGCCGTGGCTCATCTGCTGATGGTCGAGAGCTGGGTCGGGTCGATGAGCAGACTGCTGCCACGGGCCGTCCGGGAAGGCGGGCACGAGTTCACCTTCCTCACCCGCGACCTGCACCACTACCTGCGCGCGGCCCCCGAGGGAGCGGCGCACCCGCTGCTCGGCGCCCGCAACGTGGTCACGGCCGACACCAACGACCCCGACACCCTGCTCACCCAGGCCGGAGGGCTGCACGCGGCCTTCGGCTTCGACGGCGTGCTCACCTCCTGCGACTACTACCTGCCCGCGGTCGCGCGCATCGCCGGACACCTCGGCCTGCCGGGCCCGGGCCCCGAAGCGGTCCACAACGCCTGCCGCAAGGACGCCACCCGCCGGGTGCTCGCCGACGCCGGACTGCCCGGCCCGCGCTTCGCCCTGTACGAGGAGTGGGCGCAACTCGCCCGCGCCGCACGGGAGATCGGCTACCCGCTGGTGGTCAAACCCGTCGACCTGTGCGCCGGCATGTACGTGCGCCGCGTGGACGACGAGGAGCAGCTCGCCGACGCGGTCCGCGCCCTGGCCGGCTTCCCGGTCAACGCCCGCGGCCAGCGCCGCGAACCCGCCGTGCTGCTCGAGGAACTGCTCGACGGCCCCGAGGTGAGCGTCGAGACCGTGTCGCACGCCGGCGCGGTCCACGTGGTCGGCGTGACCGACAAGAGCGTCGGCGGAGCGCCCGCCTTCGTCGAGACCGGCCACATGTTCCCCGCCGCCCTCACCCCGGCCGACACCGAGGCCGCCGTGGACACCGCCCTCGACGCGCTGAAGGCGCTCGGCCTCACCGACGGCGTCGTGGCGCACACCGAGGTCAAACTGACCTCCTCCGGCCCGCGCGTCGTCGAGGTCAACCCCCGGCCCGCCGGGAACCGCATCACCGAACTCGTCCGCCACGTCACCGGCATCGACCTCGCCGCCGCCTTCGTCGACGTCGCCCTCGGCCGCGCACCCGACCTCAGGCGCACGGACACCGGGCTGCGCAGCGCCGCCATCGGCTTCCTCGTCCCCGACCGCGCCGGCACCCTCGACCGGCTCGACGGCACCCACCTCGCCCGGGAGAAGGACGTGCTGGAGGCCGAGCTCGCCGAACCCGGCCGCGCCGTGCGGGCCGCGGGCAGCAACAACGAGTACCTCGGCCACGTCATGGCCGGCGACCCCGACGGCCTCGGCGCCCGCGCCCGCGTCGAACACCTGCTGTCCACGCTGCGCACGGAGCTGGTGATCCGATGACCGCCGTCCGCCCCCCCGCCCACCCGTCGCACGACGATCCCACCCCGGCGCACGACGGCCCGGCCCGTCGGTCGCACGACGGTCCGGCCCGCCCGTTGCACGGCGATCCTGCGCACCCGTCGCACGGCGGTCCGGCCCGTCCGTCGCAGGGCGATCCTGCGCACCCGTCGCACGGCGGTCCGGCCCGTCCGTCGCACGGCGGTCCCGCGCACCCGTCGCACGGCGGTCCGGCCCGTCCGTCGCACGGCGATCCTGCGCACCCGGCGCACGACGGCCCGGCCCGCCCGTCGCACGGCGGTCCCGCGCACCCGGCGCACGACGACCTCACGCACCTGTCGTACGACGGCCTCGTCGACCGCGTCCGGTCGGGCGTCCTCGGCCCCGACCCGGCCACCCGGCGGATCGCCGTCGCCTTCACCACCCGCCAGGCCGTACGGCACGACGGGCGCGGCACCGGCTACCGCAACGAGGTCCTCAGCCTGCGCCTGGCCGAGGCCGTCGGCTCCTGCGCGGTCGAGCCCGGCGAACTGCCCGACAGCGTCCTCGACGACTGCGTCGGCGCCGACGTGCGCAGCCTCCTGGACCACCCCCTGCCGGCGGTGCGGCTGGCCGCGCTCGACGCCTACCTCATGCACGTCACCCCGCACGGCCCCGGCAGCGGGGCCCGCCCCCTCGCGCTGCCCGCCGGGACCTCGCTGGAGAAGTCCCGGGCCCGCGCCGAGGCCGTCGTCGCCCTGCTCGACCTGCCGGCCGGGGCCACCGTGCTCGTCGTCGGCGTCGTCAACTCCCTCCTGGACGCCCTGCGCGCCCGCGGCCTGCGCTACGTCCCCTGCGACCTCAAGGGCGGGGTCACCGAGTGGGACGAGCCGGTCGTCACCGACGCGCTCACCGCGGCCGCCCGCTGCGACGCGCTGCTCGTCTCCGGCATGACCCTGGGCAACGGCACCTTCGAACCCCTGCGCCGGCACGCCCTCGCGCACGGCAAGCAACTGGTGGTGTTCGCCCAGACCGGCAGCGCCGTCCTGCCCCGCTTCCTCGGACACGGGGTGAGCGCGGTGTGCGCGGAACCGTACCCCTTCTTCTGGCTCGACGGCGGCCCCGGAACCCTCCACCGGTACCGGAGCACCGGAGGCGGACGATGACCGTCACCGCCGTACGCCCCACCGCGCGCCCGGAACTGCTGTCGCTGCTCGGCCGGACCCCCCTCGTCCGGGTCACCGCCGACCTGCCCGCCCCCCACCCCGGTTTCTGGGCCAAACTGGAAGGGCTCGCCGCCGGCGGCATGAAGGCACGGGCCGCCGTGTCGATGCTGCTCGGCGCCCGCGAACGCGGTGAACTGCGGCCCGGCGCACCGGTGGTGGAGTCCACCTCCGGCACGCTCGGCCTCGGCCTCGCCTTCGCCGGGCAGGCGCTCGGCCATCCGGTCGTGCTGGTCGGCGACCGCGAACTCGAACCGTCCATGCGGCAGTTGCTGCGCTCCCACGGGGTGCGGCTGGAGATCGTCGACCGTCCCGCGCTCCAGGGCGGCTGGCAGGCCGCCCGCCTCGCCCGGCTGCGGGACCTGCTCGCCGACCTGCCCGGCGCCTACTGGCCCGACCAGTACAACAACCCCGACAACACCGCCGGTTACGCCTCCCTGGCCGCCGAACTCACCGACCGGCTCGACCACCTGGACATCCTGGTGTGCAGCGTCGGCACCGGAGGCCACAGCGCCGGCCTCATCGGCCCCCTGCGCCGCCACTGGCCCGCCCTGCGCCTCATCGGCGTCGACGCCACCGGCTCCACCATCTTCGGGCAGCCCGCCCGCCCCCGCCTGATGCGCGGCCTCGGCTCCAGCATCCACCCCCGCAACGTCGCCCACGACGCCTTCGACGAGGTCCACTGGGTCGGCCCCGCCGAAGCCGTCGACACCTGCCGCACCCTGGCCCGCACCAGCTTCGTCACGGGCGGCTGGAGCACCGGGGCGGCCGCCCGCGTCGCCGCCTGGGCCGCCCGCGTCCACCCCGGGGCCGTCGTCGCCACCGTCTTCCCCGACGGACCGCACCGCTACCTCGGCACCGTCTACGACGACGACTTCACCACCGGCCACGGCCTCGACCCGGACGCCGCCGCCACCCGGCCCGTCGAGATCCCCCACCCCCACGCGGCGGAGGCGACCGGCTGGGCGCGCTGCACCAGGGTGACCGACCCGCTCACCGGCCTCCCGTCCTGGCAGGGCGCCCCGTGAAGGCCCGACTGCGCACCGCGCGGCTCGCGCTCGCCGAGCCGCTGCGCATCTCCCGCTCCACCATGACGGCCCGCGACGCCGTCTGGCTGACCGTCGAGCACGACGGACTGAGCGGCCACGGCGAAGCCGTCACCAGCGTGTACCACGGCCTCGACACCGACACCCTGGTACGGCTCCTCACCGCCGTCGACCTCGGCCGCTACGCAGGCCCGGAGAGCGCCCTGGACGCCCTGCGGCACGGGGAGGCGACCGCCCCCGGCACCCCGCCCGCCGTGACCGCCGCCGTCGAGTCCGCGCTCCTCGACCTGGCCGGCCGGCACGCGGACACCCCCGTCCACCGGCTCCTCGGCACCCCCGCGCCCCCCGCGGCCGCCACCGCCCGCACCCTCGGCATCACCCCGCCCGCGCACGCGGCGGCCGAGGCCCGCCGCCTCGCCGCCCGCGGCTTCCGGACCCTCAAGGTCAAGGCGGGCTCCCCCGACCCCGAGGACGACGTGCGGCGCGTCCGGGCCGTACGGGACGCGGCGCCCGGCGTCCGGCTGCTCCTCGACCCCAACGGCGCCTGGACCGCACGGCAGGCCGACGCCCTGCTGCCCCGGTTCGCCGACCTCGGCGTGGAGGCCGTCGAACAGCCCCTCGCGCCCGGCGACCCCGAGGCCCTCGCGGCCCTCGCCGCGCGCTCCCCGCTCCCCGTGATAGCCGACGAGGACGCCGTCGGCCTCGACGACGTCCGCCGGCTGGCCGGACGCGTCCACGGCGTCAACGTCAAGCTCGCCAAGTGCGGCGGGGTCCACGCCGCGCTGCGCATCGCGGAGGCGATCGAGGGCAGCGGCACCGAGCTGATGCTGGGCTGCCTCACCGCCAGCACCCTCGGGCTGGCCCCCGCCGTCCACCTCGCCGACCGCGCCCGCTGGGCCGACCTCGACGGCCATCTGCTGCTCGCCCACGACCCGTGGACCGGCATCGGCGGCGCCGACGGCGTCGTCCGGGCGGGCGGCCGCCCCGGACTCGGCGTCGAGGAGGTGGGGGGCACGTGAGGACGTGGCACGAGCTGCGCCGCTTCCCGCTCGCGGTCCGGCTGCTGCTGGTCAACCAGTTCGGCGTCAACACCGGCTTCTACCTCCTCGTCCCCTACCTCGCCACCCACCTCGGCGAGAACCTGGGCCTGTCCGCCGCCGTCGTCGGCCTCGTCCTCGGCGTGCGCAACCTCAGCCAGCAGGGCCTGTTCCTCATCGGCGGCTCGGCCGCCGACCGGCTCGGCGCCCGCGGCGTGATCATCGCCGGGTGCGCCCTGCGCACCCTCGGCTTCGCGCTGTTCGCCCTCGGCGACGGGCTGCCGGTGCTGCTCGCCGCGTCCGTCCTCAGCGGCCTCGCCGGGGCCCTGTTCAACCCGGCCGTGCGGGCGTACCTCACGCAGGAGGCGGGGGAGCGGAAGGCGGAGGCGTTCGCCCTGTTCAACGTGTTCGCCACCGCCGGCGCGCTGATCGGCCCGCTCCTCGGCGGGGCCCTGCTGCTGGCCGACTTCCGCACCTGCGCGCTCACCGCCGCCGGGATCTTCGCGGTGCTCACCGTCGCGCAGGCCCTCGTCCTGCCCGCGCGGAAGACGGAGCCCAGCGCGGGCAGTGTCCTCACCGACTGGCGCGAGGTCGTCGGCAACCGGACCTTCCTGGCCTTCGCCGTCGCCATGGTCGGCCTGTTCACCCTGGAGAGCCAGCTCTACCTGCTGCTGCCCGACGGCGCCCGGCGGGCCACCGGCTGGGACGGCGCGGCCGGCCTCGTCTTCCTCGTCGGAACGCTCGCCAACCTGGCCCTCCAACTGCGCATCACCCGCTCCCTCAAGGCGCGGGGCAGCCGGGCCCGCTGGATCGCCGCCGGCCTCGCCCTGACGGGCCTGGCGTTCCTGCCCCCGGCGACGGTGGCGGACGCCCCGCCCGGCGGGTGGCTCGACGCCGTCCCCGTCCTGTTCGGCGCCCTCCTGCTGTACGTCGGCCTGATGGTCGCCACGCCCTTCGTCATGGAGCTGATCCCCGACTTCGGCCGCCCCGGCCTGACCGGCACCTACTTCGGGATCTTCTACGTCGTCTCGGGCGTCGCCGCCGCCGTCGGCAACACCGCCGTCGGCTGGGCCATGGACACCGGCGAGCGGGGCGGCTCCGGGTGGCTCCCCTGGGTGTCCTGCGCGCTGTTCGGGCTGGCCTCGGCGGCCGGGGTGGCCTGGCTGCACCGACGCGGCGCACTGCCCGGCAGCCCGGTGCCGGCCACCGCGGCACCGGCCGAGCAGAGGAGCATCGCGTGACGACCGGGCAGTCTCCTGCCGGTGGGGAGCCCGGTGTGACGACCGGACAGTCTCCTGCCGGTGGGGAGCGCCGCGCGCCGATCGGTCGGCCCCCCACCGGCGAGGAGCACCGCGCGCCGACCGGGAAACCTCCCGCCGGGAATCTCCTCACCGACCACCCCGCCCTGTACGAGGCCCGCTTCCCCGACCCCGGGCGGCTCGCCGGACGCTGGGCCGAGGACTGCCTGCGCCGGCACGGCGCCGGGCCGCGCGTCCTGGACATGGGCTGCGGCACCGGCCGCGACGCCGCCCACCTGCACACCGCCGGCCGCACGGTCACCGGCGCCGACCTCTCCGACGCGATGCTGGCGCACGCCCGCACCCACCACCCCGGCCCCGCCTACGTCCACGCCGACCTGCACGGATTCGACCTCGGCCGGGCCGCGTTCGACGCCGTGGTCTGCCTGGACAGCTCCCTGCTGTACTGCCACACCAACGCCCAGCTCGACGGCTTCCTCACCTCCTGCCGCCACGCCCTCGCCCCCGGCGGGCTGCTCGTCGCCGAGATGCGCAACGGCGCCTACCTCCTGGGCCGTACGGACCTCCTCGGCGCCCCGACGGTCCACACCTTCCACTGGCAGGGCGTCCGGCACCGCTCCACCACGAACCTGTCCGTGGACCGCACCGCCCAACTCCTGCGCCGGATCCGCGTCTGGACGACCGACGACGGCTCCCCGCCCGTCGCCCAGCACTCCGCGTGGCGGCTGCTGTTCCCGCAGGAACTGCGGCACTTCCTCACCACGCACGGCTTCGACGTCCTCGACCTCCACGACGGCCCCGGCCCGCGCACCGAACCGGCCTGGCAGGAGGGCGACCAGCCCGGCGCGACGACCGACGGCGACCGGCTGCACGTCGTGGCCCGCCTGCGCGGCACCCCCCGCTGACCCACCCCGCACCCACCCCACCCACCCCACTCATCCCACTCACCCCACCCACTCCAAGGGGCACGCATGGACGACGCACGCTTCCCCGGCCCGCACCGCCGCGGCTTCCTCGCCGCCACCGGCGCCGCCGCCCTCGCCCTCACCGGCTGCGGGAGCGGCACGGGCGACGACCGGAAGACCGGCGGCGGCGACGGCAGACCCAAGAAGGGCGGCCGGCTGCGCGCCGCCTTCGCCGGCGGCGGCGCGAGCGAGACCCTCGACCCGCACCTGGCCAACCTCTTCGCCGACGCCGCCCGCGCCAAGGCCCAGTACGACAAACTCGCCGACTACGGCCCCGACCTGTCCGCCCGGCCCCGCCTCGCCACGGGCTGGGAGCCCAACACCACCCTGGACCGCTGGCAGGTCACCCTGCGCGAGGCCACCTTCCACGACGGCAGCCCCGTCACCGCGGACGACGTCCTCCACAGCTACCGCCGTATCGCCGACCCCGACAAGGCGTTCCGCGCCAAGGCGTCCCTGGAGCCCATCGACCTCGACGCCAGCCGCGCCACCGGCGAGCGGAGCATCGAGTTCGTCCTCAAGCGGCCGACCGCCGAATTCCCCAACGTCCTGGCGGCGTTCGGCGCGTACATCGTCCCCGAGGGCGCCGGCGACTTCGACCGCAAGCCGATCGGCTCCGGCCCCTTCCGCTTCGTCTCCTTCACCCCCGGCCGCTCCGCCGTCTTCCGCCGCCACGACGCCTACTGGGAGGGCGCCCCCCACCTCGACGAGATCGAGTTCGTCGTCGCCAACGAGGAGTCCGCGCGCGTCAACGCCCTCCTCGGCGGCCAGGTCGAATACGCCCACGAACTCAACCCCACCACCGCCCGCGCCCACGAGAAACAGGGCCGGATCGAGATCGTGCGGCTGCGCAACAGCGCCATGCAGGCCTTCTGCATGAAGACCGACCGGCCCCCCTTCGACGACGCGCGGGTGCGGCAGGCGTTCTTCCTCATCGCCGACCGGCGGGAACTCGTCGACAGCGCCCTCTCCGGCGCGGGCGTCGTCGGCAACGACCTGTTCGGCAAGGGCTACGAGTACTACGCCGACGGACTCCCCCAGCGCGAGCAGGACCTCGACCGCGCCCGGGCCCTGCTGAAGCAGGCCGGCGCCGAGAAGCTGAAGGTCACCCTCGACACCTCGGCCGTCGCCGCCGGGTTCACCGAGGCCGCCACCGTCTTCCGCGACCAGGCCGCGAAGGCGGGCGTCACCGTCGAGGTGCGGACGGGCAGCAAGGACTCCTACTGGGCCGACATCCTCGACAACGGCACCCTGTGCTGCTACCGCTCCGGCGCCATGCCCATCGAGGCCCACCTCTCCCAGCGGCTGCTCACCGACTCCACCACCAACGCCACCCAGTGGCGGCACCAGGACTTCGACGCCCTCTACCAGCAGGCCCAGTCCACCCGCGACACGACCGCACGGGCCGCCGTCTACGAGCGGATGCAGCGCCGCCTGTACACCGAGGGCGGATTCCTCGTCTGGGGCTTCGCCGACTGGATCATCGGCACGGCGACGAACGTGCGCGGCGTCGAGACCACGGCGCCCGCCAACACCCTCGACTGGGCCCGCTTCGACCGGGTGTGGCTCGCGTGAGCGTGAGCGGCCCGCGCTCCTTCGCCGCCCGGCGGCTCCTCCTCGGCGCCGTCCAGACCGTGGCCGTGGTGCTGCTGGTCTTCGCGCTCACCGAGGCGCTGCCGGGCGACGCCGCCGTCGCCCTCGCCGGCGACCAGCCCGACCCCGCGCGCGTCGCGGCCCTCCGCGAGGCCATGCACCTGGACCGCCCGGCCCACGAGCGGCTCGCCGACTGGGCGGCGGGCCTGGCCCACGGCGACCTCGGCACCTCCCTGACGTCCGGCCGCCCGGTGAGCGGGTACCTCGCCGACGGCTTCGGCCCGACCCTGCTGCTGGCCGCGCTCACCCTCGCCCTGCTGATCCCGGCCGGCCTCGGGCTGGGCGTCCTCGCCGCCCGCCACGAGGGCCGGCTCGTGGACCGCCTGATCAGCTCCGTGACGCTCGCCGTGTACGCCGTCCCCGAATTCGCCCTCGGCGTGCTGCTGGTGACGGTCCTCGCGCTGAAACTGGCCTGGCTGCCGCCGACCGCCGTCGGCTACGGCACCGACCTGCTCGGCCACCCCGCCGCGCTCGTCCTGCCCGTCCTCGTCCTGCTGGCCCGGCCGGTCTGCTCACTGAGCCGCCTGGTCCGCGCCGGCATGATCGACGCCCTGGCCTCGCCGTACGCGGCGCACGCCCACCGCTACGGCGTCCCCGGCGCCCGCGTCCGCTACGCCCACGCCCTGCCCAACGCCCTCGCCCCGGCCGTCCAGCAGCTCGCCCGCACCGTGGACTGGCTGCTGTGCGGTGTCATCGTCGTGGAGGCACTCTTCGTGATCCCGGGACTGGGCACCGTCCTGCTCGACGCCGTCGCCGAACGCGACGTGCCCGTCGTGCAGGGCCTCGCGGTGGTGTTCGGCGTGCTGACCGTCGTCCTCAACCTCGGGGCGGACCTGGTCGCGCACCGGCTGACGCCCCGAGCGGCGGTGGCCGCGTGATCCGGCGCCGCTTCCTGCCGGGCCTGGCCCTCGTCTGCGTGCCCCTCGGCCTGGCGCTCCTCGGGCCGCTGCTCGCCGGGGACCCCGGGCCGCGCGCCGCGTCCTTCGTCCTCGCCGACGGGCACCGGCTCGGCACCGACTTCGTGGGCCGTGACGTCCTGCACCAGGTGCTGCTCGGCGGACGCACCGTCGTCGTCACCGCGCTCGCCGCGACCGCCCTCGCCTACCTGGTCGCCGTTCCGGTCGGCCTCGCCGGCGCCCTCACCCGCGCACCCCGGCTGGAGGAGCTGCTGATGCGGCCGCTGGACGTGCTGCTCGCCGTACCGTCGCTGCTGCTGATCCTCCTCGTGGCGTCCGTGTTCGAGCCCGGAGCGGCCGGGCTCGCGCTGCTCGTCGCGCTGGTCAACGTGCCCGACGCGGCCCGCATCGTACGGGCGGCGGCCGGTGAGGCGGCCGCGCGCCCGGCGGTCGAGGCGCTGCGCATGCAGGGCGAGAGCGTCTGGCGGATCGGCGTCGGCTACGTCGCCCGCGCCGGCCTGCGCACCCTCGCCGCCGACGCCGGCATCCGGCTGACCGGCGTGCTGTACCTGGTGTCCACGGCGGCGTTCCTCGGGGTCGGCGTCGCACCGGACGCCGCCGACTGGGCGGTCATGGTCGACCGCAACCGCACCGGCCTGTGGGTGCAGCCCTGGGCCGTGGTGGTGCCCGCCCTGCTGATCGTCGCGCTGACGACCGGCACCAACCTGCTCTTCGACGCCGCGTCGCACAGGACACCGAAGAAGGGGGAACCCCGCCCGTGAGCCCCGGCACCGACCCGCTCGCCGAACTCCGCGACCTGCGGGTGGAGGTCGACGGGCGCGCGCTCGTCGACGGCGTGCGCCTGCGGGTGCTGCCCGGCAGGGTGACGGCCCTGGTCGGCGCCTCCGGCAGCGGCAAGACCACGACGGGCCTGGCGCTGCTGGGGGAGTTCCCGTCCGGCGCGCACGTCACCGGGGAGGTACGCCTGACCCGCGACGGCCCGGTCGGCCACGTGCCCCAGCACCCCGCCGCCGTCCTCAACCCCGCCCGCCGCGCCGGCGCGCTCCTCGACGACCTGGCCCGCCTCCGGGTACGCCACCTGCCGCGCGGACAGCGCCGCCCGGCGGCCCGCGCGCTCGTCCTGCGCGCCCTCGCCGACGCCCAGCTCCCCGACGGCGAGGCGCTGGTGCGGAGGCACCCGCACCAGCTCTCCGGCGGCCAGCAGCAACGCCTCGTCCTGGCCCAGGCACTCCTGCTGGGGGCGCGCGTCATCGTCGCCGACGAACCCACCACCGGCCAGGACGCCCTGACCAAGAGCCGCGTCGTCGACCAGCTGGCGGCCCTCGCCGCCCGCGGCATCGCGGTCGTCCTGCTCAGCCACGACCTCGACGTGGTCCGCGCCCTCGCCGACGACGTCCTCGTCCTGCGGGCGGGCCGGGTCGTGGAGTCGGGCCCGCCCGAACGGCTGTGGCTCGCCCCCCGCCACGCCTGGACCCGGGAACTTCTCGACGCCCGGCGCCCGCCCGCCGGCGCCCGGCCCGCCCCGGACACCGGCCGGCCGCCCGCCCTGCGGGTGCGCGACCTCATCGCACGCCACCACGGCGCCGTGGCACTGCGCGCCCCGGAACTCGCCCTCCACCCCGGCGCCTCGCTGGCCGTCGTCGGCCGCTCGGGCAGCGGCAAGACCACCCTGGCCCGCTGCCTGGCCGGCCTCCACCGCGACCACGACGGCGAGATCCTCCTCGACGGCACCCCGCTGCCGCGCAGCCTGCGCCACCGCACCCGCGCCCAGCTCGCCGCCGTGCAGTACGTGTTCCAGGACGTGCGCGCCGCCTTCGACGAACACCGGCCCGTCCTGGACCAGGTCGCCCGCACCGCGGTACGCCTGCGCGGCACGGACCCGGCGGCCGCCCGCGAGGAGGCCCTGACCACCCTGACCCGGCTGGGCCTCCCGCCCGACCTGCCCCGCCGCCGGCCCGCCCGGCTCTCCGGCGGCGAACTCCAGCGCGCGGCCCTCGCCCGGGCCCTGCTCGCCCGGCCCCGCGTCCTGATCTGCGACGAGATCACCTCCGGGCTCGACACCGTCACCCGGCGCGGCATCCTCGACGTCCTCGCCGGTCTGCTGCGCGAGCGCGAGGACCTGTCCCTCGTCCTCGTCACCCACGACCTGGACACCGCCCGCCTGGCCGACCACATCGCCGTCCTCGACGCGGGCGAACTGGTCGAACACGGCCCCACGCACCGCGTCCTGACCGACCCACGCCACCCGTTCACCGTCTCCCTGACCCGGACGACGACACACCTGGGGACGGGCACACGGCCCTGACCGGCGGTCACGTACCCCGGGAGGGTCCCCGCACGGCGCTCCGCCCGGCCGGACGCGCCGGTGTCGGCCGGTGCCCGCTCAGTGCGGGGCGTTGGCGGTGGCGGTCCTGTGGTCGTGTCCGCTCAGTGCGGGGCGGTGCCGGTGGTGGTTGCGTGGTCGTGTCCGCGCCACGCCTCGGCCCGCAGGTCCGCGTCGCACAGGACGTCCACCGCCGTGCAGGCCAGGGCCTCCGTGGCGGCCAGGAGGACGTGCCGGGCCCGGTCGGAGGCCGCGGCGGCGGCGAACTCGGGTGTGTGGTCGGAGCCGTCCTCGCCCATGATCGCGACGAAGGGGTGGATGGCCGGCACCCGCCCGCTGACGTTCCCGATGTCCGACGAGCCGAGGTACACCCCCGGCACGGGCGGCGTCACGGTGATGCCGGCCCGGCGCAGGTGCGCCGCGAACCGCCCCGACAGCGCCCCGCTGTCGCGGAAGTGCTCGTAGCGCACGGTGGCACGCTCGACGGCGCACGTGGTGCCGGTGGCGAGCGCCACGCCCTCGGCGGCGGACCGCACCTGCCCGGCGAGGTCGTCCAGGGCCTCCGTGGTGGCGGCGCGCAGCCCGAACAGCCCCTCGGCGTACTCGGGCACGATGTTGGTGGCCGTGCCGCCGTGCGTGACGATGCCCTGGACGTGCGAGGCCTCGGGCAGCCGCCGGCCGAGCGCGGCCAGCACGTTGAACAGCTCGACGAGGGCCGCGAGCGCGTCGACGCCCTCCGTGGGGTTGCCCGTCGGGTGGGCGGCGCGGCCGTGGAACCCGACCCGGTACTGCTCCTGGGCCGTCAGCGGCGCCCGGACCCAGTCGTACACCCCCGGATGGAACATGAGCGCGGCGTCGACGTCGTCGAAGACGCCCGCCTCCACCTCCAGCACCTTGCCCCCGCCGCCCTCCTCGGCCGGGCTGCCCACCGCCAGCACCGACCCGGCGTCCGGCCCCAGCGCGGCGCGGGCGGCGATCGCCGCGCCCAGGCCGGCGGCGGCGATCAGGTTGTGCCCGCACGCGTGGCCGAGGCCGGGCAGGGCGTCGTACTCCAGCAGCAGTGCCACCGCGGGCCGCCCCCGGCCGTGGCGCGCGGTGAACGCGGTCGGCAGCCCCGCCACGTCCTGCCGCACCTCGAATCCGGCCCGGCGCAGCTCACCCGTCAGCAGCGCGCAGGCCCGCCGCTCGGCGAAGGCGTACTCGGGGTCGGCGTGCAGCGCCGACGCGACGCCCCAGAGGGCGTCCGCCCGCTCCGTCACCTCCTCGTGGACGCGGCGGTGGAGGGCGTCGGGATCGCGGTGCACACGGCCTCCCGGGCGTCGGCGGGGTTGTCCTTCCGACCCACCGGGTTCCACCGGGCGGCAGGTCGACACCCCGCCGGACGGGCCCGCCTCAGCCGTCGGCGGGCAGGGGGGACGGGACGGCCGCCGCCAGGGCGGCCAGCTCCTCCGGGCTGCGCGGTCCGGCCTCGCCCTCGGCCAACGCGCCCTGCGCCCGCAGCAGTCGGGCCGCGGCGACGCCCCAGGGCAGCCGCAGCCCCGCCGCGCGGAGCAGGTCGGCGCGGGCCAGGGTCGGGGCGGCGGGCCCGGTGTGGACGCCGGACGGGGTGAGGAGGGCCGCGTCGTCGGCCCAGCGCAGGGCCAGGTCGACGTCGTGCGTGGCCATCACGACCGTGGTGCCGGCGGCGCGCAGGGCGTCGAGCGTGGCCAGGAGGCGCTCCTGGCCGTCCGGGTCGAGTCCGGCGGTCGGCTCGTCGAGGACGAGCACGCGCGGCCGCATCGCGACGGCGCCCGCGATCGCGGTCCGCTTGCGCTGCCCGTAGGAGAGCAGATGCGTGGGCCGGTCGGCGAGGGCGGTGATGTCCAGGGCGGCGAGCGCCTCCGCCACCCGGGCCCGTACCTCGGGGTCGGGCAGACCGAGGTTGAGCGGCCCGAACGACACGTCCTGCGCGACGGACGCGGCGAACAGCTGGTCGTCCGGGTCCTGCACCACCAGCTGGACGGTCGTCCGCAGCCCGGTCAGCCCCTTGCGGTCGTACGCCACCGGCCGCCCGTCGACCGTCACCGTCCCGGCGCGCGGCCGCAGCCCGCCGCTGAGCAGCCGCATCAGGGTCGTCTTGCCGCTGCCGTTGCGGCCGAGCAGGGCGAGCGCGCGGCCCTCGCGGACCGCGAGGTCGAGGCCGTCGAGCACGGCCGGGCCGTCCTCGTACGCGAAGGAGACGCCCCGCAGGGCCACCGGCTCGCTCATGACAGGGGGCCTTCCAGGACGAGGGTGAGGGCGGCCACCGCTGCGAGGAGCGCGCAGCTCGCGGCCGTGAAGCGGACGGAGACGCGGGCCTCGGGCACCAGGACGCGCAGGGTGCCGTCGTAGCCGCGTCCGGCGAGCCCGGCGTGCAGGCGCGCAGCCCGGTCGAAGGCCCGCACGAAGGCGGTGGCGCCGAGCCCCGCCAGGGAGCGCCACTCGGCGGCCCGCGAGGTGTGCCCGAGCCGGGCCGCCTGGGCCTCCCGGATCCGCCGCACGGAGTCCAGCAGCAGGAAGCTCATGCGGTACGTGACCAGGGCGACGTCCACGACCGGCGCGGGCACGCCGGCCCGCACCAGCCGCGGCAGCAGGTCGGACACGGGGGTGGTGAACGCGAACAGCAGCACGCCGAGGGAGGCGGCCGAGGTGCGCAGCATCAGCTCCCCGGCCCGCGCGGGCCCGCCGTCGGCCAGGCCCACGAAGGCGCCGGGCCCGCCCACCCGGACCAGCAGGGGCAGGGCACCGGTGGCGCAGAAGCCCAGCGGCACCCGGTAGGCGCGCCACAGCCGGCGGGCCGGCACTCCCGCCGGGCCCAGCAGCACGGCGAGCGCCGTCACCAGCACCAGGGCCGCGCCCGGCCAGGGCGGCAGGGAGATCGCGAGCAGGGTCAGCCCGAGTCCGAGTACGGCCTTGTCCACGGGGTGGCGGCGGCGCCAGCGGCTGCTGTGCGCCGCCGCGTCGATCGGCAGCACGAGGGTCAGGCCCGTCCGCGCGCGGACTTCCCGGCGCCGCCGGGGGCGCCGTCCGCCGGCGCGGTCGCCTCCGCACGCTCCGCGCCGTCCGCGCCGGCGTCCGGGACCGTCCGGTGCGCGGTCCCCGGGCCGTCCGGCAGGGCCCTCGCCCGCTGTTCGCCCTGCCGCCGGCCCCGGCGCAGGCCGAAGTAGTAGGCGAGGACGCCCGCGCCCAGCGCGGCCTGGACGGCGAACAGCGCCGACTCGACCTCACCGGAGGGCGGCTCGTACAGCGGGGAGAACCAGGGCTCGTAGTCCGGGTCGATCTCGGTGATCGCCGTCTCCGCCTCGGCGTCGGAGCCCGCGAACGGCTCCTTCTTGCCGTCGCCCAGGCCCAGGGCCAGCGGCAGCACCGCGAGGGCGACCACCACGAGCAGCAGCAGGGCGTTGATCCTCGTGTTGCGGTTCACCGGGCCACCGCCTCCGTCCCGGTCGGCTGCGCCGACCGCCGCCCGGTGACGAGCACGCCGAGCCGGGTCAGTTCGCCCTTGCTGGACTGCACCAGCAGGCGCATCACGAGGACGGTGAGCAGGCCCTCGCTCACCGCGAGCGGGATCTGCGTGACGGCGAAGACGGAGCCGAACGTGCCGAGCGCGCCCAGGAACCCGCTGCCCGGGTCGGGGAACGCCAGCGCCAGCTGCACGCTGGTGACGCAGTACGTCGACAGGTCGGCGACGAACGCGCCGAAGAACACCGTGACCATCAGCGGCACGGCGAACCGCCGCAGCAGCCGGTACGTGCCGTAGCCGGCCCAGGGCCCGACGATCGCCATCGAGAAGGCGTTGGCGCCGAGCGTGGTCAGCCCGCCGTGCGCGAGCAGCAGCGCCTGGAAGAGCAGGGTGATGGTGCCCAGCACCGTCATGACCGGCGGCCGGAAGAGGATCGCGCCCAGGCCGGTCCCGGTGGGGTGCGAGCAACTGCCGGTCACCGAGGGCAGCTTGAGCGCGGACAGGACGAACGTGAAGGCCCCGGAGGCGCCGAGGAGAAGCGTGCTCTCCGGGTGCTCGCGCACCTCACGGCTCAGTGCGCGGACTCCGTGGACGACGAACGGCGCCGACGCGACGCCCCAGGCGACCGCGTGCGCCGGAGGAAGGAAACCCTCGGCTATGTGCATGGCTCAGCAGACCCTCTCCAGCACCTCGTGGATGGTTGACGCGCCTTGGCCGGTCTCCTGGCTGACGGGTACCACCGCCCGTGCTCCGCCTTCCCGGGTCCGAGGACCCAGTGGCTGCCCGCGAGGGCCGGAGCCGGACTTCCCGATCACAGTGGCGAGGGCCGCACCGGCATCACACCGGATTTCCCGTTCACCAAGGCGTGGTGACAGTAGTGCGCGGACCGGGGCGGTGACAAGCGGCAACGGGGGCGCGCGAGCGGCGGGCGGCGGCTCACACCCCGGCGCACAGCCGACCAAGCACGCCGCCCGGCTCGCCGTGTGTCGCCCCGGCTCGTGTCTGCCGCACACGACGCGCCCGCGCCCGCCGGTGCGCCCGACGGGCCCACCGCCCCCCGCCGCTCTCCCGGATCAGCGCCCCCGCCAGTCCAGACAGACCACCAGGGCGTCGTCCTCCGGGGTCCGTTCGCCGCGGTGGCGGTTCAGTTCGCGCAGGACGGCGTGCGGTACCTCGGCCGCGGGCAGCAGGCGGGTGGCCTGGATCGCCCGGGCGAGGGGGGCGTCGCCGTACGTCTCTCCGCCGGGGGAGGAGACCGCGTGCACGCCGTCGCTGACGAAGACGAGGCGGTCACCGGGCTCGGCGCGCACCTCCTGCTCCACGTAGTCGGTCTCCTCGAACATGCCGAGCGGCAACTGGGCGTCGAGGGGGATCCGTTCCACACGGCCGTCGCGCAGCCTCAGCATCCGCGGGGAGCCGGCGTCCACCACCCGGGCGCGTCCCGTCGTGAGGTCGAGGTCGAGCATGAGGACGGACAGGTAGCGGCGGCCCCGGTAGTGGGCGTGCACGGCCTGGTCGGCGAGCGCCGCCTGGTCGGCGAGGCACAGCCCGGCCCGCCGGGCGTTGCGCAGCGCGGTGATGGCCAGGCCGGTCAGCAGGGACGCCTCCGTGCCCTCGCCCATGCCGTTGGTGACGTACAGCATCAGGCGGTCGGCCGTCACCGACCAGTCGTAGTTGTCGCCGAAGACCGCGTAGGCGGGCTCCAGTTGCGCGCCCAGATCGAACTCGGGGCGGCTGCACGACCGGCCCGGGAGCAGGTGCCACTGCATCTCGGCCGCCAGGGTGAGCCGGTCCTTGCGTCTCGCCTGGACATAGAGGTCGGTGTCCCGGTCGGCCACGACCAGCTCGTGCCCGAGGGCCCGGGCGATCTCCGCGAGTTCGGCCGGCACGTCGCCGGCCGGCTCCGGCAGGGTCACGGTCAGCACGCCGAGCCGGTCGCCGCGCACGGAGACCGGCAGGTGCACCCGCACCCGCCCGTCCCCGACCGATTCCACGAACGGCTCCTGCGCGCCGAACGCCCGGCCGGCCGGGCCGTCGTGCACCGACACCGGCTCCGCCGTGTGCGGCAGCTCGGATACCGGTTGCAGCACGGTCAGGCCGTAGTCGGCGAGGTACAGCTCGACGGAGTCCGCCGCGTACTGGCGGAGCAGTACGCCGCGGACCGCGTCGAGCACCTCGTGGGGAGCCGCTGCCCGCAGCGCGCGCTCGGCGG
Organism: Streptomyces sp. NPDC003248; assembly: GCF_055563235.1. Taxonomy (NCBI): domain Bacteria; kingdom Bacillati; phylum Actinomycetota; class Actinomycetes; order Kitasatosporales; family Streptomycetaceae; genus Streptomyces; species Streptomyces sp. NPDC003248. The sequence goes on along the minus strand of NZ_JBVHDT010000007.1, from coordinate 344,308 downwards.
TCACCAGTGCGTTCACGGTGGTCACTACATCAACCTTTCGTCGAATCCTCGGCGGCCCCGTGCGCGCACGGGGCCCTCGGTGCGGACGCCGCCCGCCGGGTCGTCGTACCCCCTCCGGGCGTACGACGGGGTCCGCCGGCGCGGTCCCTAGTACGCTGGCGGTCGACCCAGTGCCTGCGAGAGTGTGGACCGTGACTGCCTTCCGCCACCGCCCGGAGCCCGAAGAGGTCGCACGGGTCACCGCGACGGCCGCGGAGCTGCTGGAAGTCCTGTGGGGCAGGGCCTCGACCGCCCCCGCCTCCGCCTCCCAGCTGCGCGTGCTGCTGATCCTCGAACACCACGAGGGCATCAATCTGCGCACCCTCGCCGACTCGCTCGCCTCCACCCCGCCGTCGACCAGCCGGCTCTGCGACCGGTTGCAGGCCTCCGGGTTCGTCGAACGCGCGGTGAGCCCGGCCGACCGGCGCGAGGTGCGGCTGCGTCTCAGCGGCCGGGGGCGGGCCTTCCTCGCGGATCTGCGCGTGCGCCGGGAACAGCAGTTGCAGGCGGTGCTGGCGGTGATGCCCGCCGCCCGGCGGGTCGCGCTGCTGGAGGGGCTGGAGGCCTTCTGCGACGCGGCGGCGACGCTGATACACGACGACGCCGGGAACTCCGGCAGCCGGATCGCCTGACCATTCCCGCTCCCTCCCGCTCCGTGGCCGTCTCCGCGGCCGTCTCCGGAATGCGGATACCCCGAACCCGCCCCGACCTGCGCCGCCGACGACGGGAACTCGGCGGACGTGCTGTCGGCGAACGAGCGGGATCCTACGGTCCCGCGGCCCGGCCGACGCATGCGACGGGCCGTGCGGGTTACTCCGGTCCCATGGCACGGACATCGAAACCCCGACCGACGCCGGGCCCGGACGAGCAGGTGGAGCGACGGGCACCCGACGAGCCCACCCAGTTGCCGAGACGTTCCTGGCTGGCGGTGCTGAAAGGCACGGTGCGCGAGTTCCAGGACGACGAGCTCACCGACCGCGCGGCCGCCCTGACGTACTACGGAGTGCTGTCGCTGTTCCCGGCGCTGCTCGTGCTGGTGTCCCTGCTGGGCGTCGCCGGCCGATCCGCCACGGACCAGGTCCTGGAGAACGTGCGGAAACTGGCCCCGGGCTCGGCACGCGACATCATCAGCGACGCGGTGCAGCAGCTCCAGGGCCGCGGCGGCGTCGGCTCGATCATGGCGGTCGTCGGCATCGTCCTGGCGGTGTGGTCGGCCTCCGGCTACGTCGCCGCGTTCATCCGCAGCGCCAACGCCGTGTACGACATGCCGGAGGGCCGCCCCGTGTGGAAGGTGCTGCCGGTGCGGGTGGGCGTCACGGTGGTGCTGCTCGTCCTGGCGGTGATCAGCGCCCTGATCGTGGTGTTCACCGGCGGCCTGGCCCGCCGGGCCGGCGAGGCGCTCGGCATCGGGGACACCGCGCTGACGGTGTGGTCGATCGCGAAGTGGCCGGTGCTCGTCGTCCTGGTCACCATGATGATCGCGCTCCTGTACTGGGCCGCGCCGAACGTGAAGGGGCGCGGCTTCCGCTGGATCACCCCGGGCAGCGTGCTGGCGCTGCTGATCTGGATGATCGCCTCCGCCGGCTTCGCGTTCTACGCGGCGAACTTCGCCTCGTACAACAAGACCTACGGCACGCTCGCCGGTGTGATCGTCTTCCTGGTGTGGCTGTGGATCACCAACATCGCGATCCTGCTCGGTCTGGAGTTCGACGCGGAGATGGCCCGCCAGCGTGCCGTGGCGGGCGGGCTGCCGGAGGGCGAGGAGCCGTACGTACCGCCGCGCGACACCCGGGCGTGGAGCGAGGAGGACCAGCGCCGCCTGGAGTGAGCGGGCGGCCGGCGCGGACCTGGCCGCCCTCCGCGGACCCGGCCCCCACCCCCCGGACCCGGCCCTCCGCGGACCCGGCCCCCCGCGGACCCGGCCCCCCGCGGGCTCGTGACGGCCCGCGGGGGGCCGCTCGCTATCCGGTGGCTAGGGTCCGGCGCGGCGGACGTCCGTACGCGGCGCGGTACAGGGTGGCGAAGCGGCCCGGATGGAAGAAGCCCCAGCGGGCCGCGACGGCGGTGACCGTGGTGCCGTCCGCCGGGTCCGCCGCCAGCAGGTCGGCGTGGGCGTGGGCCAGGCGCACCCGGCGCAGATGGGCCAGGGGCGTGGTGTCCAGATGGCGGCGGAAGGCGTACTGAAGGGCCCGTACGGTGACATGGGCGGCCGCGGCGATGTCGGCGACGGTGAGGGGCTCGTCGGCGTGGTCCTCCATGTGGGCGAGCGCGCGGCGCAGGGTGGCGGGGTGCGCGTCGTTGCGGTCGGCCGGGGTGGGGTCGGTGAGCGCCGTGTTGGGGAAGGCGGCCAGGACCCCCGCCGCCAGGTGCTGCGCGGCCGTCGAGGCGATCAGCGGCTGGCCGGCGAGGCCGGGGTCGGACAGGACGTCGCGCAGGTAGCCGATGGAGCGGCTCAGGTGCCGGGCCGCGGCCGGGGAGTGCGGCCGGTGGCCGGTCAGCCGCACCGGTCCGGCCCGGTGCCCGGGCGCGCCGGCGGCGACCTGCGCGAGCAGACCGGGATCCAGCATCGTGATGTTGTAGCGGGCGTTGCAGACACGGCCCGAGTACGGCAGCTCCGGCGGCGCGAACGACACCACGTCGCCCGGGCCGAAGGCGTCCTCGACGCCGCCGCCGACGACGTGGTCCCGGATGGTCCCGTCGTGGACGAGGCACAGGCAGATCCGCCCCAGGGGCGTGACCGAGTAGCTCATCTCGAAGTCCAGGTCGAGCTCGTCCACGGTCACCGACGGGGCGGCGGCCCGGGTGATCCGCGCCCGCCCGGCCCCCGGGGCGTTGCTGCCGATGTGCATGCGCGCGTAGGCCCGGCTGAGGAAGTCCTCGGTCAGGCCCAGGTCGTCGCTGTCGAAGAAGAGTGTGCTCATCTCGGCCCCGTCCGGTGTCCGTGGTGCCCCGCGCCGCGCGGGGCGTGCGGCCCGGCGGCCGCGCCGCCCGCCCGCGGCGGGGCACGGGGCGCCGGCCGTCCGCCCTCCCCGCCTGCCCGGCATCGGGGACCGCATTCGTTTTCCGTACCGACCCGGCGATGCCGTTCGTTCCCGGTGCGGCGCGGCGGTGCCGGCGGGGGCAGGATGGGACGGATGGCACGGTGATCGCCCCCGATCGCCCGCACGGTTCCCGGACGCGGAGGAGAGGCGGCCCGCCATGACCACGGAGGAGGAGCTCAACGAGCGGATCGGTGTCCTCGAGGAGGAGATCGGCCGGCTGAGGCACGCCGTGGTCTCCCACGCCGTCGTCGACCAGGCGATCGGCGTGGTCGTCGCCGTCGGCCACCTCCGCCCCGAGCAGGGCTGGGAGGTCCTCAAGGAGATCTCCCAGCACACCAACACCAAGCTGCGGGAGGTCGCGGAGTACGTGGTCCAGGGGGCCCACTGCCGCTGGCTGCCCGACGAGATCCACCGGGCGCTCGTGGACGCCCTGAAGCGCGCGGAAGAGGGCTGAGCCGCGCTGCGGTGCCCGGGCTGCGGTGCCCGGGCTGCGGCGTACCCGCTCGCTCCCCGTGAGGCCTGATCCCCGTCCCCCTGGGCGACTGTCGGTGATCTCCCTGACGTACAGTCCCGTCGCGTGAGGCACGAACGGAACCTACGGGCGGACGACGCGCGCCCGGAGCCGGTGCGGTTCGCGGTCCTGGGGCCCGTGCGGGTGTGGCGGGGGAGCGCCGAGCTGGAGCCCGGAGGTCCGCAGGAACGTTCCTTCTTGGCGTTGCTGCTGGTCAGGGCCGGACAACCGGTCGCCGTCGACGAGATCGTCGACGTGCTGTGGGGGGCCGACCCGCCGCGCAGCGCGGTCAACGTGGTCCGGCGCCACGTCGGGACCCTGCGCCGGCTGCTGGAACCTTCGCTCGCCCCCCGCGCCGAGGGCCGGTGGCTGCTGCGGGACGCGGGCGGGTACCGCCTGGTGACGGACGGTCACTCGCTCGACCTGCTGGCCTTCCGGGCGCTGCGGGAGGCCGGACGGCACAGCGTGCGGGAGTCGCCCGCGCGGGCGCTGGACCTGCTCACCGAGGCGCTCGCGCTGTGGCACGGCCCGGTCGCCGCCGGGATCCCCGCGCACGCCCGCGCCCATCCGGCGTTCGGCGCGGCCGAGAGGGAGCGGCTCGCGGCCTTCCGCGAGGCGGCCGGCGCCGCCCTGCGCGCGGGCACGCCGGACGCGGTCCTGCCCGACCTGCGCCTCGCCGCCGCCGGCCATCCGCTGGACGAACCCCTTCAGGCCGGCCTGATCCTCACCCTCGCGGCCGCCGGCCGCCGCCCCGAGGCGCTGGACGCCTACGACGCCGTACGGCGGCGGCTGGCCGACGACCTGGGCATCGACCCGGGGCCGGAGCTGCGGGAGGCGCGGGAGACGGTGCTGCGGGAGGAGTGGCAGACGGTGCCGTGGGAGGACCGGGAGACGGTGCCGCCGTCCGCCCCGGCCGCCGGGGCGGACGGCGGCACCGTCGCGCCGGACGTCCCCGTCGCGCCGGCCGCCTCCTTCCCCGTCCCGGCCCAGCTTCCGCACGACATACCGGCCTTCACCGGGCGCGACGCCGAACTCGACGAACTGCTCACCCTGCCGGGCCTGGACGGGCCCGGCCCGGACACCGTCGTAATCAGCGCCATCGACGGCATGGCGGGCGTCGGCAAGACCACCCTCGCCGTCCACTGCGCCCACCGGGTCGCCCACCGCTTCCCCGACGGACAGCTCTACGTGAACCTGCGCGGCTTCGACCCGTCCGGCGCGGCCGTGGAGCCGGGAGAGGCCGTCCGCGGGTTCCTGGACGCCCTCGGGGTGCCGCCGGAACGCGTGCCCCACGGCCTGGCCGCGCAGGCCGCGCTCTACCGCAGCACGCTGGCCGGACGGCGGGTCCTCGTCGTCCTGGACAACGCCCGCGACAGCGACCACGTCCGCCCGCTGCTGCCCGGCTCGCCCGGCTGCCTCGCCCTCGTCACCAGCCGCGACGCACTGTCCTCCCTGGTGTCCGCCGCCGGCGCCCACGCCCTCACACTGCGGCCGTTCGGCCCCCACCAGGCGCGGGCCCTCCTCGTCCGCCGCCTCGGCGCGGGCCGGGTCGAGGCCGAGCCGCGCGCCGCCGACGAGATCGGCGCCCTGTGCGCCGGGCTGCCCCTCGCCCTCGCCTGTGTCGCCGCCCGCGCCGCCGCCCACCCCCACTTCCCGCTCGCGGCCATCGCCGCCGAACTGCGCGAGGCCCACGGCAGCCTCGACGCCTTCGCCCGCTCCGACGCCTCAGCCGACGTGAGCACGGTGTTCTCCTGGTCCTCGCGGGAGGTGTCGGAGCAGGCCGCCCGCCTGTTCCGGCTGCTCGCCCTGCACCCCGGCCCCGACTTCTCCCTGCCGGCGGCGGCCGCGCTGGCCGGCCTGCCGGTGCGCCGGACCCGGCCCCTGCTGGCCGAACTGACCGCCCTGCACCTCGTCACCGAACACAGCCCCGGCCGCCACGCCTTCCACGACCTGCTGCGCGCCCACGCCGCCGAACTGCTCGACGAGCGGCACACCGAGGACGAACGGCACGCGGCCCTCCAGCGGCTCCACCACCACTACCTGCACACCGCCCACGCCGCGGACCGGCTGCTCGCCCCCCACTCCGACCCGCCGCCCCCGCCGCCCGCTCCGGACGGCGTCCACCCCGAGCCGCTCGCCGACGTCGACCGGGCCCTGGCCTGGCTCACCGCGGAGCACACGGTGCTGCTCGCCGTCGTCGAGACGGCCGCCGCCCGCGGACACGAACGGCTCGCCTGCCACCTGGCCTGGTCGCTGGAGCCGTTCTTCGACCGGCGCGGCCACTGGCACGACGGACTCGCCGTCCAGCGCACCGCCCTCGACGCCGCCCGCCGCCTCGACGACCCCGGCCTCCTGGCCCGCGGACTGCGCGCGCTGGGTCGCATCGAGGGCCGCCTCGGACTGCACGAGGACTCCGTCCCGCGCCTGGAACGCGCCCTGGAGCTCTTCACCGCGCTGGGCGACGACACCGGCCGCGCCCAGACCCACCGCAGCCTCGGCTGGGAGAGCGAGCAGCGCGGCGACCTCCCCGGCGCCCTGCGCCACAACCAGCTCGCCCTCGGCCTGTTCCGCGCCCTCGGCGACCGGGCCGCGCAGGCCGCCGTCCTCAACTCCGTCGGCTGGTACCACGCCCTGCTCGGCGAGCACGAGCGGGCCCTCACCCACTGCTCCGAAGCACTGACCATGCTCCAGGAGCTCGGCGACCGCTACGGGCAGGCCGTCACCTGGGACAGCATCGCCTACGCCCACCACCACCTCGGCCGCCACCCGCACGCCCTGCTCGGCTACCGCAACGCCCTCGCCCTCCTGCGCGACCTCGGCGTGCCCTACACCGAGGCGGACATCCTCGGCCGCCTCGGCGACACCCACCAGGCCATGGGCGACCGGGACGGCGCCCACACCGCCTGGAAGGAGGCCCTCGCCCTGCTCAAGTCCCTCGCCCACCCCGACGCCGAACGGATCGAGGCCCGCCTCACCGGCACGACCGGCCGCGCCGGCGCCTGCTGACCACCGGCGCGTCCGCGCGGGAACCCGCCTCCCCGGCCGTATCCGGCTGGCCACCCCCAGCCTCCGCCGCCCGTCGCCCCGGCCGCATCAGGCTCGCCACCTGCGGCGTCCCCTGCCGGTGTCCGGCGTCCGCCGCCTGAACCCGCCACCAGCCGTCCGGCGGTGGGGGGCCACCGCGCCCCGGTCTCTGGGCCACCCCGACGCCGAACAGATCGCGCCCCGTCCGGCCCGGCGCGACCGGCCGCGCCGACGCCTGCCGACCGCCGGCGGGTCCGCGCGCGGGGAACCCGCCGCCCCGGCCGCGCCCGGTCTGCCGCCCGCCATCTGCCGCGCCCGGTCTGCCGCCCGCCATCCGCCGCCCTGGCCTGCCGCCCCCGGCACCCGCTGCCGGTGCCCGCCGCCCGCCCGCTACCCGCTGCTCCGGCCGCGCCCGACTTGCCCCCGGCACCCGCTGCCCGTGCCCGCGCCCCGCCCCCCCCGCCGCCCCGGCCGCATCCGGCATGCCACCCCGCGCCCCGCCACCCCGCGCCCCGCCACCCCGCGCCCCGCCACCCCGCGCCCCGCCACCCGCGCCCCCCCCGCGTCCCTGCCCGGAACCCGCCACCAGTCACCCGGCGGCAGGCCCCGCCGCGCCCCGGCCCCGCCGCCCGCCGCACGCGTTCCTAGGATGGCGCCGGGTGCCGGGGACGGAAGGGGAAGGTCGGCGGTGCGGTTCGAGGTGTTGGGGCCCGTGCGGGCGTGGCGGGACGGACATGAGCTCGACCTGGGGTTCCCCCAGCAGCGCGCCCTCCTCGCCCTGCTCCTGGCCCACACCGGCCGGCCCGTGCCGACGGGCGAGATCCTCGACGTGCTGTGGGCCGAACGCCCGCCCGCCAGCGCACTGAACGTCGTGCGCCGGTACGCCGGTGCGCTGCGCCGGCTGCTGGAGCCGGAGCTGCCGCCCCGCGCCCCCGGCGGACGGCTGCGCCGGCATCCCGGCGGCTACCTCCTGGAGGCGGACCCGGACGAGGTCGACCTGCTGCGCTTCCGCGAACTGACCCGGCAGGGCAAGCGGGCCGCGGCCACCGGACGGCCCGAGACGGCGGCCGGGCGCTTCACCGAGGCGCTCGGCCAGTGGCGCGGCCCGGTGGCGATGGGCATCCCGGCGTCCGCGCGCGAACACGTCCAGTTCACCGCCGTCGAGCGCGAACTCCTGCACACGGCCGGGCTCGCGGCCGACGCCGCCCTGCTGTGCGGCCGCGCCGAGCACGTCCTGCCCGCCCTGCGCAGGGCCGCCGTACTCGACCCGCTCGACGAGGCGCTGCACGCCCGGCTGGTCCTGTCGCTGGCGGCCTGCGGCCTCCAGGCGGAGGCGCTGACGGCGTACGAGGACGTCCGCAGGCGGCTGACGGCGGAACTCGGCATCGCGCCCGGCGCCGAACTGGCGGCGGCGCACACGCGGGTGCTGCGCCAGGAGGTGGGCAGGCTGCGGTCCGGGCCGGCCGTGGACGTGGGACGGGCCGTGCCCGTCCTGCGGCTCGGCACCGCCCCCGGGGCGCCGGCACCCGCCCCCGCCGCCCGCCCCGCCCACCTGCCCGCGGACCCCGTCGCGTTCACCGGCCGCCGGGCCGAGCTGGCGTGGCTGACGGCCCACACGGGCCCGGCGGAGGACGGGGAAGGCACGTCGGCGGCCGTGCTGATCGGCGGGATGGCGGGCGTCGGCAAGACGGCGCTCGCCGTGCGCTGGGCGCGCCGCGCCGCCCACCGCTTCCCGGACGGCCTGCTCCACGTCGCGCTGGACGGGTTCACCCCGGGCCGGCCCGCCCTGCGGCCCGAGGAGGCGCTGCGCGGCATGCTCGCGGCGCTGGGCGTCCCCGCCCCGCTCCTGCCGGACGGCCTGGCCGCCCTGACCGGCCGGTACCGCACCCTGCTGGCCGGCCGGCGCGTCCTCGTGCTCCTCGACGACGCCGCCGGCACGGAACAGCTGCGTCCGCTGCTGCCCGCGGCACCGGGCTGCCTGGCGCTGGTCACCAGCCGCCACGCCCTGCCCGGCCTGATCGCGTCGGGCGCCCGCCCGCTGCGCCTGGACCCGCTGCCGGCCGAGGACGCCCGCGAGGCGCTGGCGCTGCGCGTCGGCGCCGGCCGGCGGGCCGCCGAAGCGCGCGCCGCCGACGAGATCGCCGCCCGCTGCGGCGGGCTGCCGCTGGCCCTGACCGCCGTCGCCGCACACGCCGCCGCCCGCCCCGACGTGCCCCTCGCGGCCCTCGCCGCCGGACTCCGCGACCCCCGGCGGACCCTCGACACCCTCACCGCCCCCGGCCTCCCGTCCGACCCGCGCACCGCCTTCCTGGGCTCCTACCGGCGGCTCCCGCCGGACAGCGCCCGCCTGTTCCGCCTCCTGCCCCGCCATCCGGGCCCCGTCCTCACCCCGGCGGGCGCCGCGGCGCTCACCGGCCTCCCGGTGCGCCGCGCCCGCCTGCTGCTCGCCGAACTCGCCGACGCCCACCTGGTCACCGAGCACGCACCGGGCCGCTACGGCCTGCACGACCTGCTGCGCGTGTTCGCGGCGGAGCGGGCCCAGGAGGAGGCCACCTAGGCCGCCCCGCGCCTCCGGTAAAGGGCGGAACAAGGCTCCGACCTGCGGTTCTCACCGCAATGTCACTCTTTTTGCACCCGGCCCTGCCTACGGTCCGGACGACGAGACCGACAGTCGCTCCGGAGGCAACGGCGGATGTCCATCACCAGCACCATCGGCCCGCGGGTCCGCCGCACGCCCCCGGGCGTCGAGATCGTGACCGGCGAGCGCGGCCCCGGCCCGCTGCCGGGGGAGCGCTCGCCGTACCCCGCGCACCGGCTGCGCGCCACCGAGGGCGGCGAGTACCTCTTCGTCGGCGTGCGGGGCGCCCCGGCACCCCCCGACCCCGACCCGCTCACCCTGCCCCTCGCACCGGGCGACCTCTGCTTCTACGACGCCCGCCACCCGGCGGAACTCGACGTCCCCGAGCGGTTCCGGGCGACGGTGTTCCTGGTCCCCGGCGAACTGCTCGCCCTGACGCCCGCCGACGCCCGGCGGATCGCGCGGACGCCGGTCGCCCGGTCGTCCCGGCTCGGCACGCTGCTGTCGCCGCTGCTGTCCGACCTCGCCCGCACCGCCCACGCGGCCCGGCCGCACGTCGGCGAGATGCTCGCCTGGAACGCCGTGAACCTGCTCGCCACCCTGGCCGCGGAGCAACTGGAGGCGCACGCGCCGCGCACACCGGACGGGCGGGCACCGGTGCTGGTCCGGATCCTGGAGTACGTCGAACTCCGCCTGACCGAACCGGACCTGTCCCCGGAGACCATCGCCCGAGCCCACCACATCTCCGTGCGCTACCTGCACAGACTCTTCCAGGACGAGGGCACCACGGTCGGCCGCTGGATCCTGCGCCGCCGTCTGGAGGAGTGCCGGCGCGACCTGGTGCGCCACGGCCGGGGCGGCCGGACCATAGCGGCCGTGGCGGGCCGCTGGGGCTTCACCAGCGCCACCCACTTCAGCCGGGTCTTCCGCACCGCCTACGGCATGTCCCCGCGCGAGTGGCGGGACGCCGCCGCGCGGGGCTGAGACACCACGCGGGCCCCGGCCGCACGGGTGAGCAGCGGCACGTGACCGGCCTGCCGACCGACACCGCCGACCCGATGTGACATGCTCCCGCTGCTCCCGCTGCTCCCGCGATCGACGGACACGCCGTCGGCGGCGGCGCACACCGCTCCCGCGTCTCCGCGCCGACGCCGGTTCCCGTCCCACCGCGCCGACTGGCCGAACCGGCCCGACGGCACCAGGCTGTTCCCCGGGAGCACCGCACGTCGGGCCTCACAGGGCACCGCACGTAGGGCCTCACGGGGCACCGCCGGTAGGGGCGCCCACAGCGCACCGCACGCCGGGCCCGGCAGTGCACCGCCTTTCCGTGCGCTGTGAGGACAGTGCCGGTGCACACGCGGACCATCCGCGGCCGCCCGGCCGCCATAGCGTGCCGGGGCAAGACAGCACACCGCCAACAGCAGGAGACACCCATGTCCGACGTCGTCGAGCCGGTCCGACCGGTACTGGAGCCCGAGGCCGCCGCGTTCGCCGAGGCGACCGCCAACCCGCCGTACCTGTTCGACCTGCCGCCGGCGGAGGGGCGCAAGGCCGTCGACGAGGTCCAGTCCGGCGAGATCGACAAGCCGGCCGTCGACGAGGAGTGGATCACCGTCTCCGGCGGACCCACGGGCAGCGTCCGCGCCCGCATCGTCAAGCCCGCCGGCGCCACCGGCACCCTGCCGGTGATCGTCTACATCCACGGCGCCGGCTGGGTGTTCGGCAACGCCCACACCCACGACCGCCTCGTCCGCGAACTCGCCGTCGGCGCCTCGGCCGCCGTGGTCTTCCCCGAGTACGACCTCTCGCCCGAGGCCCGCTACCCGGTCGCCATCGAGCAGAACTTCGCGGTCGCGCGGTGGGTCGTCGAGGAGGGCGCGGAGAAGGGCCTGGACGCCTCCCGCCTCGCCGTCGCGGGCGACTCCGTCGGCGGGAACATGGCGGCCGCGCTGACCCTGATGGCCAAGGAACGCGGCGGCATCCCGATCGTGCAGCAGGTCCTCTTCTACCCGGTCACCGACGCCGCCTTCGACACCGGCTCCTACCACCAGTTCGCCACCGGCTACTTCCTGCGCCGCGACGGCATGCAGTGGTTCTGGGACCAGTACACCACCGACGAGTCCGAGCGCGCCCAGATCACCGCCTCCCCGCTGCGCGCCACCACCGAGCAGCTCACCGGCCTGCCCCCGGCGCTGGTCATCACCGCCGAGGCGGACGTCCTGCGCGACGAGGGCGAGGCCTACGCCAACAAGCTCCGCACGGCCGGCGTCCCCGTCACCGCCGTCCGCTACCAGGGCGTCATCCACGACTTCGTCATGCTCAACGCCCTGCGCTCGACGCACGGCGCCGAGGCCGCCATCAACCAGGCCGTCGCCACCCTGCGCGGCGCCCTCCACTCCGCCTGACCCGAGGGGCACGCACCACCATGACCACCACCACGCCCACCGTCCTCCTCGTCCACGGGGCGTTCGCCGACGCGGCCAGCTGGTCCGGCGTCGTCGCCGAGCTCCAGAGCCACGGCATCCCCGTGATCGCCCCGCCCAACCCGCTGCGCGGGCTCGCCTCCGACGCCGCCTACGTCGCCTCGGTCGCCGCGCAGATCGACGGCCCCGTCGTCCTCGTCGGCCACTCCTACGGCGGCGCCCTGATCACCGTCGCCGGTGTCACGGAGAACGTCGTCGGTCTCGTCTACGTCGCCGCCTACGCGCTGGAGGAGGGCGAGAGCCTGGGCGAGCTCCAGGGCCGCTTCCCGCTGTCGCCGCTGGTCAGCAACCTCAAGCAGTGGACGTACCCGGTGCCGGGCGGCGAGCCGGCCGTCGAGGTCACCATCGCCGAGGACGCCTTCCCGTCGGTGTTCGCCGCCGACGTCCCGGCCGAGGTCACCAAGGTCCTCGCCGCGACCCAGCGCCCGCTGGCCGCCGCCGCGTTCGAGGAGACCGCCACCGCGGCCGCCTGGAGGACGAAGCCCTCCTGGGCGCTGATCGCCGGCGGGGACAACGCCATCAACCCCGAGGTCGAGCGCTTCGGCGCCAAGCGGGCCGGGGCGACCGTCGTCGAGATCGAGGGCGCCTCGCACGCCGTCGCGGTGTCCCGGCCCAAGGACGTCGCGGACCTCATCCGCGAGGCCGTCCGCGCGACCGTCTGACCGGCGCCACCCCCCCCCGACCGCCGCGCGGACGCACTCCCCTGCATCGGCGTCCGCGCGGCTCCGGCGTTCCCGCCGGTACCGGTCCCGTGCCGCTCCGGCGTTCCCGCCGGTACCGGCCCCGCGCGGGGGTCAGGCCCGGTGCACCTCCAGAGCGGCCCGCACCGCCGACTCCAGCGCGCCCTCGATCCACGACGGCTTCACCGAGGTGTGGTCGCCGGCGAAGTGCAGCGGCCCCTCGGGCGTGCGGATCGCCGCCAGGAGTTCCGTGTGCTGGCCGGGCAGCAGCACGGAGGCCTCCCCGTAGGCGTACGGGTCGCGCAGCCAGCTCTGGGTGCGGCCGGCGCCCGTGTAGAAGACCTCGACGCGCCGGCCGTACACCTGCTGGAGTCCGCGCAGGGCGTGCGGGTAGCGCGCGTCGTCGTCGAGGGAGTCCCAGCGCGAGGCGTCGTCGGCCCAGCTGTAGGAGGCCAGCACGACACCGCCCGCGCTGCCCTCGACCGGGTGCGACGGATTGATCATGAACCGGTTGGAGTTGTCGGACACCGAACCCCCGCCGACGATGTGCGCCGCCTCGGGCTCGTCGCGGGTCGCCCACCGGTGCGCGGCGTAGTGCACGCGCTGCGCCGCACTGATGTGGCCGCGCGGCACGGACGGGTGGGCGCCCAGCAGGCTCCCGTCGTCGGGCACCCGGCCCGCCCGGTAGTCGTCGTACAGCCCGGCGCGCACGGCGTCCAGTTCCCGCTTCCAGTCGGCCTCCGTGAACTCCCACCAGCGGCGGGCGAACTCCAGCAGCACCTTGGTCGCGCTGTCGTAGTGCAGCTCGGCCACGGCCCGCCGCTTCTTGTACGACATCAGCGGCCTGACCTGCACCTGACGCAGCCCGGAGAACGGCACCGTGACGATCGCGGCGTCCCCCGTGAACTGCTCGCGCACGACCTCGCCGTCGCGGCCCTCGGAGACGGTGTCGATCCAGACGTGCGGGCCGTCCGCGCGCACGTGCGCGGTGCCGTCGGTGCCGCGCCCGTCCGGCGCCCAGTACTCGACGCGGGTCGCGCGCCGGTCCAGCCGCAGCACGTCGGAGACCTCCCGCAGCAACGCGTCCGGGAGCGTGGCCGTGCCGCCGACCAGCTCCCAGAACTCGGTGTCCGGGCTGATCAGCGAGGCGCTGATGAAGCTGTGGATGAAGGAGAGCGGCAGCCGCGAGGTGAGGTTCTCCAGGGTGCCGACGAGATCGATCGTCCGCTCGTCGAGTCCGGCCGCCTCGGTCAGGAACCGGTACATCGACCAGTCCCCGTACCGCTGCACGACCCGGGCCCAGCCCTGTACCCGCTCCGGCATCGGCTTGTCGACGCGCTTGCCGTCGGCGCCGACGGTGCTGAACTCGTCGCGGACCGGGTCCAGGGCCGCGCGCAGGATGGCCGAGGAGGGGGTGTCCCAGTACTTCCGGGGCACCCCGAAGGACCGGTTGACCCTGCGGGGCGACGCGGCGTACGCGGAGCGGCGCACGCGGACGCCGTTGACGTGCAGCCAGGCGTTGTTGACCGGCTTGCCCTCGGCGTCCACGTCGATCAGGTGGAACCGGCGGCGCTCCACCCCGAGCCGGTCGGTCAGGGCCATCACCAGCGGGTGGCTGCCGGGGAGCCGCATGGCGCCCGCCTCCGCGTACTGGAGCGGGTCGGCGAACGCCCGCGGCGCCTGCTCGTGCCCGCCGGTGCGGAAGGTCTTGATCCGGCCGCCGACCCGGTTGCCGTTGGCCTCCACGAGCGTCACGCGGTGCCCGGCCCGCTTCAGCAGCCAGGCCGCCAGCAGCCCGGCCGGCCCCGCGCCCACCACGAGCACCTTCTTCGCGGTCCGCGTCCCGGCGCGCGGCAGACCGGAGTCGAGGATCTTGAGATAACCGGGGACCAGCGGCCGGTCCTGCTCGTCGACCACCAGCAGCGCCCGCGCGACGGCGAGGCAGGTGGCCCAGTCGGCCGTCGACCTCGGCGCGCTCGGGGCCTGCGGGGCCGGGGCGGCGGTCGCCGGGCTCGGGACCGCGGTCAGGGCGGCGGCGCCGGCCGTACCGGCCGCGGCGGTGAACCGCCGGCGGGAGAGGGAAGGGGAGTCGTCAGGGGCACGGAGATCATCCATGCGCCCTGGATACGGGGGAGCGGCCGGCCGGCGGGCAGGTCCCGGGCGATCATCACCTGAACGTGTCAGCGCCCCGGCGTGCGCGCGGCGCGGCCCGTGCCCCCGGGGACACGGGCCGCGCAACCGGGCGCTCCCCACGCGACCGGGGAACGGCGCCGGACCGGAGGGGTCCGGGCGGCGCTCCCGGCGGAGGGGAGACCGCCCCGGTGTCAGTCGCCGTGCAGCTGGTACACGTTGAACGCCCGGCGGATGACCGGCTGGGCCACGTTCCTCACCCGCACCCCGCCCGCGGTCATCCCGTGCTCCGTGCCCGCGTGGGCGTGGCCGTGCACGGAGAGGTCGGCGCCCGCCGTGTCGATCGCCTCGGCCAGCAGGTAGCTGCCGAGGAACGGGTAGATCTCCAACGGCTCACCGGCGAGGGTGTCGGCGACGGGGGAGAAGTGGGTGAGCGCGACCCGCACGTCGCAGCCCTCCCGGTCCAGCTCCTCCAGCGCCGTGCGCAGGGCGTCCGCGCTGCGCCGGGTGGTGCGGACGAACTCCTTCATCAGCGGCTCGCCGAACTCCCCGGCGCTGCGCCCGACGAACCCGCCGCAGAACCCCTTCGTCCCGGCGATCCCGACGCGCGTCCCCTCGCACTCGACGACCGTCCCCTCGCCCTCCAGGACCGTCACGTCCGCGTCCTGGAGGATGGCGGTGACCTTCTCGGGCTGTTCGTCGTGGTGGTCGTGGTTGCCCAGCACCGCCACGACCGGCACCGGCAGCCCCTGCACCTCCCGCGCCACCACGCGCGCCTCCTCCGGCGTGCCGTGCCGGGTGAGGTCGCCGGCCAGCAGCAGCAGGTCGGCGCACTCGGGCAGGGTGTCGAAGGCGGGCCGCAGCAGGCCCTGGCTGTCCGGTCCCATGTGGATGTCCCCGACGGCGGCGACCCGGATCATGGCAGGTCCTCCGCGTGGTCCGGGGAGGCGGTCTCCGCCACCACCACATCGGTGTGCACGGCGAGCCCGGCCAGCTCCTCGCGGACGGTCCGCAGCAGTGTCTCCCGGCACTCCGAGGACGGCACCGTGCCGGTCACCACGACCGACCCGGCCCGCACCTCGGCGCGTACGCCCAGCTCGCCCAGTTCCTCCGCGGCGAGCCGGTCGCGCAGGTGGGCGACACGGTATTCGGGGTTCTCGGGGTTGTCGGGACTCCCAGGGTTCCGGGGATTCCCGGGGGCGGAGCCGGTGCCCCCGGCTCCGCCCGCGTGCTCCGCGAGGGGCCTCATCGCTGTTCCTCCTTCGGCCTCGGCGGGATGACCTCCAGCCGTTCCAGGAAGTAGAAGAACGCGTCGGGCATCGGATCGTCCCCGCACGCCCGGCGCACACGGTCCCAGTCGACCCGCTCCCGCAGCGTCCGGGCGATCGGCAGCACCGCCCCGAAGTCGCAGTGGTGCTCGGAGAAGGCGGCGACCAGGCTGTGCACCAGGTCGGTCGGCGACAGCACCGGCATGAACACCGAGTCCACCGACAGCTCCTGGGCCCGCTCCAGCATCTCCGAGGTGACCGGCTGGTGCGCCAGCTCGAAGATCAGGTCGACCTGCTGGCCGAGGCAGCTCGCCTTCAGCAGCCAGTCCTCCGGCGGCGCGTGCACCGGCAGCCCGGCGTCCCGCAGCGTCTCGGCGACGTCCCCCGCGTCCTCCGGACGGAAGCAGAAGTCGACATCGTGCTGGAGGTTCTGGGTGCCGCCGTGGGCGTACACCGCGACGCTCCCCGCGAGGGCGAACCGGTGCCCCTTCCGCTTCAGGATCGC
Source organism: Streptomyces sp. NPDC003248 (assembly GCF_055563235.1). Taxonomy (NCBI): domain Bacteria; kingdom Bacillati; phylum Actinomycetota; class Actinomycetes; order Kitasatosporales; family Streptomycetaceae; genus Streptomyces; species Streptomyces sp. NPDC003248. The sequence continues at coordinate 328,049 of NZ_JBVHDT010000007.1, read as the reverse complement.
CCCGACCTGCTTCGCGGCCTGGAGGATCGCCTGGTTGCGGTCGAGGGGAAGGTTCTCGGCGAGCGGGTCGCGCCGCGGGACGAGGCCGTGGTCCCCGGAGGCCAGACGCAGCTCCGCGACGCCGGCGTGCTGTTCGTGAGCGTGGTCGTCCGCGTGCTGCGTCATCTCTGCCCCCTCGTTCCTGTTCCTGGTCGGCCCCGCGGCCCGGTCCGCGTCCGGCGGACCGTCCGGCGAGGCCGTGACGGCGAGCTCATCGAGTACCCGGCCGCGCCCCGCCGACACGGACCGCGACGACGGATCCGTACGTCTCCGGCTCCCGCATCGTGGGCACCCGGCCCGCATGAAGAGCGAGGACACGCACCGGCCGGCCCCCACCGGGGAACGCCGGACCGTCGACCGGCTCGTCGAGGCCTGGCTGGCGGAGACCGAACGGCACGACGCGGACGCCGCCCGCGAGGCCCGCGCCGGCTGGGAGCGGGGCACCCTCCCGGACCGCTCCGCCCAGGACCTGGCCCACTGGGTGACCGCCCGCGTCACCGACACGGCCTTCAACGAGGACGAGGGCCCGTGGATCGGCGGTGCCGTCCGGATCACCCCGGCGGACAAGGAGACGGTCCACCGTTGGCTGAAGGACCGGGGCCACCGGATCTGACACCCCGGCACCCGGCCGGGACCGCGCCACACCGACGCGGCCCTCCCCGGACCGGACGGCTGCCGGACCGCCCAGCGCCCGGATTCCGACGGCCAGGTCGGACGCCGACGGCCTGCCCGGATTCCGACGGCCCGGTCGGACGCCGACGGCCTGCGCGGACGCCGACGGCCCGGTCGGACCGCCCGCGGCGACGCGGGCCGCCCGGGCCGGACGGCTGCCGGACCATCCGAGGTCCGGGACCCCGACGGTTTGCCCGGACGCCGACGGCCCGGTCGGACCGCCCGCGGCGACGCGGGCCGCCCGGGCCGGACGGCTGCCGGACCACCCGAGGCCCGAACCCGACGGCTGCCGGACTGCCGAGGCCTGACCCCCCGACGGCCCGCCCGAACCCCCGACGGCCGTCCCGAACCCCGACGACCGGCCCGGACGCCGCCCGGCCGACACGGGCCGCCGCGCGCACGCGGCCGTCGGCCGTACACGCGCCCGGCCGACACCGACCGCCGCGCCGCACGCGGCCGCCGTCGCCTCAGCAGATGCGCGGCAGCTGCTCCCCCAGCGGCAGGTCCACGACGCGGGTGCCGCCGAGGCCGGTGCGGGCGACGACCATGCCGGGGTGTTCGGCCACGCAGCGGCCGACGACGGCGGCGCCCGCGCCCTGCGGATGGGCGCGCATCGCGGCGAGGACGGCGTCGGCGTGCTCGGGCGGAACGAAGGCCACCAGCCGCCCCTCGTTGGCCACGTACAGCGGGTCGAGCCCCAGGAAGCCGCAGGCGGCGGCCACGGAGTCGGGTACGGGGACGGCGCTCTCGGTGAGGGAGACACCGGTGCCGGAGGCGGTGGCGATCTCGCACAGGGAGGTGGCGAGCCCGCCCCGGGTGGGGTCGCGCAGGACGTGGACGTCCGGCGTCACCTCCAGCATCGCGGCCACCAGCCCGCCCAGCGGAGCGGTGTCGCTGACCACGTCGGAGCCGAACTCCAGCCCCTCCCGCACGCTCAGCACCGCCACGCCGTGCGCGCCGACCGGCCCGCTGACGATGATCACGTCCCCCGGTGCGGCGCGCTGCGGACGGATGTCGACGCCCGGCGGGATCAGACCGATGCCGGAGGTGTTGAGGTACACGCCGTCGCCGTGGCCGCACTCGACGACCTTGGTGTCGCCCGTCGCCACCGCCACCCCGGCGGCGGAGGCGGCGGCTCCCACCGCCTGGGCGATCCGGCCGACCACGTCCAGGGCGACGCCCTCCTCCAGGATGAAGGCCGTCGACAGGTACGCCGCCCGGGCGCCGCTCATCGCCAGGTCGTTGACCGTGCCGTTCACGGCCAGGTCGCCGATGCTGCCGCCGGGGAAGAACAGCGGGCGCACGACGTAGGAGTCGGTGGAGAACGCCAGCCGCGCCCCGCCCAGTTCGACGGCGGCGGAGTCGGTGAGCGCGGCGAGCGTCTCGTTGCCGTACGCCGCGGCGAACAGGTGCCGCGTCAGCTCGCCGGAGAGCGCCCCGCCGCCGCCGTGGCCCATCACGACCACCGGGTGGTCGCGCAGGGGCGCGGGGCAGGACCAGTTCGCCGGGTCCACGGTCGTCTCAGCCAACGGGGGCCACCTCCAGCCGCCGGTACAGGTAGTACGCGGCGCAGGCCCCCTCGCTGGAGACCATCGTCGCGCCCAGCGGGGTGCGCGGGGTGCACGTCGTGCCGAAGGCCGGGCACTCGTGGGGCTTGATCAGGCCCTGGAGCACCTCGCCGCTGCGGCACTCGGGGGACTCCACGGTCCGCACGTCGCCGACGTCGAAGCGGTGCTCGGCGTCGTACGCCCGGAACGCGTCGGACAGCCGCCAGCCGCTGTCCGGGATGGTCCCGATGCCCCGCCAGGAGCGGTCGGTGACCTCGAAGACCTCCTCGATCATGCGCAGCGCGGCCGGATTGCCGGCCTCGCGCACCGCGCGCGGGTAGGCGTTCTCCACCCGGTGCTCCCCGCGCTCCAGCTGGTGGACCGTACGGCGGACGCCCTCCAGGATGTCCAGCGGCTCGAAGCCGGTCACCACGATCGGGACGCGGTGGCGCGCGGCCAGTTCGGGGTACTCGGCGGTGCCCATCACGCTGCACACGTGACCGGCGGCGAGGAAGGCCTGCACCCGGCACCCGGGCGCCCGCATGATCGCCTCGACCGCGGGCGGCACCCGTACGTGCGACACCAGCAGGCTGAAGTTGCGGACGCGCTGCCGGCGGGCCTCGTGCACGGTCATCGCGTTGGCGGGGGCCGTGGTCTCGAAGCCGATGCCGAAAAACACGACCTCCTTGTCCGGCTCGCGGCGGGCGATGTCCAGGGCGTCCAGCGGCGAGTAGACCACCCGGACGTCCCCGCCCTCGCCCCGCACCCGGAACAGGTCGCGGCCGGTCCCCGGCACGCGCAGCATGTCGCCGAAGGAGCAGAAGACGACGTTCGGGCGGGACGCGATCGCCAGCGCCTTGTCGATCATCTCCAGCGGGGTCACGCACACCGGGCAGCCGGGGCCGTGGATCAGCTCCACCTCGTCGGGGAGGAGCTGGTCGATGCCGTGGCGGATGATGGAGTGGGTCTGCCCGCCGCAGACCTCCATCATCGCCCAGGGGCGGGTCACGGTGGCCCGGATCTCGGCCAGCAGCCGCCGGGCCAGCGCGGGGTCGTTGAACTCCTCGACGTACTTCACCGGATGCCCTCCTGCTCCGTGGCCGCCTCCGCCTCGGCGCGCGCCCAGGCGTCGCCGAACTCCTCCTCCAGCAGCCCGAGCTGCTCGAACAGGTCCAGCGAGGCGCGGGCCGACTCCTCGTCCAGCCGCTGGAGCGCGAAACCGACGTGGACGATGACGTACTCGCCCACCTCGGCGTCCGGGACGTAGGCCAGGCACACGTCCTTGACCACGCCGCCGAAATCGACCCGCGCCATGCGCGTGCCGTCCCGGTCCTCGATCCCGACCACCCGGCCGGGCACCGCCAGGCACATCAGCGTCCTCCTTGTCGTTGCGGAAGTTCTCGTCGCGGAAGCTCGCGTTGCGGAAGCCCGTGGTGCGGAAGCCCGTGGTGCGGAAGCTCGCGTTGCGGAAGTCCTTGTCGCGGACGTTCCGTGCGACGGCCGCGGGCCGCCACGACCAGCTGGCCGAGCGCGAGACCGCCGTCGCCCGGCGGCACCCGCCGGTGGCGCAGCACCGTGAAGCCGTCCGCGGCCAGCAGCGCGGCGCACTCGGCGTCGAGCAGCGCGTTGGCGAACACCCCGCCCGTCAGCGCGGCCACCCCGGTCCCCGTCCGCCGGCGCGCGGACCGGCAGACCGCCAGGACGGCCCGGGCGACCGCCCGGTGGAAACGGGCGGCGATCACCGGCACCGGCACCCCGCGCCGCAGGTCGGCGACGATCGCGGCCAGCGCGGGCCCGGGGTCCAGGCCCTCGGCGAAGGCGTACGCCCCGGTCGCCTCCGGCCAGGCGGGCAGCGCCGCCGACTCCAGCTCCAGCGCGGCCTGCGCCTCGTAGCGGGTCCGGTGGCAGACCCCGACGAGGGAGGAGACCGCGTCGAAGAGCCGGCCCATGCTGGAGGTCGGCACGCACGCCGTGCCGTGCTCCAACTGCTGCCGCAGCAGCCGCAGTTCACCCGGCTCGCAGGCGGCGACGCACGGCAGGTCCGCGTCCCAGGGCAGTCCGGCGGCGCGCAGCCGGGCCAGCGCGGTGCGGCACGGGTTGGCCACCCCCGCGTCACCGCCGGGCAGCGGCGCGTACGGCAGATGCGCCAGCCGGCGGTAGCCGTCGTAGCCCGCGAGCAGCACCTCGCCGCCCCAGACCGCGCCGTCGTCGCCGTACCCGGTCCCGTCGAAGGCCACGCCGATGACGACGGTGTCGCCGTCCAGCCCGTGCTCCGCCATCAGGGAGGCGACGTGGGCGTGGTGGTGCTGCACCGGCCGCAGGACGAGGCCGGCGGCGTCCGCGGCACGCCGCGCCCACCGGGCCGAGTGGTACCCGGGATGCCGGTCCGCCGCCAGCAGCCCGTGGTCGATCCCGGTCAGCGCGCCCAGCCGCCGCGCCGCCCCCTCGAAGGCCCGTACGGTGGCCAGGTCGCCCAGGTCGCCGATGTGCGGGGAGAACCAGGCCCGGTCCTCCGCGCCGAGGCACAGGGCGTTCTTGAGGTCGCCGCCCACCGCGAGGGCCGGGGCGACGGGGACGGGCAGCGCGACCGGCTCGGGGACCAGACCCCGTGACCGGCGCAGGACGACCGCGCCGCCGCCGTCCGCGCGGACGCGGACCACGGAGTCGTCGCAGGGCGCCTCGATGACCCGGTCGTGCCAGAGCCAGGCGTCGGCGAGGCCGGCGAGCCGCTCCCGCGCCTCGGCGTCGTCGGTGACGATCGGCTCCCCGGACCGGTTGCCGCTGGTCATCACCAGGACCCGGGGCCCCGGCGGATCACCCGGCAGACCGAACAGCAGCCGGTGCAGGGGGGTGTACGGCAGCATCACGCCGATGTCCGGGGCGCCCGGGCAGACCGACTCGGCCGTCCCCGCGGTCCCCGCCGCACGGCGCAGCAGGACGATCGGCCGCCGCCGGCCCGTCAGGACGGCGCGTTCCTCGGGGCCGAGGTGCGCCAGCCGCTCGGCGTCCGCCAGGTCGGCGCACATGACGGCGAACGGCTTGCCGCCGCGCCGCTTGCGGGTGCGCAGCGCGGCGACGGCCCGCTCGTCGCGGGCGTCGCACGCCAGGTGGTACCCGCCGAGCCCCTTGACGGCCAGCACGGCGCCCCGCGCCAGGAGCCGGCGCGCCTCCGCCAGGGCCGCCTCGCCCTCCCGGGGCCGCCCGCCGGGCAGGGTGAGCCGCAGCCGGGGACCGCAGGCGTGGCACGCCACCGGCTGGGCGTGGAAACGGCGGTCGGCCGGGTCGGCGTACTCGGTGGCGCACTCCCGGCACAGCGGGAACACCGCCATGGTGGTGGTCGCCCGGTCGTAGGGCAGTCCGGTGGTGATGGTGAAGCGGGGGCCGCAGTGCGTGCACGTGATGAAGGGGTGCCGGTGGCGGCGGTCCGCCGGGTCGGCCAGTTCCCGCAGGCAGTCGTCGCAGGGCGCGGTGTCCGGCGGGACGAGCGTCCGGCCCGTGCTCCCACCGGCGCCGTCCCCGTCCCCGTCCTCGGAGGGGTGGATGACGAAACCGGGAGCGCCGAGCGCCGGGACCGTCTCGTACGCCACCTCCCGGACGTCCGCCAGGGGCGGTGGCCGTTCGGCCAGGGCCCGGCAGAACTCGGCCACGGCCTCCGGCGCGCCCTCGACCTCGGCGACCACGCCCGCCGCGCCGTTGCGCACATGACCGGCGAGGTCCAGCTCCGCCGCCAGACGGTGCACGAAGGGCCGGAACCCCACGCCCTGCACGGTGCCCCGCACGACGACCCGCCGCCGTTCCGCGGACGGGCCGGCGGCGCCCCCGGTGCCCCCGGCGGTGGCCGTGGAGGTCACGCGGGGGTGGCCCGGGAGGCGTGCCCGTGCCCGTGGTCGTGTCCGGCGCCGTGGTCGTGCCCGTGGCCGTCGTCGTGCGCGTCAGCGTGAGCGCGCGCGTGGTCGTGAGCGCGCGCGTGGTCGTGGTGGTGTCCCTCGGAGTCGTCCGGCCCGTGGTCGTGCGCGTGCCGGCGGAGATGGTCCGCCGCGAGGAGCGGGGCGTGCGGCGCCCCTCCGTCGGCCACGACGAGGATCCGGTCGAGCAGGATGTCGACGCCCTGCCCGGTCCGGGCCGAGGTGGGCAGGACCTCCACGCCGGGATTGACGCGCTCCACGGCCGCCCTGAAGGCGGCGTCGTCGAAGCCGACGGGGTCGGCGAGGTCCGTCTTCGTCAGCACCACCAGCTGGGCCGCGCCGAAGGCGGTCGGGTACTTCAGCGGCTTGTCCTCGCCCTCCGTCACCGACATCAGCGTCACGCGCAGGGTCTCGCCCAGGTCGTAGGAGGCGGGACAGACCAGGTTCCCGACGTTCTCCACGAACAGCAGACGCGTCGCGGGCGGGAGCCAGCCGTCGATCAGGCCGCGCACCTGCGCCGCCTCCAGGTGGCACAGGCCGCCGGTCAGCACCTGCTTCACCGGCGCCCCGGAGCGGGCCAGCCGGCGGGCGTCGTTCTCGGTGGCCAGGTCGGCGGTGAGGGCGGCGACGGCCACACCCCGCTCGCGGGCCCGGCGCAGCGCCAGTTCGAGCAGCGCGGTCTTGCCGCTGCCGGGGCTGGACAGCAGGTTGACGGCCGCCACCCGCCGTCTCGCCAGGTCGGCGCGGAGCTCGGCCGCCAGACCGTCGTTCTTCGCCAGTACGGCCGTCCGTACGTCGACGCTGCGGCACATCACGGGTTCCCTGCCATTCGTACCTCCGCCAGTTCCAGTTCCCGCCCGGTCAGCAGTTCGGCCGCGGCGGTGTCGCAGTGCGGGCACCACAGCGCGGGGGGCGAGCCGACCGCGAACCGCGCCGCGCAGCCGCCGCACCGGGCCCGCGCGGGCACCTCCTCGATGACCAGCTCCGCGCCGGCCAGCGCCGTGCCCTCGGCGACCAGCGAGAAGGAGAAGCGCAGGGCGTCCGGGACGACCCCCGCCAGCTCGCCGATCCGCAGCGTCACGCCCGTCACCGCGGCCGCCCCGTGATCGCGGGCCACGCCCTCGGCGTTCTCCACCACCGCGGCGGCGATCGACAGCTCGTGCATGCCCCGCACGGTAGGCACGGCCGGGGCCCCGCCCGGTCACGCGGAGACGGACGGGGGGTGTTTTCCCCCGGGCGGCGCAAGCCCGCCCGGCCCGGGGCGTGCCTACCGCGCCGGGCCCGGGTCGTCGGGGGAGCATCGCCGGGTGATGCGGATTCTGCTGCTTGCGAGCGCGTTCAACAGCCTCACCCAGCGGGTCTTCGTGGAGCTGCGCGACCGCGGGCACCCCGTCGCCGTGGAGCTGGCCCTCGGGGACGACGAGCGACTCACCGCCGCCGTGCGCCGCCACGCGCCCGACCTGGTGATCGCCCCCATGCTGACGACCGCCGTGCCGGAAGCGGTCTGGTCGGCGTACCGCTGCCTGATCGTCCATCCGGGGCCGCCCGGCGACCGGGGCCCGTCGTCCCTCGACCGGGCGGTGCAGGAGGGCCGCGGACGCTGGGGCGTGACGGTCCTCCAGGCGGTGGCCGAGATGGACGCGGGACCGGTGTGGGCGTCGGCCGGCTTCGGGGTGCCGCCGGACGTCGGCAAGAGCGACCTGTACCGGGGCGAACTGGCCGACGCCGCGCTGAGAGCGGTCCTGCTCGCCGTCGAACGCTTCGCCTCCGGCACGTACACCCCGCTCACGCCGCCCGAGCACACCTGGCGGCCGTACCTGCGCCAGGAGGAGCGCCGGATCGACTGGCACCACGACCCCACGGACACGGTGCTGCGCAAGCTCCGTGCCGCCGACTCGCAGCCCGGCGTGCTGGACGCCTTCCTGGGCGGCGAGTGGTACCTGCACGGCGGCCTGCCCGAGCACCGCCTCACCGGCCCCCCGGGCGAGCTGCTGGCCACCCGCCACGGGGCGATCTGCCGGGCGACGACGGACGGCGCGGTCTGGATCCCGGAGCTGCGCCCCCGCCGACGGCCGGGGGAACCGGCGACGTTCAAACTGCCGGCGACCACGGCCCTGGGCGCGTTGCTGCCGACAGCGCCCCGCGAGGGGCGCGGGGAACCGCGCGAGCACCCCCCCACGGCGGACAGCCGGAGAACGACAGGCGGGAGCTACGAGGACATCACCTACGAGGAGCACGGCACCGTCGGCCACCTCCGCTTCCGCTTCCCCGGCGGAGCCATGAGCACCGGTCAGTGCCGCCGTCTCCTCGACGCCTACCGCCACGCCCGCACCCGCCCCACCGACGTCGTCGTCCTCGGCGGGACCCGGGACTTCTTCTCCAACGGCATCCACCTGAACGTCATCGAGGCCGCCCCCGACCCCGCCGCCGAGTCGCTGGCCAACATCGAGGCCATCGACGACCTGGTGGAGGAGATCCTCACCACCACCGACCGCCTGGTGATCGCCGCCCTGCCCGGCAACGCGGCCGCCGGCGGCGTCATGCTCGCCCTCGCCGCCGACGAGGTGTGGTGCCGCGAGGGCGCCGTCCTCAACCCGCACTACCGCCTGATGGGCCTGTACGGATCCGAGTACTGGACCTACACGCTGCCCCGCCGGGCCGGTCCGGCGGCCGCCGAGCGGCTCACCCGGGACGCCCTGCCGGTCGGCGCCCACGCGGCCCGCACCCTCGGGCTGGTCGACCGGGTCCTGGGGTGCGGGCCGGGGGACTTCACGGCGGAGGTCACCCGGATGGCGGACCGGCTGGCCCGTTCCGCCGGGCTGTCCACCCGGCTGGGCGCGAAGAAGGCCGCGCGGGAGCGCGACGAGGCCGTCCGCCCGCTGCGCGCCCACCGCGCCGCCGAGCTGGAGCGCATGCGCGCCGTCTTCGACGACCCCGCCGCGCCCTACCACGGCCTGCGCTCGGCCTTCGTGCGCAAGCGGCGGCCGGACGGGACGCCGGAGCACCTCCGGATGGACTTCCCGAATGGTGACTGATTATCCGGTATGTCAGCCTGCTGCGGGGGACGCCGCCAGGAAGGGATCCCATGAGCACCGACACCCAGGCCCCCGCGGCCGTGGAAGAGGTCCACATCCTGTGGACCTCCGAGGGAATGAGCTGTGACGGCGACACCGTCTCCGTCACGGCCGCCTCGCTGCCCAGCCTCGAGGACGTGGTCCTCGGCGCCATCCCCGGACTGCCCAAGGTCCACCTGCACAACAAGGTCCTCGCCTACGAGACGGCCGACGACTTCACCCGCCCCTTCCACCAAGCGGCCGACGGCACCCTGGGCGCCCCGTACGTCCTCGTCGTCGAGGGCTCCGTCCCCAACGAGCGCATCAACGGCGACGGTTACTGGACCTCGATGGGCAACGACCCGCGCACGGGCGACCCCATCACCTTCAACACCTGGATCGACCGGCTCGCCCCCGGCGCCTTCGCCGTCGTCGCGGTCGGCACCTGCGCCACGTACGGCGGCATCCACGCCATGGCGGGCAACCCCACCGGCTGCATGGGCCTCGCCGACTACCTCGGCTGGGACTTCCGCTCGGCCGGCGGGCTGCCGATCGTCAACGTGCCCGGCTGCCCGGTCCAGCCCGACAACTTCATGGAGACCGTAACCTGGCTGCTCTACCAGGCCGCCGGCATGGCCCCGCCCATCCCGCTCGACGAACAGCTCCGGCCCACCTGGCTGTTCGGCAAGACCGTGCACGAGGGCTGCGACCGCGCCGCCTACTACGAGCAGGGCGACTTCGCCAAGGACTACAACTCGCCCAAGTGCCAGGTGAAGATCGGCTGCTGGGGCCCCGTGGTCAACTGCAACGTCACCAAGCGCGGCTGGATGGACGGCATCGGCGGCTGCCCCAACGTCGGCGGCATCTGCATCGGCTGCACGATGCCCGGCTTCCCCGACAAGTTCATGCCGTTCATGGACGAACCGCCCGGCGGCAGCGTCTCCTCCGGCGTGCTCTCCTCCACCTACGGCCCGCTGGTGCGCACGCTGCGCGCCATCACCAACCGCTCGGTCAACAAGGAGCCCAAGTGGCGCCACAACCGCGGCGAGCTGACCTCCGGCTTCGCGCCGCGCTGGCCCGGCAAGTGACCCCTCACCTCCCGCACCGCCTCGTGTGAAAGGAACCCGTCGAGTGACGACGAGCCAGGCCGCCCCGGCGCAGCAGCGCACCCTCACCGATGTGGCGTTCGATCCGATCACCCGGATCGTCGGCAACCTGGGCATCTACACGAAGATCGACTTCAATGCCCGCGAGGTCGTGGAGTGCAAGAGCACCTCATCGGTCTTCCGCGGCTACAGCGTCTTCATGAAGGGCAAGGACCCCCGCGACGCGCACTTCATCACCAGCCGCATCTGCGGCATCTGCGGGGACAACCACGCCACCTGCTCGGTGTACGCGCAGAACATGGCCTACGGCGTGAAGACCCCGCCGCTCGGCGAGTGGATCGTCAACCTCGGCGAGGCCGCCGAGTACATGTTCGACCACACGATCTTCCAGGACAACATGGTCTTCGTCGACTACTGCGAACGCATGGTCAAGGAGACCAACCCGGGCGTGTGGGAGCGCGCCGAGCGCACCCCCGCGCCGCGCGGCGACCGGCACGGCCACCGCACCATCGGCGACATCATGAGCTCGTACAACCCCTTCGAGGGGGCCACGTACAAAGAGGCGCTCGTCATGAGCCGGCTCACCCGCGAGATGATCTGCCTCATGGAAGGGCGCCACGTGCACCCCTCCACGCTCTACCCGGGCGGTGTGGGCACGGTCGCCACCCCCCAGCTGTTCACCGACTACCTGGTCCGCCTCACCCGCTGCCTGGACTTCGTCAAGCGGGCCGTCGCCATGAACGACGACGTCTTCGACTTCTTCTACGAGGCCCTGCCCGGCTACGAGGAGGTCGGCCGCCGCCGCACCCTGCTCGGCTGCTGGGGCGCCTTCCAGGACCCCGAGATCGTCGACTACAGCTACAAGAAGATGAACGAGTGGGGCAACCGCATGTTCGTCACCCCGGGCATCGTGGTCGACAACCAGCTCGTCACCACGGACCTGGTCGACATCAACCTCGGCATGCGCATCCTGCTCGGCAGCTCCTACTACGAGGACTGGACGGGCGAGGAGACCTTCGTCGACAAGGACCCGCTCGGCAACCCGGTCGACAAGCGGCACCCCTGGAACCAGACCACCCTGCCCGCCCCGCAGAAGCGCGACCTGGACGGCGGCAACTACAGCTGGGTGATGAGCCCCCGCTGGTTCGACAAGCGCACCGACGACTTCCTCGCCCTGGACACCGGCGGCGGCCCCATCGCCCGCCTGTGGGCCACCGCCCTCGCCGGGAAGGTCGCCACGCCGTACGTGCGCTCCACCGGCCACAGCGTGCAGATCGACCTGCCGAAGACGCCGTCGTCGGCCGAGGTCCGGCTGGAGTGGACGCCCCCGCCCTTCCCCAACACCATCGAGCGCAACCGGGCCCGCATGTACTTCGTCGCCTACGCGGCGGCCATGGCCCTGCACTTCGTCGACCAGGCCCTCAACGAGGTCCGCTCCGGCGTCACCAAGACCTTCCAGGACTTCAAGGTCCCCAAGGAGGCCATCGGCGTCGGCTTCCACGAGGCCGTCCGCGGCGTCCTCAGCCACCACCTGGTCATCCGCGACGGCAAGATCGCCAACTACCACCCGTACCCGCCGACCCCGTGGAACGCCAGCCCGCGCGACTTCTACGGCACCCCCGGCCCGTACGAGGACGCGGTGCAGGGCTGTCCGATCTTCGAGGAGAACGGGCCGGACACCTTCAAGGGCATCGACATCATGCGCACCGTCCGCAGCTTCGACCCCTGCCTGCCCTGTGGCGTCCACATGTACCTCGGCGGCGGCCGCACCCTCACCCAGTCCCACTCGCCGACCTTCGGCGCCCTCGCGGACCAGGGCGGCCGCTGATGCCCTGGGAACCCTGGGACGACACCCACGCCCGCCGCCAGGTGGCGCTCGCCGAGGAGCGGCTGTCCGGCCTGGACGCCCTGCCGGACGGCCTGGCCGCGGCACGGGCCGGGCAGACCGTCGAGACGCTCGTCGGACTGTACGGCCAGTGCCTGGGACGGATCACCGCCCACCTGGCCGGCCACCCGGACCTGCTGGACCGGCTGGCCGCCGACGACCTCGTCGGCCACCTGCTGCTCGTGCACGACCTGCACCCCGACCCGGTCGAGACACGGGTCCGGCAGGCCCTCGCCGCGCTGCCCGAGCCGCCCGAGATCCTGGAGCTGACCGGCACGGCGCTGCGGGTCCGGGTGACCGGCGGCGGATGCGGCGCGGCCGGGGCCGAGCAGGCCGTACGCGACGCCGTGGCCGCCCGCGCCCCGGAGATCGACGACGTCCGGGTGGAGACCGCGGGCCCGGCCGAACCGCTGATCCCCGTCGACTCCCTGTTCCGGGACCGTACGCCGGTCGGCGGGGGAGCCTGCGGATGAACGGGCTGCGCCGGGTGGCACGGCAGGCGGCCCGGGCCGACGGACGGGACGCCGTGGAGCGGTGCGACCTGTGCGCCCGGCCACTGCCGCCCGGCCACCCGCACCGCCACGTCCTCCAGCCCGCCACCGGCACCGTCTCCTGCGCCTGCCCCGCCTGCGCCGTCCTCTTCGACCACGACGCCGGCGCGGCCGGCGGCCACCGGCTGCTGCCGCGGGAGCGGCGACGGCTCGACGGCTGCCGGATCGACGACGCGGCGTGGGCGGGCCTGGGCGTCCCCGTCTCCCTCGCCTTCTTCACCCGCTCCGGCGGGAGCGGCGAGGTCACCGCGGCCTACCCGAGCCCGCTGGGCGTCCTGCGGGCCCCCGTCCCCCCGGACAGCTGGCGGGACGTCGAGACCTGCCATCCCGACCTGCCCGAGCACGTCACCGACGTCCGGGCCCTGCTGGTCGACCGGGGTCACGGGGCGAGCGAACACTGGCTCGTCCCGCTCGACGACTGCTACCGCCTGGCCGCCGTCGTGCGCGCACACTGGAAGGGACTGGACGGCGGCCCCGAGGTGTGGCAGCGGGTCGAGGACTTCTTCCGGGCACTGGCCGACCCCACCGACCCCACCGACCCCACCCCCTTCTCCCCCCAGGAGGCGTCATGGGCATCACCGTAGGCACACCCGACGTCGAGCCCGACAAGCCGGCGCACGTCGCGGGTGTACGGCGCGGCAACCACCGGGGCCTGTACAAGCGCCAGCCGGGGCACCGCCGCGACGACCGCTCCACGGCCCGCCGCTCCACCGGCATCAACGCCCGCCACCGCGACCCGGTCGACCGGGACATGCCGAACCTGTCGCCCGCATGACGGCGCCGCCCGCGCTGTCCGCCCCCGCCGCCCCGGTCCTGGCGTTCACCGTCACCGGGGCGGAGGAGGAGCGCTTCGCCGCGCTGCCCGTCCTCCGCTTCGACCTGGAGATCGCCCGGACCGCCGGCCGGCCCGTCGGCTCCGTTGCCCTGACCACCGTCGTCCGCATCGACGTCGCCCGCCGCCGCTACCGCCCCGAGGCACGGGAGGCGCTCGGCGAGCTGTTCGGGGAGCCCGAGCAGTGGGCGGCCGGCATGCGCCCGCTCGTCTGGGCCCGCACCACCGTGCACGTCCCGGCCTTCGACGACCGCACGACGGTCCACCTCCCCGTCGAGTGCTCCTACGACACCGAACTGGCCGTCACCAAGTACCTGCGCGCGGTCGGCGACGACGGCGACGTGCCCCTCGACTTCCTCTTCAGCGGCACCGTCTTCCACCGCACGCCCGACGGCCCCGGACTCGCGGCGTCCCGCGTCTCCTGGGCCGACGGCGACACCCGCTACGACCTGCCCGCCGCCCTCTGGCACTCCCTGACCGACCGCTACCACGCGGGCAGCCCCTGGCTGCGGTTGACCCGCGCCACCTACGACCGCCTCGACGCCTACCGCGCCCGGCACGTCCTCACCACGCCCGACGACGCCGTGCGCGCCCTGCTCGACGGCACCGCCCACCACCACTCGGGGACCCCCAGCACATGACCCTCACCGACCACCGCGACCACCCGGACCTCTCCGACGTCGAGAAGATCACCCGGACCTGCCTGTACGAGGGCTACCTGCTGTGGCCCTACCGCAGGTCCGCGCTGAAGAACGCCAAGCGCTGGACCTTCGGCGGCGTCTTCCCCGCTTCCTGCGCCGACGCGCTCGGCGAACCGGACAGCATGACCACCCAGGTCCTCCACGAAGGCCCCCTGGACGACCTCACCGTACGGGTGCGGTTCCTCCAGGTGGTGGACCGCACGGTCACGCGGGACGGCCGTCCCGTCGACGAGCTGACCGTGGCGGGGGAGCGGTACCTGAGCTGGCAGGAGGCGACCGAGCGGGAGGTCGTCCTGACCGGCGCCCCCGCCCGCGCGGCCGTCGACGTCCCCGAGGGCACCGACACCGAGGAACTGCCCGGCGGCACCGCCCGGCTCGTCCGCGGATGGCGGCGCCTCACCGGCACCGTCGAGGTCACGGCCGAGCCGGTCGCCGACGGGGTGCACCGGCTGACGGTGCGGATCGGCAACAGCACCCCCTGCCCGGTGCCGGAACCGGGGACCCGGCACGCACGGGAGGCCACCGCCCCCTACGCCTTCGTCTCCACCCACACCGTCCTGCACGCCGGCACCGGCCGCTTCGTCTCCCTCCTCGACCCGCCCGCCGCCCTGCGCGAGCACGCCGCCGCCTGCCGCAACCAGGGCACCTGGCCGGTCCTGGTCGGCACCGACGCGGGCGACGGCCGGGCCGGCACCGTGCTCTCCTCGCCGGTCACCCTGTACGACTTCCCGCGGGTCGCGCCGGAGAGCCCGGGCGACCTGTTCGACGGGACCGAGATCGACCAGCTCCTCGTGCTGAGCGTGCTGAGCCTGACCGAGGAGGAGCGCGCCGAGGCACGGGCCTGCGACCCCCGGGCGCGCGAGATCCTCGACCGCTGCGAGGGGCTCGGCACCGAGGACCTCATGGCCCTGCACGGCACGATCCGCGAGTTCCGCGCGGCCGGCCCGGGGGAGGAGCGGTGAACGGCGTCTCCTACCGTCCCGGCGCCCGCGTGCGGCTGAGGCCGTCCCGGCGCGCCGACATCATGGACCTCGCCCTGACGGGCCGGATCGCCGAGGTCGCCGCCGTGGAGGAGGACTTCGAAGGGCAGGTGCACGTCGCCGTCGTCCTGGAGGGCGACCCGGGCCGCGACCTGGGCGCCGCGAGCCAGATCGGCCACCGGTTCTTCTTCGCCCCCGACGAGCTCGAACCGCTCCCCGGCACCGACGGCGGCCCGCCGGCCCACCGGGTGCTCGTCGCGGGCGTCGGCAACATCTTCCTGGCCGACGACGGCTTCGGCCCCGAGGCCGCCGCCCTCCTCGCCCGCCGCGCCCTGCCCGACGGCGTCCACGTCGCCGACTTCGGCATCCGCGGCATGGACCTCGCCTACCGCATGCTGGACGGCTACGACACCGTCGTCCTGCTGGACGCCACCCCGCACGGGCAGCCGCCCGGCACCCTCAGCGTCATCGAGCCCGACCTCGCCGTGCTCCCCGCCGCGGGCGCCCCCGAGGCCCACGCCATGGACCCGGTCAAGGTCCTCGGCCTCGCCCGGCAACTGGGCGACGGGCGGCTGCCCCGCGTCCTCGTCGTCGGCTGCGAGCCCGAGGTCCGGATGCGCGGCGACGAGGTGGACGTCGTCGTCGGCCTCAGCGAACCGGTCCGCGAGGCCGTCACCCGTTCCGTGTCCTTCGTCGAGTCCCTGGTGGCCGACATCCTGGCCGACGCGGCCGAGAGGAGGTGAACCCTGCCATGAAGAGAGGCATCTTCATCCCCGCCGGCGTCGTGCGCGCCGTGGTCGGCGCCGTCGGCGCCGCAGCCGTACTGATCGCCCTGACCGAACTGCCGGAGGTACGCCGGTACATCAAGCTCAAGACCATGTGACCCGGGCGCCCGGCGGCGCGGGCAGCCGCCGGGCGCGGGCACCCTGCGGCGCTCGGGCTCCGGGGGCGGTCTGGGGGCGGGAGTTCGGTTCCGTGTGGGGTCTGGGAGCGGGAGTTCGGTTCCGTGTGGGGTCTGGGGGCGGGAGTTCGGTCCCGCGTCCGGTCGGGGTGCCGGGCGGGCGGTCAGTGTGCCGTGTCCGGCTCACCGGGACGCCCGGCCTCCGGCGCGCGCCGTGGCACCGACGCCACCGCCAGCGCGGGGACGGCGGCGAGGACGAGCCAGGGGACGGCGGGCGGGAGGCCCAGGTCGAGCAGGGAGCCGGTGGCCGCGCTGCCGACGAGGACGATCACTCCCGAGACGGACGACAGCGCGCCGGTGTAGAGGCCGATCCGGCCCTCCTCGGCGAGGTCGGGCACCCAGGCGCGGGCGGCGGGGACGACCAGCATCTGCCCCAGGGTGAGCAGCGCGACGAACCCCGCGGCGGGGAGCAGCCCGGCGGCGCCGGTCCAGCCGGCCGGGCGGGCCGCGGCCACGACCGCGAACCCGGCGGCGATCGTCAGCAGCCCGGCGGTCAGGGAGCGGCGCAGGCCGAGCCGGTCGCCGGCCCAGCGGGTGACCGGCAGTTGGGCGAGGACGACCAGCAGGGAGGAGAGGGCGAACAGCCAGGACAGGGGCGCCTGGGAGCCCGCCGCCCGCCGCACCTCGTCCGGCAGGGCCAGGTAGAGCTGGTTGTAGGCGAGCAGGTAGCTGCCGTAGGCGCAGCACAGGGCGAGGAAGCGGCGGTTGCGCAGCAGGGCGCGCGTGCCGCCCCGCCGCGGTGAACGGTCACGGCCGGGGACGCGCCGCGGCATCAGCCGCGCGTGTCCGGCGAGGACCAGGACGAAGACGGCCGCCCCGGCGAGGCAGGCGGTGCGGAAGTCCACCGCGAGCAGCAGCGCGCCGAGCAGCGGTCCGACGAACGCGCCGGCCTGGCCCGCCACGCTGAACAGGGCCAGGACCCGGGTGCGCGGTCCGTTGCCCGCCGCCTCCCACGCCACCGCCTGACGGGCGACCTCGGACTCCACCGCGGGGGAGAACAGGGCGGCGGCGAAGCCGATCACGAGCACGGCGCCGATCACCGCCCAGGTCGCCTCCGCGTACCCGAGCCAGGCGAACCCGGCGATCCGCAGGCCGCAGCCCGCCAGGACGACCGGGCGCACCCCGTACCGGTCGACGAGCCGGCCGCCGACCACGAACATCCCCTGCTGGCTGAAGGTCCGCAGGCCGAGGACGAAGCCGACCAGCCACCCGGCCATGCCGATGCCGCTGTCGAGGTGTTCCGCGAGGAACGGCAGCACCGCGTAGAAGCCGACGTTGAAGGCGAGCTGCGTGAGGATCAGCAGCCGCAGCAGGGGTGACAGGCTCCGGCAGGTGTCCAGGGCGCGGTCCCGTGCGGGCCCGGGAGCACGCGCGGCTCGGCGGCGGGGGGTACGGGAGACGCGGTCTGTCATGAGGTGGTGTCCGTCACTCGGCGGGCTCGGGGCGGGCGGCGCACGCACACATGCACATGCACCTGCACATGTCTTGCACTTGCGCATCTTATGGAGGAGGTCGCGGAGGGAGGCGATGCGGCCCGGCGGGACCGCCGGCGGGTCGGCGCTCATGTGAGGGGGTCGCGCTACCGAAGAGCACCCCATGCTTGGGTCTGGATCAGAGGGGAACTCCGGAAGGGACAGCTCGCCGCCCCGTACCACCGACGGGACCGGATGCCGGAGCACGGCGGCGAAGCGTCCGCCCGTCACCCCTAGGAGTAGCTGTGACCGTTCGCATCGGAGTGGAGGAGGAGTTCCACCTCGTGGAGGTGGAGACCGGCCTGCTGGTGCCCCGCGCCGACACAGTGCTGGAAGGGCTGCCCGCGCAGACCTTCACGACCGAGTTGCAGCAGACCACCGTGGAGTCGAACAGCGGCGTCCACGCCACCCTGGACGACCTCTACGGCGACCTGACCGGCACCAGGCGGCAGCTGGACACGGCCGCCTCCGCCAACGGCCTGGCCGTCGTGGCCGCGGGCACCGTGCCCCTCGCGCGCACGGAGGCGATCCACCCCACCGCCGGTCTCCGCTACCGCCACATGGTCGACGAGTACCGGAAGGTCGCCGACGAACAGCTCATCTGCGGGGCCCACGTCCACGTGGACGTCCCCGACCGCGACACCGCCGTACGGATCATGTGCGAGGTGTCGCCGTGGCTGCACGCCCTGCTCGCCCTGTCGGCGAGCTCACCGTTCTGGCTGGGCGCCGACACCGGCTATGCGAGCTGGCGGACGATGCTGTGGCAGCGCTGGCCGACCGCCGGGCCGGTGGGATGCTTCGCCGACGCCGCCGAGTACGACGCGGCCGTGCGGCAGCTCATCGACTCGGGCGTCATCAGCGACACCGGGATGATCTACTACGACATCCGGCCCTCGGCACACCAGCGGACCCTCGAACTGCGCATCTGCGACTCCTGCCCGCGCGCGGAGACGGTCGTGCTCATAGCGGCCCTCTTCCGCGCCCTGGTGACCGAAGCCCGTCAACGCCTGGAAGGCCCCGGCGCACCCCGTTGCGAGGGCCGGCACGAGTGGCTGCGCGCCGCCACCTGGCGGGCCGCCCGGTCCGGCCTCGAAGGCTCCCTGGTCGACCCGGTCACCCGCCACGAGGCGTCCGCGGCGCACGTCGTCCGCGGCCTGCTGGCGCGGGTGCGCCCGGCGCTCGAGGCCGCCGGGGACTGGCAGACCGTCCAGGCGCTCACGGAGAAGGCGCTGTCCGACGGCAGCGCCGCCCACCGGCTGCGCCGCACGGCCGCGGAGGAGGACCTCCTGGCCTGCACCGATCTGGCGATCGCCGAGACCCGCGGCGACAGCGGCAGGCGCCGTCGGTCCGCTCCCGCCCCGAACGGGCGCCTCCCCTCCCACCCGCTGGGCACGGAAGGCGCCCGCGGCGGCCGGCCGGTGAGGATGCCCGGCCGTTGAGACGCCCGCACCCCGCCCGGACCCCCCAGGGACGGCGCATGGACGGCGCATGGACGGCTGCTCCGGCGGAGCCCGCCCGGACCGCGCACGGGCGGCCGCTCCGGCGGAGCCCGCCGGGACCCCGCATGGACGGCTGCTTCGGCGGAGCCCGCCCGGACCCCGCATGGACGGCCGCCCCGGGCGGGGTCCGCCCGGCACCGTCCCCACCACCTCGGCGAGCCGCGCCCGTATCCACCCCACAGCCCCACAGCCCCACAGCCCCACCGCCCCCACCACCCCCATTCACGAAGGAGACGTACCACCATGGCCATCAGCCCGGATCAGGCCTCGACGGGGAGCTCCGCACGCGTCGGACCTCCCCGGACCGCTGACGCGCCCAGGGGAGGTGATGCGTGATGTGCGGCCTGAGCGGGGAGATCCGCTTCGACGGCGAGCGGCCCGACCTCGCGGCCGTGGAGCGCATGAGCGACCGGCTCGCCGCCCGCGGCCCCGACGGCGAGGGCCTCTGGTCACAGGGCGCCGTCGCGCTGGCACACCGGCGACTGAAGATCATCGACCTGTCCGAGTCCGGGGCCCAGCCGATGACCGACACCCGGCAGGGGATCACCGGGGTCTTCAACGGATGCGTCTACAACTACCGGGAACTCCGTGACGAGCTGACGTCCCTCGGCCACCGCTTCCGGTCGACCTCCGACACCGAGGTCGTCCTGGCGGCGTACCGGGAGTGGGGCACCGCCTGCGTCGACCGCTTCTACGGCATGTTCGCCTTCGCCCTCGTCGAGCACCGGACCGGCCGGCTGGTCCTGGCCCGCGACCGGCTCGGCATCAAGCCGCTGTACCTGGCGCGGACCCCCGGGCGGCTGCGGTTCGCCTCGTCGCTCCCCGCCCTGCTCGCGGGCGGCGACGTCGACACCTCGCTGGATCCGGTGGCCGTCCACCAGTACCTCAGCTGGCACGCGACCGTGGCCGCGCCCCGCACCGTGCTGGCCGGGGTGCGCAAGCTGCCCCCCGCCACCGTACGGGTCGTCGAACCGGACGGCAGCCACCGCGATCACCGCTACTGGCAGCCCTCGTACACCCGGCGCCCCGAGCACGTCGGCATGGGCCCGAGCGAATGGCGGGACGCGGTGCTCGAGGCGCTGCGGACCGCCGTACGCCGGCGGATGGTCGCCGACGTGCCCGTCGGCGTCCTGCTCTCGGGCGGTCTCGACTCCAGCCTGATCGTGGCGCTGCTGGCCGAGGAGGGGCAGCGGGACCTGGCGACGTTCAGCGTGGGCTTCGAGTCGGAAGGCGGCGCCGAGGGGGACGAGTTCGCGTACTCCGACCTGGTGGCCCGGGAGTTCGCCACCGACCACCACCAGCTGAAGGTCCCCTCCCAGCGGGTGTCGGCGGCGCTGGACGGCGCGGTGGCGGCGATGAGCGAGCCGATGATCAGCCATGACGTGGTCGCGTTCCACCTGCTGGCCGAGCAGGTGGCGAAGGAGGTGAAGGTCGTCCAGAGCGGGCAGGGCGCCGACGAGGTGTTCGCCGGCTACCACTGGTACCCCCGCCTGGCCTCGGCCGCCCGCGACCGGGCGGCCGACCGGTACAACGACACCTACGCCGACCGGCCGCACGCCGACCTCGCCGGGATGCTCCAGCCGCACATGCTGCTGCCGGACGACGTCTCCGGCGGCTTCGTCCGCGCGCACATGGCGGAGCCGGGCGCGGAGACCTCGCTGGACGCGGCGCTGCGGCTGGACACGCACGTCATGCTCGTGGACGACCCGGTGAAACGGGTCGACAACATGACCATGGACTGGGGCCTGGAGGCCCGTGTGCCCTTCCTGGACCACGAACTGGTGGAGCTGGCGGCCGCCTGTCCGCCGGAGCTGAAGCTGGCCGACGGCGGCAAGGGCGTCCTCAAGGAGGCCGGCCGCAAGCTGCTGCCCCACCAGGTGGTCGACCGTCCCAAGGGCTACTTCCCCGTCCCGGCCATCACCCACATGGCCGGGCCCGTCCTGGACCGGGTGCGGGAGGCGCTGAACGCCCCCGAGGCGCGGCGGCGCGGACTCTTCCAGGACGCCTACCTCGACGAACTCCTCTCGGCCCCCGACGAGCACCGCACCCGGCGCGGCGCGAACGCGCTGTGGCAGGCGGCATTGCTGGAGATATGGCTTCAGACGCACGCAACATGACCGACGGACGCGCCGTGTACGACAGGGACGCGTACGGCGGTGACGCGTACGGCGGGGATGCCCACGGCGGTGCCGCGCGCGGCCCTCGCGCGGGCGCTGCCGGTCCGTCCTCCGCTCCTCGCGCGGCCGCCCCCGATCCGTCCCCCGTCGCCGACCCGGCGGGGGGCCCGGGGCGGGTCCCGGCGGGCGCGGACGGCCGTACCCCGTCCACCGCCTTCGCCGCCCCCGCCCGCGTGCCCCTGCCGGACGCCTCCGGCCCGCGCGACGTCACGACGCGGCTCACCGCCCACGGCTGCTGGTATCCCTCGGCCGATCCCGGCGGGGCGCGGGTGGCCTTCGTCTGCGACCGCGGCGGTGTGCCCCAGGTGTGGACGGGGCCCGTCGACGGCGACGAGGTGCGGCTGCTCGACTCGGAGCCGGACCCCGTCCGCGAGGTGTCCTGGTCGCCCGACGGCCGCTGGATCGCGTACACGACGGCCCCCGGCGGCGGCGAGCACACCCGGGTGCTGTGCGTACGCCCCGACGGCACCGGCCGCCACATCCTGGCCGGTGCCGAGCCGGGCACCTCGGCCCACCTGGGCTGCTGGGCGCACGACGGATCGGCCGTCGCGGTCACCGTCGCCGTCCCGACCGGCCTGCCCGCGCCCCGGTCCGGGGACACCGCGGCCGGTGTCCCGGCCGAGGCCGGCGCGTACGCCGACCGGCTGCCGGCCGGCTGGTCCGGCCGCGGCGGCGACGCGGTCCTCCTCGGCGCCGCACCCCTCACCGGCACGGGAACCGGCACGCCGTCCGGCTCCGCGGCCGCCGGCGCCCCGGCCTCCCTCGACCCGCGGGCCGCACGGACCGCCCCGACCGCCGGTTTCGGCGACGGTCTGTCCGCCTACCTGATCGATCCCGACGGGGTGGCCGCCCCGGTCCTCCTCGCCACCGAGACGGACGCCGCGACCCTGCGCGTGTGCGACCTCAGCCGCGACGGCCGGCTGGCGCTCCTGCGCCGTGGCCCCCGGGGGCGGCGTGAGGCGGTGGTGATCCGCACCTCCGACCGCGCCACGGCACAGGTCGTGCCGGTGGCCGACGGCGACCCGTGGATCGGCCGGTTCTCGCCCCGGGCGGACGTCCTCTGGCTGCGCAGCGACCTCGACCGCGAGTTCGCGGCCCTGCTCGCGGTCGGCCTCGACCCCGAGGGCCGTCCGGTCGGCCGGTCCGTCGCGGCCGAGCGGGACGGCTGCGACCTGGAACTGCTGGGCTTCGCCCACGACGGCCGGGCCGCCGTCCTCGCCTGGAACGTCCGGGGCGCGAGCGAACTGGAGATCGTCGACACGCACCCGCCCGGCACGGCGGAACCGATCGCCGAACCGCTCACCCAACCGCTCACCGGACCGATCGCCGAGACGATCGCCAGCCCGCTCACCGGACCGCTCACCGGCCCGCCGCGGCCCGTGCCCCTGCCCCACGAGGTGGTCACCCGGATCGTGCCGGCCGGCACCGGGCGGCTCGCCCTGGCACTGTCCGGATCGCAGCGCCGCCCCGGCATCTGGTGGCTCCCCGAGGGCGTGTCCCTGCTGCGCACCCCGTGGTCGTCCCTGGACGAGGACGCCGTTCCGCCGGGCCGCCCGCCCGTACGGCCCTTCCCGCTGCGCCCGACCGCACGCGACGGACTGCCCCTGCACGGCTGGTACTACCGCGCGCCGGGGCGGGGACCGGCCGAACCGGCGCCCTGCGTCATCCACCTGCACGGCGGACCCGAGGAACAGGAACGCCCGGTCTTCAACCCGCTCTACCACGAGATCCTGGGACGAGGACTGGACATCTTCGCTCCCGACGTGCGCGGGTCCTCCGGCCACGGGCGGTCGTTCGTCGACGCCGACCTGGGCACGGGCCGGTTCGCGGCACTCGACGACGTGGCCGACTGCGCCGCCCACGCGGTGGCGGCGGGCCCGGCCGACCCGTCCCGGCTGGCGGTCATGGGCCGCTCGTACGGCGGCTACCTCACGTTCGCCTCCCTGGTGTGGCATCCCGACCTGTTCCGCACCGGGGTGGCGGTCTGCGGCATGTCCGACTTCGCGACGTTCTTCGAGGGCACCGAACCGTGGATCGCCCAGTCGGCGGCCCACAAGTACGGCCATCCCGAACACGACCGCGAGCTGCTGCGCTCCCTGTCGCCGATGAGCCGCGTCGACGCGCTGCGCGTCCCGGTGCTCGCCGTCCACGGGGAACACGACACCAACGTCCCGCCGCGGGAGTCGGAGCAGTTCGTACGGGCGGCACGCGAACGCGGCCGCACCGCCGAACTGCTCACGCTGCTCGACGAGGGACACGAGTTCCAGCGCGCCGACAACCGGCGGCTGTTCCGCCGGGCCGCCGCGGACTGGCTGCAACGCCACCTGACCGGCTGACCGCTGCCCGGCTGACCGCTGCCCGGCTGACCGCTGACCGGCAGACCGGCTGATCGACTGATTGGCTGATCAGCAGACCGCCCGACCGGTCCTCCCCCCCCCGTGCGGCGGCCCGCCGGGCACGGCCGCCGCGCCGCCCGGCTCGGTCCTCGTCCCGGGCACGGCCGCCGCGGCCCCGGGCCCCGCTCCCGCGGCGCGGGGCGGCCGGGGTCAGTCGGTCTCGCGCAGCCGCACGAGGGCGGCCACCGCGTCACGGCACAGCACGCCGTCGTCCAGGAGCGCGTGCAGCAGCGGGCTCCAGGCGCCGCCGCCCGCCGTCTGGACGAGCGCCCCGACCGCGGTGCACTGCCCGCCGCACCGCCAGGAGCGCGCCAGCCGGGCGAGCTCCTCCGGGGTGACGACGCCGTGGTTCACCGCGCGCACCAGCAGTTTGACGCCCAGCGCCGCGGCCGGCCCCCGGGCGGGGAGCGCGCCGGCCGAGGCCGCCGCGCCGTACACCCCGAACGCGGCGCGGGCCTCGTCCGCGCGCCGCTCCTCGGGGAGCTTCAGGGCGGACTCGAAGCAGGTCCGGGTGAGCGCCACCCACGCCTTGGCGGGCTCGCCCGCGCAGTCGCCGCTCTCGGCGGCCCCGCGCAGCACCTCGCGCAGGGTGCCGAGGTGCGGCCGCGCCCCCTCGGGGTAGCCGCGCAGCCAGCTGTCCAGCGCCGTGTAGAGCGTCTGCCGTTCGCCCGGCGTCGCGTCGGCGCCGCCGCAGGTGAGGAGGGCGGGGGCGACCAGTCCGGCGGCGGGGTCCTGCGCGCGCAGCAGGGCGTCGAGCAGGGTCACCGCCGAGCGGCGGGTGCCGGACCAGCGGGAGGCCAGGAGCGTGCGCCACTGGCCGGCGGTGAGCAGGGTGCCCTGCTGCGAGGCGGCGCGCAGGCTCCCGGCCGCCTGCCGGGCGGTGACGTCGTGCGCCGTGTCGGCGGCGACTTCCACCAGCCTGTCCAGGGGCAGGTCGCGCAGGGCGTCGCGGTCGGGCGAGTCCCCCCGGCGGCGTTCCGGCTCCCTGCCCCGGCGCCGCGTCGGCGGCGCGAGCCGTGCCAGCCACCGCCCCAGCTCGGCCCGTTCGTCCGGCGAGGCGAGCGAGGGCAGCACCCGCTGGCCGATGCCGTAGAGCACGCCGGCCCCGTCGCCGTCGTCCCCCGGCGCGCCCTCCGCACCGGGCGGCCCGGCGGTGTCCGTGCCGCCGTCCGTACGGGGGCCGACGTCCATGGCGACCAGCCGGGCGAACGTGTCCGAGGCGACGGCCGGATCGGCGCAGAGATCGCCCACCACGTTGGCGGCACGCAGCCGGGCGTCCGCCGAACCGGCCGTCGGGCCGAGGTGGGGCCACAGCCGGTCGCGCAGCGCGGGACGGCCGGCGACGAGCCGTACCGCCGCGTGCTGGGCGAGCCGGCCGTCGGGGCAGCCGTCGAGGTCGGTGATCAGCGCGTCGAGCACCGCCTCGGGCGCGCGGCCCGTGCCGAGCATCGCCCCCGTGACGAACTCCGCTCCCGCCGCGCGTGGAACGTGGACCTCCGCCGGCAGCGACCACAGGAAGCGCAGGAACGTGGCGGTGTGCTCGGGGGGCGTACCGGGCGCGAGCAGGAGCCGGACGAACGCCTCCCGTGTCGCGCGTCCGGCCTGCGCGAAGTCCTCCTCGACCGCGCGGACGGTCCCGGCGGAGACCGGCGCGCCGACCGCGAGCGCCGGGTCCAGCATCAGCTGGAGCACCTGGTCGGGCTGCCGGGCGGTGGTGGTCCCGAGGGGCGGCCAGTCCGCCCGCCGGCCGTGCACGGCACGGACACCGTCCGCGAGATCGACGGCCTCCCCGCCCTCGCCACGGCGGACGGCCAGCAGCCCGTACAGCCCGCCCGCCTCCGCGACCTCGGCGTACGGCAGTTCGCGCAGCCCTCGCAGGGCGGCGGCCCGCGCGGCGGCGAGACCCCGTCCGGCGACGGTCTCCAGGGCTTCCCACAGGGAGCGCAGCCGTTGGTCGATCCGGCGCGTGGCCTCGGCCGCCAGCGCGGTCACATAGGTGTCGTTGCCGCAGTTCGCCACGGCGAACGCGGTGTTGCGGAAGACGCCGAAGTCGCCCAGGGGCAGCAGCGGGAAGACGTCGTCGAGCTGGTGAAGGGTGTCCTCCATGCCGACCAGGTGGCGGAGCACGGGCAGCGCGAAGCCCCGCTCCGCGGGACGCTCGCGCAGCTCGTCGTAGAAATCGCTCCGCTCGTCGTCGAGTTCCACCAGCCACTGGGCCACGGCGTACTCGGCGAGGGTCTGGTGGCGGAACTCGACGACCTGGCCGCGCTCCACCGTGTTCAGGAACCCGTCGTCGCACAGCTCCCTGAGCGCCGCCCGGATCCGGCCGGCGCCGGTGCCCGCCGCACCCCTGGTGCCCGCCGCGCTGCCGATCAGCCGTGCCGCGGGGACGCGGTCGTGGAAGCGTGAGCGGGTGCGGGAGGCGTGCCAGAGGAAGGCCGCCATACGGCGGCAGAGCGTCTCCTTGTCCTCGATCCGCTGGTCCGACGCGTCCGCGGACCCGGTGAGCCGGGTGCGCGAGACCTTCTCCTCCCAGTACCGCGCGTACAGGCCGCTGGTGGTCAGGTCCTGCGGGACGTGCCCGCCGGTCTCCCCGAAGACCTCGCACACCATGGCGAGGAGGAGCGGGCTGCTGAGCAGCCGCCGCAGCCGGACGTGCGCGCCGCCGGCGGACAGTGCGACGAGACGCCCGCCGAACTCCTCCTCGCCGACGGCCGGGGGGATGCCGCGGGCGGCGAGGAACTGCCGGGTGAAGTCGACGATCTCGTCCTCGTCGAGGGCGGGCACGTCCTTGAGGACCGCCATCCGCCCGTTGCCCTGGACGGCCGGGATCAGACCGCTCGCGTGGTCCTCGTAGTCCCGTGGACGGCAGGTGAGCACCACGGTGATGCCGATGTCGACGAGTTCCGAGAGGTACGCGCCCAGCGGCTTGCTCCAGCGCGGCGACAGCAGCAGGTCGAGCGTGTCCAGAAGGAGCACGGGGCGCTCGCCCGCGTACTGCTGGACGGCCGCCGTGAGCAGCCCCGACCCGGCCGCCGCTCCGAAAGCGTGGTCGAGGAGGGCGGTGGGGGACACGGCAGGCAGCGGCTCGCCGGGGCGGGGCGCGGGCGGGGCCGCCGCCGCGTCGGGGAGGACGACCTGGTCGCAGCGGACGAGGACGGCGGGGGCCGGCGGGGGGCCGGGCGCACTGCCCCGCCCCTCGTCGGCGTGGTCGTCGCTGACGCTGCGGCCGTCGCTGTCGCACAGGAGCTGGAACAGGTGGCCGAGCAGGACGGTCTTGCCGGATCCGGCTTCCGCGACGACCGACAGCAGGCCGCCCGCACCGGAGGCGCGCATGTCCTGGACGATCGGCAGCAGCACGTCGGTGGCGTACGACCGCGCGAGGAGCGGTACCCGCTGCGGGGCGAACTGTTCGCGGAGGGCCGTCTGCTCGGACCGGAACCGGCGCTCGGGCGCGCCCCAGTCCGGGCCGCCGTCGGGACGGATGCCGGGGATCGTGGTCACGCGGCGGACACCTCGGTGGTCTCGGCGACAGCCGCCGTCTCCTGGACGGCGTGCGCGAGCGCCTGGGCGCCGGGCAGCGGCGTGTTCAACAGGGCGGCACACAGCGGGAGCTGGGCGTGCAGGCCGGCCAGCGACGCCTGGACCTCGGTACGGTAGGCGCTCTCCCAGCGCATCTGGTTCAGCCCCGGCGAGTACGCGTCGGCCGCGGCCTGGCGCAGCACGGCGCGCAGCCGGTCGAGTTGATTGCGCTTCTCCAGAACGGCGACCTGGCGGTTGGCGTGCTCGGCGAGGCGGTTCGCCTGCGCGGCGAGGAGGTTGGCCCGCTCGGCGACCCGGACGGCCTCTTCTGCCCGCCGCACAGACTGCCGGGCGGAGCGTGCCTGCAACCAGGCGAACACCGCGGCGACGGCCGCCACTGCCAGACTGCCCACCGCG
This sequence comes from Streptomyces sp. NPDC003248, assembly GCF_055563235.1. Taxonomy (NCBI): domain Bacteria; kingdom Bacillati; phylum Actinomycetota; class Actinomycetes; order Kitasatosporales; family Streptomycetaceae; genus Streptomyces; species Streptomyces sp. NPDC003248. Next base: position 300,334 of record NZ_JBVHDT010000007.1, on the reverse strand, counting down.
ACCAGCTCTTCGCCGTCCACCGTCCGCGCACCCTTCCCCCGTACGGATCACCGCGCCTCACGCGCACCTACCAGGCCGCAGGGTACCCGTGCGCGGCCCCGCGGTGCCCGCCCCTCCACGGGCCGTGGGCGGCCGGCCGGGACACCGGACCGGCGCCACCTCCGCACCATGAGCCCTCCGGCGGACCGCGGCGCCACCGACCGCCGCCGCTCCGCATGGGGCGACGGCACCGATCGCGGACGCCGGGAACCGGCGATCTCGAACGCCTCCGGCTGGGCCGACCGCGGCCCCTCGAAGCCCGGCTCGGCCGATGAGGGCCGTTGGGCCCCGTCGTGGGGCCGGTGCGGGGGCCGTTCGGCCCTGTCGGGGCAGGGGGTGCCGGCGACGATCATGTGGCGGCGGCCGGGAGGCGCCGCGCTGTCCCCCGCACCTGAGGCGCCTCCCGGTCCGTGAGCGACATGAGCGGATGGGGAGGACGTCGTCCCATGGACGAAGCGCAACTGGACCAGGCGAAGCACACGGACGGGGCGCCGGCGCGCCCCACGCTCCGCGAGGAGGCCGGCCCGGCCGCGCGGACGGCGGGCCGGCCGTCGTGGGCGGCGGCCCGGCCGTCGTGGGTGGCGGGCCGGCCGTCGTGGGTGGGGTGGCTGACGACCACCGATCACAAGAAGATCGGGACGCTGTACCTGGTCACCGCGTTCGTGTTCTTCATCGTCGGCGGCGTGATGGCCCTGATGATGCGCGCCGAACTCGCCCGGCCCGGCTTGCAGATCATGTCGAACGAGCAGTTCAACCAGGCGTTCACGATGCACGGCTCGATCATGCTGCTGATGTTCGCCATGCCGCTGTTCACCGGCTTCGCCAACTGGATCATGCCGTTGCAGATCGGCGCCCCGGACGTCGCCTTCCCCCGGCTGAACATGCTCGCCTACTGGCTCTTCCTGTTCGGCTCGTCGATCGCCGCGGCCGGCTTCCTCACGCCGGGCGGCGCCGCCGACTTCGGCTGGTTCCTGTACGCCCCGCTCTCCGACGCCGTCCACTCACCGGGCCTCGGCGCCGACCTGTGGATCATGGGCGTCGCGCTCTCCGGCTTCGGCTCGATCCTGGGCGCGGTCAACTTCATCACCACCATCGTCTGCATGCGCGCCCCCGGCATGACCATGTTCCGCATGCCGATCTTCACCTGGAACGTCCTGCTGACCGCGCTGCTGATCCTGATCGTCTTCCCCGTCCTGGCGGCGGCCCTGTTCGCGCTGGAGTGCGACCGCAAGTTCGGCAGCCATGTCTTCGACGCCGCCAACGGCGGGGCACTGCTGTGGCAGCACCTGTTCTGGTTCTTCGGCCATCCCGAGGTGTACATCCTGGCCTTGCCGTTCTTCGGCATCGTCTCCGAGGTCGTCCCGGTCTTCGCCCGCAAGCCGATGTTCGGCTACATGGGCCTGGTCGCCGCGACGATCGCGATCGCCGGCCTCAGCGTGACGGTATGGGCGCACCACATGTACGTGACGGGCGGTGTGCTGCTGCCGTTCTTCGCCTTCATGACGTTCCTGATCGCGGTGCCGACCGGAGTGAAGTTCTTCAACTGGATCGGCACCATGTGGAAGGGCAGCCTGTCCTTCGAGACGCCGATGCTGTGGACCGCCGGCTTCCTCGTCACGTTCGTCTTCGGCGGTCTGACCGGCGTCATCCTGGCCTCGCCGCCGATGGACTTCCACCTCTCCGACTCGTACTTCGTCGTGGCCCACTTCCACTACACGGTGTTCGGCACGGTCGTGTACGCGATGTTCGCCGGCTTCCACTTCTGGTGGCCGAAGCTCACCGGCAGGATGCTCGACGAACGCCTGGGGAAGATCACGTTCTGGACGCTCACGGTCGGCTTCCACCTCACCTTCCTGGTCCAGCACTGGCTCGGCGCCGAGGGCATGCCGCGCCGCTACGCCGACTACCTGGCCGCCGACGGCTTCACCGCCCTCAACACCCTGTCCACCATCGGCTCGTTCCTGCTCGGCCTGTCGATCCTGCCGTTCCTCTACAACGTGTGGAGGACCGCCAAGTACGGCACGCCGGTCACCGTCGACGACCCCTGGGGCTACGGCCGCTCCCTGGAGTGGGCGACCTCCTGCCCGCCGCCGCGCCACAACTTCACCTCGCTCCCGCGGATCCGCTCCGAGTCCCCGGCCTTCGACCTGCACCACCCGCAGATCGCCGCGGCCGAGACGGCGGGCTGAGCCGTGGCGCACCCCCTCCTGGCCCTGGCCGCCGCGCTGGCGACCGCCTCCGGCTGCGTCTGGTACCTGTCGGCCCTCGCGGAGGTGCGCGCGGGAGCCGACCGGCCGGACTCCCTGCGCGGCTCGGCGGCGGCCTGCCTGAGCGGCTGGACCACGCTCGCCGGCATCGCCGTACTGCTCCTCGTCGCCGACCCGTGGTGGCTGACCGGCGCCCTGGCCGGGGCGGGCGCGGCCCTCACGGCCGCTCTCCGGACTCGCGCCGCCGTGCAGCGCCGCCGGGAGATCCGGGAGGCCGTCCGTGACCGGGCCGCGTTGGAGCAGGGCCCGCCGCCGGCCGGCGCCGAACCCTCCCGGCACCTCGTCGCCGCCCTCCTGGGAGCCGGCCTGGCCGCCTCGGCGGCCTCGGCGGTCCTCCTGACGGCCGCCGGCCCCGCGGCGAGCCCGGGATGGGTGACGCTCGTGCTGCCCGCCACGACGACGGGGCTGTTCCTCACCCTCGCGATCGGCTGGGCCGGCGTGGTCCGCCGGGGCGGGGAGGGCCGCCCGGGGCGATGACGCGCGGAGGCGGGCCCAGGAAACCGGCGGGGGCGGTAGGGCCGACCGGCCCTGGCCCCACGGCCCGGGATCACGCAGGATCGGTGACAGACAAGCAAGGACCGGTCGTGCCCCGTGGGCCGAACCCGGTGCGGGAACCGGACAGCGCGGAACGCGGAACTCGGACGGGCGGCGCGGATCGCGGAACAAGGAGCATTCGATGGCGGACGGTGAGCGGCCCGGACCCGACCACCCGATCCGGGTCTTTCTGCTGGACGACCACGAGGTGGTACGGCGTGGCGTGCACGACCTGCTGGACGACGAGCCGGACATCACGGTCGTCGGGGAGGCGGGCACGGTCGAGCAGGCCCTCGTCCGCGTCCCGGCGCTGCGCCCCCAGGTGGCGGTGCTGGACGTGCGCCTGCCGGACGGCGACGGGGTGACCGTGTGCCGCGAGCTGCGCTCACGCATGCCGGAGCTGGCCTGTCTGATGCTGACCTCGTTCGACGACGAGGAGGCCCTGCTGGACTCGATCATGGCGGGGGCGTCCGGCTACGTGCTCAAGCAGATCCGGGGCTCGGACCTGGTGTCGGCCGTGCGCACGGTGGCCGCCGGCCAGTCCCTGCTCGACCCCAGCGCCACCGCCAGGCTGATGGCCCGCCTGCGCCAGGGCCAGGAGCCGGAACCCGAGCCCGACGCCCTGCCCGGCCTGACCGCGCGGGAGCGGGAGATCCTGGCGCTGATCGGCGAGGGACTGACCAACCGCCAGATCGGCCGCCGGCTCTACCTCGCGGAGAAGACGGTGAAGAACCACATCTCCCGGCTGCTGGCCAAGCTCGGGGTGGAGCGGCGCGTCCAGGCCGCCGTGATCGCCACCCAGGCCCAGGACCGGTCCAGGCAGGAAGGCCGCTGACGCCATCGACATCGCCGGGATCGGCGAGAAACCGGCGACGCCGTCGGGCCGTACGCCTTGACGGTGTGCACATGGACGGCGGCGACCAGCTCGCTCACCTCGTCCCGGTCGGCGCGGACCAGACCGCCCTTGCCGCGCGCCCGCTGGTACGCCCGCGCCTTCGCCGGGTCGGCCGTGATCTCCGCCCACGCCGCGACCGGGTCGCCCAGCCTTCGCCGGGCCTCGCGCCACAGCTTCAGCAGGGCGCCGGCACGTAGGGTGGCGGACCCGGCCGGGGGAGTAGGCGTACCAGGAGAACGAGGCGCCGCGCTGCCGGGAACGCCAGGCGGGGCGGACCCCGGCGCACCTGGGGCCGGCGGGTCTCCCCCCACCGCCTTCCGGCCCCATCCGGCCGGTCGCGACAGGGGCCGATGGCCCCGGCGACGGGGGCCGGTCGGCCGGGCGGCCGGGGCGGCCCGCGCTGACATGCTGGCCCTCGATCGAACCACCGACGCCCCGCGGTCCGTACGGCCGTGTCGGTGTCCGTGTCTGTGTCCGTGCCCTGTCGGTGTCCGTTTCCGTGTCCGTGTCCGTTTCCGTGGTCCGTGCCTGTAGGGCGGCCCGAATCCCCCGCGTGGTTGCAGCAGGCGCGGCGGGTACGGCGCGTGCGGTGCATCGCGGCGGGTACGGCGCGCGGGGCGTCGGTTCGGTCGGGCGTCCGGCCGCTCACCGCGGCCGGACGCAGGCGTCCGCACCGTGCCGGAACCCGGGGCGCCGCCCGCTCGCGCAGGCCGGCCGAGCCGGACCGAGGTGACGGCCACTCTATTTCCCCCGGTCACCGGATGAGGCCTTATGGCCCCCGGTGCGGGGCCGGCCAACCCTCCCCCGGGGGAGGAGACACGGCGCAGGGTGGACGGAGCGGAGAAGAAGTCTGGTGGAGGAGCCGTGATGCAGACCCGGGAAGTCGACGCCACAGCCGTTCAGGCCCTGCTGGCCGCGGCGGTGGCGGCGCCGTCGATCCACAACAGCCAGCCCTGGCGGTTCGGCCTGGATCCGGAGAGCCGGTCGATCGAGGTCCGGCTCGACCGGCGGCGGCAGCTGCCGATGGCCGATCCGCATCTGCGCGCCCAGCACCTGTCGGTGGGAGCGGCCGTCTTCAACCTCCGGGTGGCCGCCGCGCACCTGGGCTGGCGTCCCGTCGTCCGGCTGCTGCCCACCACCGGCGATCCGGACCTGCTGGCCACGGTGCGACTGGCCGTGCCCACCGCCGACGTGCGGCTGCCCCTGGGCGAGCTGTACGAGACGATCGAGCGACGGCACACGAGCCGGATGCCGTTCACCGGGCGCCCGGTGCCCGACCCGGTCGTGACCGAGATGACGGGCTCGGCGCGGGCCGAGGGCGCCCACCTGGACGTGCCCGGCATACCGGGGACCCGGCGCCTGCTGCGTCTGACCCAGGTGGCGGAAGCGCGCAACGCCGTCCATCCGGCCCGTGCGACCGAGGCACGGGCCTGGCTCACCGCTCCCGGAACGCACGCCCCCTACGGCATCCCCCTTACGGCCCTGGGCCCCCGGGACGCGTCCGGACGGATGCCGGTACGGGACTTCACGGGCCGTCTGCCCGTCCCCCAGCTGCCCGCCCTGCGGTTCGAACGCCACGCCCAGGTGGCCCTGTTGTGGACGTCTCACGACCGGCGGGAGGACTGGCTGCGGGCAGGCCAGGCGCTGGAGCACCTGCTGCTCACGGCGACCCGGCGCGGAGTGCGCGCCTCCATGCTCCACCAGGCGATGGAGTGGCCGGACCTGCGGGCGGCGATGGCCGGATCGAGACGGGGGTGCTGCCCGCAGCTGCTGATCCGCTTCGGGCACGGCCCGGACGGCGTCCGCACACCCCGCGCGTCAGCGGACGCCGTACCGGCTCCCGCCGCGCGGCCGGAGCCGGCCGCCCCCTCCTCGTGGAGCGCTGCGCGGGCCGAGCCGGCGGGCTGACTCCGCCGGCGCGCCTCACCGCGTGCCGCGCGTCCGCCTCAGTTCGCGGCCGGTGACCATCTCGGACTCGATCCGTACGAACACCGTGCCGTGCAGGGGCATCCAGGACGTGGGCCCGGACTGTGACAGCCGTTCGTGCTCGGCGGGATCGGTCACCACGGTGGCCCGTCCGGTGACGACCACGCTCCAGCCGGACCGGGTCGCCGCGTCGAACTCGTCGGCCTCGAAGGCGACCACGACGCCGTCCACGGCACGGACGAGGTCGGAGCCGGGTGAGGTGCTCAGCAGGACGGAGGCGTCCGTGTCCAGGGAGAAGTTGACGGGGAGGACCGCGGGCAGTGCGTGCCGGGTGTAGACCACGCGGCCGACCGGCACCTTGGCGAGCAGGCGCAGGCACTCCTGTCGGTCGAGTGGACCGAAGGCGTCGTTCTGGAACATCGGTCCAGCGTCCCAGCGGCCGGGGTGAGGGGGTAGGGCCGACCGGCCCTACCCCCTCACCTGCCGGCGGTGGCGATGCGTCCGGCCGGCGGTTGGCTGTCGGACCGTGTCGGCCCCGCCCGGGTGCTCGCCGGCTCGCTCGCCGTCGTCGTGGCCGCGGCGCTGGTCCAGTCGTTCACCCCGGCGCTGCCCCCGGTGGGCACCCTCGCCTTCCTGCCATGGCCGCCGCGCTGGGCGGGCGCGGGCAGTGGAGCGGCCTTCGCCCTGGTGGCCCTGCTGACCCCCGGCCGACCAGGTCGGCTCGGTGACCGGAGTGGTCGGCGCGGCGGGCGGCCCGGGCGGCTTCCTGCCGCCGCTGGTGATGGGCTCCCTGTACGGCGAGTACGGCGAGTACGGCTCGTACGCGGTCGGCGGTCGGCCTCGCGCTTCTCGCGGCGGTGGCTGCCGTGGCGCTGGCCTGCACCCTCACCGGCGTCCGCGCCGTGGTCGAGGGCGGCCGGCCCGGGCAGCGCACCGCGGACACCACCGCGTGAGCGGGAGGCCGAGCGGACGGCAACGACGGGACATCCGCGGTGCCGGACGGGTTTCGCGGGGGCCGGCCTGATCCGCCGGAGGGTCCCCTAAACTCGCCGGATGACCTTGGAATGGAGACATGTCGTCGTCCACTCGGCTGATCCGGTGGCCTTGGGACAGTGGTGGGCCGAGGCGCTCGGCTGGGTGGTGGTTCACTCCTCCGACGTGGAGTTCGCGATCCGCCCGGCGCCGGACCGGCTGCCGGGGCTGGAGTTCGTGCGGCTCGACGAGCCCAAGAAGGCCAAGAGCCGGCTGCATCTCGACTTCGTTCCCGACGACCAGGACGCCGAGGTGGCTCGCCTGGTGGCTCTCGGCGCGCGGCATGTCGACATCGGCCAGGGCGATCAGTCGTGGGTCGTCCTGGCCGACCCGGAAGGCAACGAGTTCTGCCTCCTCGGCCGGCGACCTCACTGAGCCTGCCGCCTCTACGGCTCGCCGTGGAAGAAGCCGGACTTCAGGTCCTCGACGGTGGCGTCGAGTGGATGCCCACTGACGACGAGCGGTCCGCTCCAGGGCGCGCTGAGGGCGAAGAGCAGCGCCAGGCTCAGCCCGACCACACTCGCCACGCCCACGATGAGCAGGGACGTCCGCAGGCTGCTGCGGAAGACCAGCGCCCCGGAGTTCACGATCAGGGCCAGCCCGCTGACCACGAGCGTGACGACGTAGAGCGCGGGGACATCGCGCGAGGCGGCCGCGACACGGGCGCGACGACTACTGGTGACACCGTCCAGGGCGACCACCAGCTCCGTGCCGGTCGGGGTTCCCACATCGGGCCGGGCCGCCTCGGCGCGCACGGTCCGCTCCAGCCGTGCCAGCGCGCGAGCGGTGGCCGGGTCGGCGCCGGACGACGCTGCGGCACCCTCCCACTCTTTGACACGCGTGGTCTTCAGATAATCCAGCAGTGCCGCGTGGATCGGCTCCGACCGGACCCGCGGACTCGTCGCCGCCCATGCCAGGCGGGAGGCCGCCGCCGCCTCGTCGCTCACCAGTCCCTCGGCCGCGCGCAGATAGCCGGCCTCGCTGGCCAGTGAGAGTGCCGCGAAGATCGCGAAGGCGGCGCCGAGTGTCGGCATCAGGGGCGTGGCGATCTGCGGCACCCGATCCCGTTCCCCGACCGGTACGAGGGCCCGGACGCCGACCCGCGCCACGGCCGCGACCAGCAGGGCGAGCAGGAGTCCGCCCACGACCAGCACCACCGCCGGCAGCGAGGTCAACCAGTCCACCACATCACCTACCGCGCGTCCCCGCGAGCGCCCGACGACGGCGGCGGCACACCGGCCCCCGCGACCTGGAGCTGCTCATCGATCACCATCCGTGAAGGCTCATGATCACAGGTCCGAGACCTTCGACGCCCGCGACGCCCGGCACGGCGTGACTTTTCGTTGGCCGACCAGCCGAATGCGCCCCCTACGAGGCGGTACCGGCCGGGTACCGACGACGTTCGCGGCCGGTAGGCGGTCGGCGCCGATGTCGTTCCCGGCCGGAAGGCGGCTGCCCCGTCACGTCGGAACGGCGCCGACGTCCGTCGTGAAGCCGGGCTCGGGCCGGCGGGCGTGCGGAAGGGGCACCGTCCACTCCGCGACGGTGCCCGCGGGCGCGTTCGGCCGGAGGGTGAAGCTGCCGCCGAGGTCGGTGGCGCGTCGGCGGCAGTTGTCGAGGCCGCTGCGGCGGGTGACCGCGGGGTCGACACCGGTTCCGTCGTCCGCGACGCGCAGCCGGAGCCGACTGCCGTCGGTCGCGGCGGTGACCTCGATCCAGGTGGCATGCGCGTGCCGGGCGGCGTTCGACAGGGTCTCGCGCACCACCGCCAGCAGGTGCTCGCCGTGCTCGGCGGGTACGACGGTGTCCAGCAGGCCGGTCATCCGCAGGGCGGGGGTGAAGCCCAGCGCGCCGGCGGCCCGGTCGGTCTCGGCCAGCAGCCTCGCCCGCAGCTCGCCCCGCCCTCCGGGACGGTCCCGCTCGCGCAGCGCGTAGATCGTGCCGCGCACCGTCTTGATGGTGTCGTCGAGGTCGTCGACCACCCGCTGGACACGCTCGGCCACCTCGGGCCGGTCGGCGATCCGGCCGAGGACCGAGTTGAGGGTCAGCCCGGAGGCGAACAGCCGCTGGATGGCCAGGTCGTGCAGGTCACGGGCGATACGGTCGCGGTCGGAGAGGACCATGAGCTGCTCGGCCTCGCGCCGGTGCTCGGCGATCTCCAGGGCGAGCGCGGCCTGATCGGCGAATCCGCTGATCATGGCCATGGTGGCGTCGGAGAACTCCTGCCGGCCGGGCAGCCCGGCGACCTGGAGCACTCCGCGGGCGTGCTCGTGGCCGCCCAGCGGGAGCAGGAACCCCGGCCCCAGTTCGATCTGTCCCGCCGAGCCGCCGCCGTCCTGGGGCTCCTCCGACAGGGCGCCGCTGGCGATCCGCTCGTTGGAGCGGTAGACCTGCGCGGCCAGCGTGGCGGGCGGCAGCACCAGCCCGCGCACCCGCTCGGAGCCCTCCCCGTCGGCCGCCTCGATCACGAGATCGTCGTCACCGCCGTCCAGGGGCACCGCAACGGTCACCAGATCGGCCCCGGCCAGGGCCCGTACGGTGGCGGCGACCTGGTGCAGCACCTGGCCCGGATCGGTGCCCGAGAGCAGACTGCGGGTCAGGTCGCTGCTCGCCGCCAGCCACTGCTCCCGGCGTCGGGAGTCCTCGTACAGACGGGCGTTGTCGATGGCCACGCCGGCCGCCGCGGCGAGCGTGCGCAGCACCGCCTCGTCCTCGTCGTCGAACTGCGCCCCGCCGCGCTTGTCGGTCAGGTACAGGTTGCCGAAGACACGGTCGCGCACGCGCACCGGCGTTCCCAGGAACGTGGTCATCGGCGGATGCCCCTCGGGGAAGCCCACCGAGGCGGGGTGCGTACCGAGGTCGGCGAGGCGCAGCGGCTGCGGCTCCCTGATCAGCAGCCCGAGGATGCCGTGGCCCTCGGGGTAGGGGCCGATCGCCCCGATCGTCCCCTCGTCCATGCCGACCACGATGAACTGCTTGATCCGCCCTTCGTCGCCCAGCACCCCCAGCGCCCCGTACTCGGCGTCGACCAGGGCCACCGCGGACTCGGTGATCCGCCGCAGCACCACGTCGAGGTCCAGGTCGGAGCCGATGGTGAGGACCGCGTCCAGCAGCGTGTGCACCCGGTCCCGGGTCGCGCGCACCTGCGCCACCTGCGCCTGGAGGCCCTCCAGCAGCTCGTCCAGGCGCAGCTGGGGCGCCGTCGGACCGTCCTTGCGCCCCGCTGCCGGACTCTCCGCCATCCCCGCTCCCTCCGGGAGGGCACCAGAGGTGGCACCCTCGCCCGTCGTGCCCGGACGGCCCTGGGGGCACGCGCGCCCGTGCGAGGCACAGCCGTCCCGGCAGCCCAGATCCTATTGCTCGGCGACTCCCGTGACCGAGTCGGTCCCCGGTCCCCGGTCCCGGTCCCGGTCCCGGCCCCCGGCCCCCGGTCCCGGCCCCCGGTCCCCGGCCCCCGGCCCCCGGTCCCCGGTCCCGGCCCCCGGTCCCCGGCCCCCGGCCCCCGGTCCCCGGCCCCGGTCCCCGGGGCCGCACGCCCCGGTGCCGCACGGCGGCCACCGTGAGCCCGTACGGATTATCGGCTCGTACGGACCATCGGCTAGTACGGTCCGTGGGCCGCCCCTACGGGACCGTGGGCCCGCATGGACCATGGGCCCGTACGGGCCGTCGGGCCCGTTACTCGGATCCCGCCGTGACGGTGTCGGTGACCACCGGTTGCAGCAGCCGCTTCGGCCGCAGCAGCGCCCGGCTGACCGGGTCCGCCGGGTCGGGGTCGAGCCCGGGGCCCGGCAGCATCTCGACGTCCGCCACGGGCACGACGGTCGCGCAGACGGGGCATTCGCCGTACGGGCCCAGTTCGGTGCCGCAGTCGGCGTGCCGGAAGATCCGCAGGGGGACGAGGTCGTAGTTGTCGCGCCCCCACATCGACAGTGCGCGCAGGGCGGGCCACAGGGCGATGCCGCGGTCGGTGACGACGTACTCGTCCCTGGGCGGCGACTCCTGGTAGCGGCGCTTGTCGAGGATCCCCTCGGCGGTGAGCGTCTGGAGGCGGTTGGCCAGGACGGCGCGCGGGATGCCGAGGTGGACGAGGAAGTCGTTGTAGCGCCGGACGCCGTAGAGCGCGTCGCGCACCACCAGCAGCGTCCACCGTTCGCCGACGACCTCCAGCGCGCGGGCGATCGAGCACTCCTGCTTCGCGTAGTCCTTGCCCAGTGTCATGCCGTCCACTGTAACCAATTTCCCCGCGTCGATTCAGTGACTGAACCTAGGGTGCTAGCCTGAGGTCCCGGTCAGTTCAGTCAGTGAACTGACGCTGCCCTGTGAGGCGTGCCTCGAACGTGTCCGCGGTCCAGCCGCGGCCCGGAAGGACGGACACCCGTGAACGACACCGCAACCGGCACCGACGTCGAGGGGAAGACGGAGAGCGGCGCCTCCCTCGCTCCCGGCGGCACCGCCGCACCGAAGGGGGACCGGTCGCGCCCCGGAGCGCCCCCGCGCCCCGGTCTCACCCTCGCCCTGACCAGTGCGGCCACCGCGCTGGCCCTGATGACGTACACCGCGCCGACGGTCACGCTCCCCGAGACCGCCGCCGACCTGCACACCCCGCTGTCCGCGCAGGCGTGGCTGCTGAACGGCACCCCGCTGGGCCTGGCCGCCCTGCTGCTGGTCGCGGGGAGCCTCGCCGACGACCACGGCCGCCGCCGGATCTTCGTCTCCGGCACCTTCGTCCTCGGCCTCACCACCGCCCTCGGCGGATGCGCGACGTCGACCTGGCTGTTCACCCTCGCCCGCATCGCCCAGGGCGCGGCGAGCGCGGCGCTCCTCGCCAGCGGCCTGGGCCTGATCGTCCACGCCTTCCCCGCCCCGCGCGCCCGGATGCACGCCACCGGAGTCTGGGGCGCCTCCGTCAGCGCCGGCGGCGCGGTGGGCCCGCTGCTCTCCGGGGCGATGCCCTCCTGGCGCCTGTCGTACGGCGTCCTGGGCGTCGTCGCGCTGATCGTGGCCGTCCTCGGGGTGCGCGGCCTCGCGGAGTCGCGCTCCCCGCGTGCCGGGCGGCCGGATCTCGCCGGTGCCGCGGCCTTCGGCGCGGCGCTGATCGCGCTGGTGGCGGCCCTGACCCTGGGGCGGGGCGGCTGGCTGCGGCCCCCGGTCGTCCTGCTGCTGGCGGCGGCGGTCGCACTGACGGCCGTGTTCGTGCTGGTGGAGCGCCGTGCCGCGACCCCGATGATCGACCTGGCCCTGCTGCGCCGCCCGCTCTTCCTGGCCTCCTCCGCGGGTGGCCTGTTCACCGGGCTCGCGGTGATCGGCCTGTTCAGCTTCCTGCCGACGCTGATCCAGCAGACGACGGGGATGTCGTCGATGGGCACGGCATGGCTGTTCCTCCTCTGGTCCGGCGTCTCCTTCGTGACGGCCCTCCTGACCCGTCACCTCGGTGGTCGCCTCTCGCACCGCCACCAGCTGGCGCTCGGTTTCGTCCTGCACGCGGCCGGGGTGCTGGTGATGCTGGGCGCGGTCGGCGCCGGCTCCTGGCCCCGGCTGCTGGCCGGCCTGGTCGTGGCGGGCATGGGGAGCGGCCTGCTGAACGCCGCACTGCCGCTGCTCGCCGTGGACTCGGTGCCGATGGCCCGGGCCGCGATGGGCTCGGGTGCGCAGCAGACGTTCCGCTACATCGGCTCGTGCGCCGGAGTGGCCCTGACCATCGCGCTCGCCGCGTCGGCCGGGAGCACGGCACGGGGCGCGGACGTGGCGTTGGCGGTGTCGGCGGGACTGGCGCTGGCGGCAGCGGTGGGCGTGGCGGTCCTGCGGGACCGGGGGCGCGGCCCGGCGGCGTGAGGGCCGCACCCGCGCTCGGCACCCGCCCCGCTCGGCGCCCGCCCCCCGAGGCGACATGAACGGCGACATGAACGACGTTGCACGGGCAAGCGTGGCGCGGGCACGATCCCTGGATGGACGACACACCGAACGCGCTGCCGACCGCCCTGCCCGCGCTGCGCGTTGCGGCGCGAGAGGCCGGCTTCACCATGTCGTGCGAGGAGCGGACCGGCAGCCTGCTGGCCGTGCTCGCGGCCGCCCGGCCGGGCGGCCGCGTCCTCGAACTCGGCACCGGCGTGGGCGAAGGAACCGCCTGGCTCCTGAGCGGGATGGACGGAGCCTCTCGTCTGGTCACGGTCGAACTCGACCCTGATGTCCAGGCGTCGGCCCGTCGGCAGTTGGGGTCCGACCTGAGGGTGACCTTCGTGGCCGCGGACGGCGGGGAATGGCTGGAGAACTACGACGGGGAGCCCTTCGACCTGGTGTTCGCGGACACATGGCCCGGCAAGTTCACCCACCTCGAACGAGCCCTGGACCTCGTGGCGCCCGGCGGGACCTACCTGATCGACGACCTGCTCCCGCAGCCGGGGTGGCCGGAGGCCCATGCGGCCGCCGTGCGACGGTTGCTGGCCGACCTGGAAGGACGTCACGATTTCCGGTCCGTCCGCCTCGCGTGTGCCGGCGGGCTCGTCATGGCGGTGCGGAGCGCGTCGGGGTGAACGGTCCCTGGTGACGCGGACCGCACCGCGGACCGGCCGGAGCGGTCCGTCCCGGGACCGGGCCAGGGCGGGGCGGCGCGGCGGGGTGGCACGGCGGGGCGGCACTCAAGATGTCAGCATAATTGTCAACAATTATGTTGCGGATTATGCTGCTGTCGCAGCCGCCCGGGAGCCGGACGACACGCCGCGCGTGCCGACGACCGGCGTCATGGCCGCACACCAGGCTGTACCGAGCCCGGCAGCCCGACCTCTTGAGCGAGGAGCAGCTTAATGATCATCGACTGTCACGGTCACTTCACCACCGCGCCGGCCGCGCTCGGCGCCTGGCGCGACCGGCAGATCGCCGCGCTCGGCACTCCCGCGGAGGCTCCCGACCCCGCGGATCTGCGCATCAGCGACGACGATCTGCGGCAGAGCATCGAGCCGAACCAGCTGCGCATGATGGACGAGCGGGGCATCGACGTCACGGTCTTCTCCCCGCGCGCCTCCTTCATGGCCCACCACGTCGGGGACTTCGCGACCTCCTCCCAGTGGGCCTCCCTCTGCAACGAGCTGTGCGCCCGGGTCGCCCGGCTCTACCCCGAGCGGTTCGCCATGGCGGCCATGCTCCCGCAGTCCCCGGGTGTCGACCCGGCCACCTGCATCCCGGAGCTGACCCGGTGCGTCGAGGAGTACGGTGCGGTCGCCGTCAACCTCAACCCCGATCCCTCCGGCGGCCACTGGACGGCGCCCCCGCTGACCGACCGCTCGTGGTACCCCCTCTACGAGAAGCTGGTCGAGTACGACCTCCCGGCCATGGTGCACGTCAGCACGAGCGTGAACCCGGCGTTCCACACCACGGGCGCGCACTACCTCAACGCCGACACCACCGCGTTCATGCAGCTGATCCAGGGCGACCTGTTCGCGGACTTCCCGACCCTGCGCCTCGTGATCCCGCACGGCGGCGGCGCGGTGCCCTACCACTGGGGGCGTTTCCGCGGTCTGGCGATGGCGCTGAAGAAGCCCGAGCTGGAGGAGCACGTCCTGGGCAACGTCTTCTTCGACACCTGCGTGTACCACCAGCCCGGCATCGACCTGCTGCTCGACGTGGTACCCCGGCGCAACATCCTCTTCGCCTCCGAGATGATCGGCGCCGTCCGGGACATCGACCCGTGCTCGGGCCACCACTTCGACGACACGCGACGCTACGTCGAGGCCGCCGGCCTGTCCACCGCCGAGGTCGCCGAGATCCAGGAGCACAACGTCCGCGCCGTTTATCCGCGCCTGGACGCGCTCCTCAAGCAGCAGGGCCGATGAGACGAAGCCCGGAGTCCGCCCCTGCCTCGCGGACTCCGGGCGTGGCGCCGGCCGAGGAGACGACCGAGGGGCCGGTCGACACAGGGCCCTGACCCGCGCCGCAGCCATTCCGCACCGACCGGCGTCCCGGCCCCTGCCCGCCTGCCCGCCTGCCCGCCTGCCCGCCTGCCCGCCCGCCTGCCGCTCGACGCGGGGCGGGCGGCGCGCCCGGGACGGTGTCCTACGCCGGGACGAGTGCCAACGCCTCCACCTCCAGCAGCAGTTCGGGCCGGAAGAGGGCGGCCACCTGAACGGCGGTGCTGGCAGGGGGGCGTTCGACGTCGATGTACTGGTCCCGGACCTCCCGCACGGCGGGCAGGAAGGCCACGTCGGTCACGTAGTAGGTGAGTTTGACGACGTTCTCGAATCCGGCGCCCGCCGAGGCGAGGCAGCGGCGGAGATTGTCGAAGACCTGCCGGGCCTGCGCGGCGGGGTCGCCTTCTCCGACCAGCTTTCCGTCGGCGTCGAACGAGACCTGCCCCGACACGGCGATCAGCCGGCCGGTCCCCATGACCACGTGGGTGTAGCCCGTTCCCGGGGCCACGCCGTCCGGTTCGCCGATGTGTGTGAGCAGGGAGCTGCCCTGCGCGGGTTCAGTGGTGGGTTCCATGCCCCGCATTCTGGACCGGGCGCCGTCGTCCCGGACAGGAGGGCCGGGGCGGCAGGGCGCAGCGGGGAACGCCGAAGCCCCGACGGTCAGTCCACGGGCCGGCGATCCGCCGGATCGCCGGCGAGGAGTGCCCAGATCTCCAGGTCCTGACGTACCCCGTTGAACGGGAAGACCTCTCGGAGGGTGCCCTCGTGGCGCATTCCCAGGCGCTTGGCGACGGCGACGCTCCGGATGTTCGCGGGGGTGACCCGCCATTCCACGCGGGCCATTCCCCGCTCCTTCAGCGCCCAGTCGACGAGGTGACGGGCCGCACGGGTCACCAGTCCCCTTCCCTGCGCCTCGGGGGAGAGCCAGACACCGAGTTCGCACACGCCGGACAGGGTGTCGAAGATCCGGAACAGGGCGCCGCCCACCAGTTCCCCGTCCGACCAGATTCCGCATATCCGGCCACCGCCCCTGGCTTGTTCGTCCGCGTACCGCTGGAGAAATTGCCGTGATGATTCGGGGTCGGTGATGGTATGGGCCCAGGGCAGCCAGGGCACCAAGTGGGAACGCACTCGGTCCACGTAGGCGCAGAATTCCTCCGCCTGCCAGGGTTCGAGCGGGCGCAAGTCCGCGTTTTCGGTCAGGGGATGGCTGAAAAGTGTCATGATGAACCTCCTGCGGTCTGATTTCCGGACGCTCGGCCTCCGTGTGGAGTCATCGTAGATCAACTGCCTGAAATGCGGGGGGTGATGTCGAGCTATATCGGGAATATGGGCCCCGCGTGATCCTGCGGTGCATGGATGTGCAGGCTAAATCCGTTGCGTTGGTTTCCGGAAATTCAGCAAGATCAGGAGTCGGGCGAACCGTCTTATCGACATATCTGTTGACTAGGAGGGAACGGCACGTGAACACGGCGTTTTTCCAGTGCATTGCCGCGATCGTCGTGGCCATATTCGGTGTTTCTTTGTTCGTCGTTTCGTCGCAGTCGGGTGCGGGGCAGGGCGGGTTCGGCGCCGCCGGCACCACGGTGCTCGCCGACCACGGCTGGGGGCCTTGACGCCGTCATGGCGGACAGCGCCTTGCACACTTCGGTCCTTCGAGGTCCACAAGTCCGATGCGGGAATGAGGACGGGCTGTGATGGCAGTTTCCAGCGTGCACGACGTGGTGGCTCAACAGGTCCAGGAGCGGAGCGGCGCCTGTGCCGTGCGGGATCCGGCAGGGGGGTACGGGCTGTCGTACGGCGAGCTCTGGGAGCGGGCCGGGTGGCTCGCCGCGGAGCTGGCACGGCGCGGAGTGCGCCGCGGTGATCTGGTCGCGGTCCCCCAGGACCGGTCCGTCGACCTCGTCGTGACCTTCCTCGGCATCCTGCGCTGCGGAGCCGCCTACCTGCCGCTCGACGGGCTCGCCCCGAAGGACCGGCTGACCGGCATCGTCGCCGAGTCGGGCACCCGCTGGGCCGTCCACTCGCCCCGCCAGGACGCGCTCGCCGGACCGGCCGGCCGCTGGGCGGACCTCGCCTCCTGGCTGCCGTCCGGCGTGGAGCCGCTGCCCGTGCCCCCCGCGGATCCGGGACACCCGGTGCCCGATCCGGGGACCGTGGGGGACGACCCCGCGTACGTGTCCTTCACCTCAGGCTCGACGGGCCGGCCCAAGGGCGTCGTGGTCCCGCACCGCGCGGTGCTGCGACTGGCCCTGCGGCCGAAATTCTGTTCCGTCGAACCCGGCGACCAGGTGGCCAGCGCCGCCAATCCCGCCTTCGACGCCACCACCTTCGAGCTGTGGAACGCCCTCACCGCCGGCGGCACGGTGGTCGTCTTCCCGTCGGCCACCGATCTGCCCCTGGACGACTGGGCGGCGCTGACCCGCGCCGAGCGGATCGACACGATGTTCCTGACCACCTCCCTGTTCCACACCGTGGCCAGGGAACGCCCGGACGCCTTCGGCGCGCTGCGCAACCTCGTGGTCGGGGGCGAGCAACTGGAGATGACGGCCGTCCGCAAGGTGCTGGCGGCCGGACCGCCCGGCCGGCTGGTCAACGGGTACGGGCCGACGGAGACCACGACGTTCGCCGCCTACTTCGACTGCACCGAGGACAGCCTCGCCGGCCTGGAGCGCATCCCCGTCGGACACCCGCTCCAGGACACCACGCTCCACCTGCTCGACCCGGACCTGAACCCGGTCCCGCCCGGTGAGACCGGCGAGCTGTGCGTCGGCGGCCCCGGCGTCGCCCTCGGGTACCTGGGGCGTGAGGAGCTGACGGCCGAGCGGTTCGTCGTCCACCCCGCGACCGGAGAGCGGATCTACCGCACCGGCGACACCGGGCGCCGGCTTCCCGGCGGAGCGGTCGAGCTCTTCGGCCGCAGCGACCGTCAGGTGAAACTGCGCGGCTTCCGCATCGAGCTGGAGGAGATCGAGCGGGCCGCCCTGGCCTGCGGGCTGGCCGACTCCGCCTTCGTGGAGAAGGTCGGCGAGGGCCCGGCCGCCTCCCTGGTCGGCTTCGTCCTGCCGTCCGCGGACGGACTCTCCGCAGCGGAGGCGGACGTGGACGAGCAGGCGGGTGCCGGTGCCGCCGCGGCCGCACTGCCCGCTCTGCTCAACGCCCGGCTGGGCCGGACCCTGCCCAGCTACATGCTGCCCGCCCGCTGGCTGGTGCTGGACCGGGTCCCGCTCGGCTCCACCGGCAAGGCCGACCGGGCGCGGCTGCTGGAGCTGCTCTCGGCCGAGCCCCCCGCCGCGCATCCGGGCGGCACCGCCCGCACCACGGGGGCCGCCCCGGCGACGCGGACCGCGGAGCGGGAACTGGTGGCCCCGCTCGGTGACATCTGGCGCGAAGTGCTGGGGGTCGAGCAGGTGCTCCCCGAGCAGAACTTCCTCGACCTGGGAGGCAATTCGATCCTCGCCATGCAGGTGGCGGCCAGGGCCCGGCAGCGGCTCGGCGTACCCGTCGACGGGGGAGCGGTGCTGCTGTGCGACACCCTGGGCGAGCTGGCCGCCCACGTGGCCGAGGCCGGCGCGGCCGGGACCGGTGCGGCCGGGACCGGTGCGGCTGGGACCGGTGCGGCCGGCGGCCCCGCGGCCGGGTCCGAGCCGGCCGGCGCGCTGCGGGACGTGGTGGCGCCGTGACGGCCGGAGTCGGTGCGCAGAGCGCCACGGCGCGGCCCGAACCGCGGCTGTTCCCGCTGTCCTTCGCGCAGGAGCGGCTGTGGTTCGTGGACGCCGCCGCCCCGGGCAACGCCACGTACAACGTGCCGCTGCTGTTCCGCTCCCACCAGCCCCTGGACGTCGTGGCGCTGGGCCGTGCCCTGGCAGCGGTCACGGCGCGGCACGCGCCGCTGCGGACCGTCTTCCGGCTGGCCGGCGGCCGGCCGGTGCAAAAGGTGCTGGAGCCGCGTCCCGTCGAGGTCGAGGTCATCGACGTCGCGGGCGCGGCGGACGCGGACGACCGCGTGCGGGCGGAGGCCGTCGCCCGCGGCCGACTGCCCTTCGACCTGGCCGAGGGACCGCTGCTGCGGTGCACGGTGTGGCGGGGGCTGCCGGGCGGCGGGGACGCCGTACTGCTGACGATCCATCACATCGCGGTGGACGGCTGGTCACTCGCCCCTCTCCTCGACGACCTGGCGGCCGCGTACGAGGCGGCTCTGGACGGCCGCGACCCCGCCCTGCCCGCCCTGCCGGCCGCCTACCCGGACTTCGCCGCGCACGAGCGCGCCGCCGAGGACGACCCCGCCTTCCGGCAGCGCGTCGCGGACCGGGCCGCCGAGCTGGTGGGCATCCCCGTGGGACTGGAGCTGGCCGGACGCGCGCCGCGCGACGCCGCCCCGGACGGCTCCCGCGCCGGCCGGCAGGTCACCCGTCCCGTGGGGGAGAAGGTCCGCGAGGGCGTGGCGCGGCTGGCGCGCTCGCTCCGGGTGACTCCGTACGTGGTGCTGGCCGCGGCGTTCCAGACGGTGCTGCACCGGTGGTCGGGCCGGAGCGAGTTCCTGCTCGCGACGATGACCGCCAACCGGACGCACGCCGACCTGGAGCAGGCGGTGGGGTTCTTCGTCAACACGGTGCCGCTGCGCTGCCGGGTCGATCCGCGGGCGTCCTTCGCCGAGCTGTGCGCCGCCGCACGGCGTGAGGCGTTCCGTCAGCTGACGCACCAGGACGTTCCCTTCGACCGGCTCACCGCGGCCGTCACGGCGGCGCTCGGGCAGGGCCGGCGGCCCCTGGCCGACATCGGGTTCGTCTACCAGAACATGTCCGCGCCGAAGTCGACGCGCACCAGGTGGACGCCGCCCGAGGTGCTGCACACCGGTACCGCCAAGTTCGATCTGCTGCTGATCGTCGACGAGGCCGAGGACGGGCTCGCCCTCACGGTCGAGTACGACACCGACCGCTATCCCGCGCGGACGGCCGAGGCCGTCGCGGACGGCGTGGCGGCGCTCCTGGAGCGGGTCGTCGAAGCCCCTTCGGCAGCCTTGCGGGAGCTGCCCGCGCTGCCCGGTCAGCCCTCCGCCGAGGAACTGCCCGCGCCGCCGGCCGCCGCCCTCGACGCCGCGCGGTCCGGGAGCCGTACGGCACAGTCCGGGGCGGCACAGTCCGGGGCGGCCCGGCCCGCCGGGGGCCCCGGGCCCACGGAGGCCGAGCGCCGCGCGGCCGGGCTCTTCGCCGCCGCACTGGCCGGCTCCGGTTCCGCCCTCGACCCGGCCGGGCTGCCGCCCGACACGAACTTCTTCATGCTCGGCGGCCACTCGCTGCTCGCCGTGACGATGCTCGCGGACGCCCAGCGCCGGTACGGCGCCGCCCTCTCGCCCAGGGACTTCCTCGCCGAACCCACGGTCGCGGGCCTCGGCCGGCTGCTCGCCGCCGGGACGACGGGGGAGCGCCGAGGCGCCCCGTCCGGCGGCGCCCGGCCGCCGGCCGCCGCGGTCCCCGACGAGCGGCAGCACCCGGCATCCCCCATCCAGCAGCGGTTCTGGTTCCTGGACCGGCTGCCCTCGCTCCGGGCCGCGTACCTCATCCCGACCGTCGTGGAGTACACCGGCGCGGTGGACCGGGACGCGCTGCGCGGCGCGGTGGACGCGGTGCTCGCCCGGCATCCCTCGCTGCGGTCCCGGTTCTTCCTCGACCGCCGCAAACGGCAGGTGTGCTACAGCACCGACGGCACACCCGCGGTCACGCCCGTCACGGACGCCTCCGACTGGAACGCCGCACGGCTGCGCGAGCACCTCTCCCGCCTGTGCTGGGCGCCGATGGACCTCGCGCTGGGCACCCTCGCCCGGGCGGAGATCGTGATCGCCGGGGACCGCACCCTGCTGGTGCTCGTCGTGCACCACATCGTCGCCGACGGCTGGTCGCGCGACCTGCTGACGGCCGAGATCACCGAGGTGTACCGGGCCGCCACCACCGGGCGCGAACCGGAGCTGCGCGATCCCGTGCACCCCTCGCTGCTCACCGACGGCGACGGCCCCGGCGACACGGACGTGGCCGCGCAGACGGCGGCGCTGCTGGAGCACCTGCGCGGCGCACCGGTGGACGTCGAGTTGCCGCACGACCGGCCGCGCGGCGAACTCCAGACCACCGACGCGGGCCTGTGTACCACCCGGCTCGGCGGTGACGTGGCCGCCGGGCTGCGCACGGTGACCGGCGCCGCCCTCGGATGCACGATGTTCATGACGAGCGCCGCGCTGCTCGCGGTGACCCTCGCCCGGCGCGGCGGCCAGCGGGACTTCCTCTTCGCCTTCCCCTGGGCCGGCCGGGAGACCAGCGGCAGCGCCGACGCGGTCGGCATGCTCGTCAACACCCTGGTGCTCCGCGTCGACCTGCGCCGGGCCACCACCTGGGCCGATCTGCTGGCCCAGGTCAGGGAGAGCTGCGTGGTCTCCTACCGCAACGCCCATGTCGCGCTGGACGCGCTCGCCGCCGAGCTGCACCCCGACCGCGACCTGAGCCGTCCGGCCCTCACACCGGTCTACCTCGCCTTCCAGAGCAGCGCACCGGTACCGGACGAGCTCGCCCCCGGCGTCACCGGCCGCCATCTGCCGCTCGACCCGCTGCACCTGAAGTACGAGCTCGAACTCGTGGTGACGGAGCACGGGGCGCGGGGCATGGAACTGGCCTTCTCCTACACCACCGGCCTGTTCGGCGAGGACACCGTGCGCGGACTGCTCGCCGAGCTGGCGGTGGCCGCCGCGGACCTGGTCGCCGACCCGGATTCGCACCCACTCAAGAGGAGCATGTCGTGAACGACGCCACGGCCGCACAGGCACCGGCCCCGAATCAGACGGAACTTCTCCTCAAGGTCCGGCAGGCCTGGGCCGACGTGCTCGACCTGGACAGCGCGGACCAGGTGCCCGTCGACGTCAACTTCCTCGAAGCGGGCGGCAGTTCGCTGCTGCTGATCATGCTCTGGGAGGAGCTCCACCCGCTCGCCTCCCACCCCCTGAAGGTCTCCGACCTCTTCCAGCACGCCACCGTCCAGGCCCAGGTCTCCCTGCTGGCCGGCGCCGACGAGGCCGGTCAGGAGCCCGCCACCCGGCTGGGCGCACGCAACCGCGAGGGTCTGCTGAGCCGGGCGCGACGAAGCCCGCTCGTCTCCGAATGACGGCGAACGGAACGGATCCCCAGCCATGACGAACAGCACGGACATAGCGGTCGTCGGTGTAGGACTGCGCTACCCGGACGCCACCACCCCTCAGGAGTTCTGGCGGAACGTCGACCGCGGTGTCGTCTCCATGCGGGAGATGTCGGCGGACCAGCTCAAGGCCGCCGGGATCACCGACGAAATGCTCGCCGACCCCGCCTTCGTACGCGTGGCCACCTCACTGCCGGGCGTCGAGGACTTCGCCTCCGAGTTCTTCGGCTACCCGCCGCGCGAGGCGGCGACGATCGACCCCCAGCAGCGGCTCTTCCTGGAGGCGTGCTGGGAGGCCCTGGAGGCCGCGGGCCATCCGGCCCGCAAGGACGGTCCCGTGACCGGCGTCTTCGCCGGCAGCGCCGCGGGGAACTACTCGGCGGCCCTGCTCGCGGCCAAGGCCCGGCGGGAGGGGCTGCGCGCCGCGGTGGACGACCTGGAACTCACCGTCGGCGGCCAGGCCGACTTCATGACCTCCCGCGTCGCCTACAAGCTGGGTCTGCGAGGCCCGGCCCTGAGCATCCAGACCGGCTGTTCCTCCTCCCTGTACGGGGTGCACTACGCCACCCTGAGCCTGCTGTCGGGCGAGTGCGACATCGCGCTGGCCGGCGGCGCCACGGTGCTGGAGCCCTTCCGCGGCTACCGCCACCAGCCCGGCGGGGTGCTCTCCGAGGACGGCTACTGCCGCTCCTTCGACGCGAGTTCCACCGGCACCACCTACAGCTCCGGCATCGGCGTCGTCGCCCTGCGCCGCCTGGCGGACGCGCTCGCCGACGGTGACGAGGTGCTGGCGGTGGTCCGCGGCAGCGCGGTCGGCAACGACGGAGGGGACCGGCTCGGCTTCGTCGCCCCCAGCCCCCACGGCGTCGCCGACGTGATCGCTTCCGCGCTGCGCACCGCCGACGTCTCCGCCGACCTGGTGCGGTACGTCGAGGCCCACGGCACCGCCACCCCGGTGGGCGACAACATCGAACTCATCGCCCTCACCAAGGCGTTCCGCGCCACCACGGCCAAGAGCGGCTACTGCGGGCTCGGTTCGGTCATGTCCAACATCGGGCACACCGGCCCGGCCGCCGGCATCGCGGGCTTCATCAAGGCGGTGCACGTGGCGCGTACGGGCAAGGTCCCACCGCACCCGACCTTCGAGCGGCCGCGCGACCCGGGCATCCTGGAGGAGAGCCCGTTCTTCGTCACCACCGCGCCCGAGCGCTGCGCGGCCCCCGAGCGCCATGTCCTGGTGAACTCCATGGGCGTCGGCGGCACCAACGCCGCCGTGGTGCTGGCCCCGCCGCCCGCTCCCGTACGGCCCGCCGCACCACGGCGCTCCACGGTGCGCCTCGTGCTGTCCGCCCGTACCCGCGCCGAGCTGGACCAGCAGTCCCGCAGGCTGGCCGACGCCCTCGACGACGGCGAGCTGCCCGCCGAGGACGTCGCCCACACGCTGCGCGTCGGCCGGGCCGCCTTCGACGAGCGACGGGTGATCACCGCTCCGGCGCACCGCCTGGCGGCCGCGCTGCGGCTGCCGCGCCCGCCCGCCGTACGGACCGGGCGCATCGACGGTGCGCGGTCCGCGCTGGTGGTGCTGCCGCCGGCCGGGGCACCGCAGCCGCCCGCCGCGCTGACGGCGGGGCTGAAGGCCGTGCTGCCGGCGGGCACCGAGGTGGTGGCCGGGCTCCCGGAGACGGTGCCCGAGGGCCGCTTCGCGCTGCTCGCCGGGCACGGCGCGCCCGCCCGGGACCGCCATGTGATCAGCGCGGGGTCCTGCGCGGACGCCGACGAGGACGCCGTGGCCGACCTCCTGGAGGAGGCCGCGACGGCGGCCTGGCTGCACGGCGTCGAGGTGGACTGGGAGGCGCTGGCGGGTGGAACGGGCCGCCGCGTGACACTGCCGACGTACCCGTTCACCCGCAAGCGGCACTGGGCCCTGGACCGGCTGGCCGGGTTCGACCAGCCCGCCCGGCAGCCGGAGGACGCCACCGCGGCCCCGGCCGCCGGGACGGGTTCCGCCGGCGGCACCCCCGGCCCGGCGCCCGCCGCGACCGCCGGCGCGCCCGCCGCGCCCGGCACGCTGGAGGCACAGCTCACCGAGCTCTGGCAGGAGCTCTTCGGCCTGGACACCGTCGGCCTCGACGACGAGTTCGGATCCCTGGGGGGCACCTCCCTGCTCTCCGTCCAGATGGTCCTGGAGATCCAGCAGCGGCACGGCGTGCTCATCAACATCCACCGGGCGGGCGGCAGCCAGACCACCGTCCGCCGGCTCGCACAGATCGTCACCGGACTCCAGAACGGCGCCGGACTCGGCGACGCGGAGGTCGACCCCGCCGCCGACGGGGACGGGGCCCTGGTCGACACGGACCTCCAGATCCCGCTGGAGCCGCTGGCCAAGCAGTCCGCCCCCGGCCGGGACGTGCTGCTCACCGGCGCCACCGGCTACCTCGGCGCCTTCCTCCTCGACGCGCTGCTCACCGCGTCCGAGGCGTCCGGGGGCCGCGTCTACTGCGTCGTACGGGCCGCCGACGAAGCCGAGGGCATGGCCCGGCTGAAGGCCGCCGCGGCCAAGTTCGGGCTGCCGGAGCCGGACCCGGAGAGAGTGCGCGCGGTCCCCGGTGACCTGAGGGACATCGGGACCGTGTGCCGCGCGTACCGGGGCGGCGAACTGGCCACACGCATCCGGCACGTGCTGCACTGCGCGGCCAAGGTCGTCTTCACCGAGCCGTACCGGATGCTGCGCGAGGACAACGTCCTGCCGCTGGTCGGGCTGCTCAACTGGATGCGGCCGCTGGGCATCCGGGACATCAGCTTCATCTCCACGGTCGCCGCCACGGCGCCCACCGGCGCCGGCGGGCAGCTGATGGAGACCCGCGACCAGCCGCTGGACCCGCAGCTCGGCGGGTACGGCGTGAGCAAGTGGGTCGGCGAGCGCATCCTGGACCGCGCCGACCAGGACGGCATGCGGGTCCGGGTCTTCCGGCCCGGCCTGATCATGGCCTCGACCGCTTCCGGCGCCTGCAACGACAAGGACCTGATCTGGTTCCTGCTCGCCAGCGGCCTGGCGGTGGGGGCACGCCCGGTCGACGACCGCGGCATGCCGGTCTCGCCGGTGGACGTGCTCTCCCGCGCGGTCGCCGAACTCGCGCTGTCCGCCAAGTCCGTGGGCCGCGCCTACCACCTGGTGGACGAGGTCTCCCCCAGCCTGGAGGACCTCTTCGCGGCCCTGGAGGAGGCCGGACTGCCCACCCGCACCGTGCCGCTGACCGAGTGGCAGCGGCTGATCGCCGAGCGGGCCCAGGCCACCGGCAGCAAGGTGCTCTCGGCCACGGCCCTGTACGAGATGGAGGGCCACGAACTCGACGAGGCCGGCGTCCAGGCGAAGGGCTGGCAGTCCTGGCTGCGCCGCGCCGGGCTGTCCCCGGCCGTCAGCGGCAGCCAGCTGCGCCGGGGACTGGCGTTCCTGTCCCACCGCAGCGAGGACATCGGCTCCCTGCTGCCCGAGCTCGCGGCCGAGGGCGCACGGACAGCGGCGAAGGAGGAGAAGTGAGCGAGACCCGCACCAGCGACACCGACGCCGCCGAGGGCGCCGCCCCCGGCGCCGCGCACGGCCCGGACGGCCACGCGGACGGCCCGGCCCACCGCCTCGCGGTGATCGGCGCCGGCGTCATGGGCACCGGCATCAGCACCCTGGCCGTCGGCCACGGCCTGCCCGTCGTGCTCGTCGACGTCGACCGGGCCGCCCTCGACAAGGCCCGGGCCGGCGTCGCGGCCCAGCTGCGGCTGGCCCGGATGATGGGCAAGGTGCCCCGGGAGGGCGCCACCGGCGAGCTGGTCACCACCACCCGCCTGGCGGACATCGTCCAGGCCACCGCCGTGATCGAGGCCGTCACCGAACTCGCCCCGCTGAAGGCCGAGGTGCTGGCCGAGGCGTCCGCCCTGGTCGCCCCGGGGACCCTGCTGGTCTCCAACACCTCCGCGGTCCCCATCGACGAGCAGGCGGACGCGGTGCGGCGGCCGGAGGACCTGGTCGGCATCCACTTCATGAACCCGCCGTACATGATCCACACGGCGGAGCTGATCCGCGGGCCGCGCTCCGGGGAGCATGCCCTCGCCGCCGCCCGCGCCCTGCTCAAGGCGCTGGGACAGGACGGCATCGAGGTCGGGGACGGCCCGGGCTTCGTGGTCAACCGGATCCTCCAGCGCATGATCAACGAAGCCGCCCGCATCGTGGCCGACGGCATCGCCGACCCGGCGTCCGTCGACGCCGCCTTCGAGGGCTGCCTGGGGCACACCACCGGCCCGCTCGCCACCGCCGACCTCATCGGCCTCGACAACGTGGTCGACTCGCTGCGCGTGCTGCACGAGCGCACCGGCGACGCCGGTTACGAGCCCTGCGCCCTGCTGCTGGACAAGGTCGCCGCGGGCGACTTCGGCCGCAAGACCGGCCGCGGATTCTTCGAGCACGGAGGTAGCACGTCATGACCACCCCCACCGAGCAGTCCCGGACGGCCGAGTCGATCGGCGAGAACCTCACCGCGTTCCTGCGGCGGCGTACCAGGACGGACGTCGCCCCCGACGTGGACCTCTTCGCCTCCGGACTGGTCACCTCGCTCTTCGCCATGGAGCTGCTGGTCCACGTGGAGAGCACCTTCGGCGTCCAGGTGACCGGCCCGCACCTGAACATGGACAACTTCCGCACGGTGGAGCGGATGACCGAGCTCGTGCTGCGTCTGCGGGGCGGTACGGGTGAGTGAGCCTCAGCTCCGGGAGCCGGTCCCGGCGACGGCCCACGACACGGTGCGGTCCGAGCTGGAACGGCTGGCCACCGATCTGGTCGGCGACCGGGCCGACGCCTGGGACCTGGCGGGGGAACTCCCCCGCGACCTGCTGCGCGAGCTGGGCGGCAAGGGCCTGCTGGCCGCCCAGGTCCCGGCGGCGTACGGCGGCCCGGGACTGACCGGCGTCGAGAACGGAGAACTGACCGCGCACGTCGGCTCCCTGTGCTCCTCCGTACGCAGCGTGATGACCTCCCAGGGCATGGCCGCCTGGACCGTGCAGCGCTTCGGCGACGAGGAGCAGAAGACCGCCTGCCTCAGCGCCCTGACCTCCGGTCGGCTGGCCGGCGTGGCCTTCAGCGAACCCGGCGCCGGCAGCGACCTCGCGGCCATGGCCACCACCATCCGGCGGGACGGTGACACCGTCGTCGTGGACGGCCGCAAGGTCTGGGTCACCGTCGGCGCGTACGCCGACCTCCTGGTGGTCTTCGGCCGCTACGGTGCGGGCGCGGCCGCCGTCGTCGTACCGGCCGACGCTCCGGGAGTCACCGTGGAGCGGGTGGCCGATCCGATGGGCTGCCGGGCCGCCGGCCACGCCGGCGTCCGGCTCGACGGGGTACGGCTGCCCGCCGACAGCCTGCTCGGCGGCGCCGGCCTGCCCACCGACTGGCTGGTGACGTCGGCACTGACCTACGGGCGGATCTCGGTGGCCTGGGGCTGCGTCGGCATGCTGCGCGCCTGCCTGCGGGCGGCCTGCGGGCACGCCGCCACCCGCGAGCAGTTCGGCGCCCCGCTGGCCGAGCACCAACTGGTCGCCCGGCACCTCGCGGAACTCCACGTCGCCCAGGAGGCCGCCACCCGCTGCTGCGAGTACGCCAGCCGCTGCTGGGACGAGGGGGACCCCCGGTTGGTGACCGCCGCCGTGACCGCCAAGCACCTGGCGGCCGGACAGGCCACCCGCGGTGCCGCCACGGCGGTGCAGGTGATGGCCTCGGCCGGGGCCCGCGACGGCGGCCCGGTGGCCCGCGCCTACCGCGACGCCAAACTCATGGAGATCATCGAGGGCAGCAACGAGATCAGCCAGCTGCTGCTGGGCAAGCACGCCCTGGCGGTGTGGTCATGACCATCGGCATCGGCACCATCCACTGCGTGCTCCCGACGGAGCTCACGAGCGTGGCCTCCCTCGCCGAGTACTCCGGACTCGGCGAGGAGGAAGCCGAGTTCGTCCAGGGCAGCGGCATCGCCACGGTCGGCGTCCTCGACGACCGCAGCGCCGGGGACCTGGCCCTCGAGGCCGTCCGCGGCCTGCTGGCCCGGCTGGACGAGGACGACTCCGGTGCCCCGCCGCGCCCGGACACGCTGATGCTGGTCGGCCCGCGCGCGCCGGACGTGCTGCTCGGCTCCGACGTGTGCCGGATCCAGGCCGACGCGAAACTCGACGGAGCCTTCGCGTTCACCGTGGACGGGCTGGGCTGCACCGGCTCCAGCGCGGCCTGGGCACTCGGCCGCGACCTGCTGCTGGCCGACCCCTCCCGGCAGAGCGTGCTGATCGCCCACGGCAGCCGGCCCACCGGCCTGGACCGGGTCCGGTACCCGGTCACCGTGATCGGCGACGGCGCCTGTGCCATGACCCTGGTGCGGGGCGGCCGCCCCGTGCTGCGCGCCCACCGCATGGAGACCGACGGCTCCTTCCACGACCTGTTCCGGGTCGACTACAAGGACGTGCCGTACTACGAGTGGCGCGAGGAGTGCGGGTCCCCCGACCGCTACCGCTTCGACCTGGCTCTGCACAGCCGGATGCGGCTGGGCCGGATGGTGGACGAGGTCCTCGACGAGGCGGGCGTGGCCAAGGACGGCGTCGCCGCGACCCTCATGCAGAACGTGACGGCGAGCGCCTACCAGTTCTACGCGTCCCTCCTCGGCCTGCCCGTCCACCCGGTCTGCAACGAGCACCTCGCCGCCTACGGACACCTGGGCGCCATGGACGTCGTGCTCAACCTCGACCGGCTGCTGGCGCGTGGTGAGCTGAGCCGGGGCGATCTCGTGCTGGTCCTGAACAACAGCCCGGTCGCCGCCTGGGCCGTGACCCTGTGGGAGGTCTGAACCGTGTCACCGGCGGAAGCGGAAGCAGGAGCAGGAGCAGGAGCAGGAGCAGGAAGCAGAACGGAGAAGGGCAGGATGGACGCGACGGACGCCCCCGCCCCGACGGCAACGTCCCCGGCCGCCCCGACGGCAGCGTCCCCCGCCGTCAAGTGCCTGGTGTGGGACCTGGACAACACCCTGTGGAACGGGACCCTCCTGGAGGACGGCGAGGTCACGCTGCCCGAGCCGATACGCGACGTCGTCCGCACCCTGGACGAGCGCGGCATCCTCCAGGCGGTGGCCAGCAAGAACGACCACGACCACGCCTGGGCACGGCTGGAGAAGCTCGGGATCGCCGAGTACTTCGTCCTTCCGCACATCGGCTGGGGCCCCAAGTCCGAGTCCGTGCGGCGGATCGCCGAACGGCTCGGCTTCGCGCACGGGACCATCGCCTTCGTCGACGACCAGCCCGCCGAGCGGGCCGAGGTCGCCCACCACCTGCCCGCGGTGCGGTGCTACCCGGCGGAGCAGGCCGCGGAGCTGGCCTCGCTGCCGGAGTTCAGCCCCGTCGTGACCCCCGACTCACGGCGCCGCCGCGAGATGTACCAGGCCGGCTTCAGCCGGGAGGCGGCCCGCGAGGAGTTCGCCGGGCCGGACGAGGAGTTCCTGCGCACCCTCGGCCTGGAGATGACCATCCGCCGGGCCACCGAGCCCGACCTGGCCCGGGTCGAGGAACTGACCCTGCGCACCAGCCAGATGAACGCCACGGGCGTCCACTACGGCGACGAGCGACTGCGTGCCCTGCTGGCCGACCCGGCGCACGAGGTGCTCGTGGTCCAGTTGCGCGACCGGTTCGGCGACCACGGGGCCGTGGGCATCGTGCTGCTCCAGCGGCATCCCGGCGCCTGGCTGCTCAAGCTGCTCGCCACGTCCTGCCGGGTGGTCTCCTTCGGCGCCGGCGCCGTGCTGCTGCGCTGGCTCATCGACGAGGCGGCCCGCTCCGGGGTGCGGCTCCTCGCGGACTTCCGGCGCACCGAACGCAACCGGATGATGGAGGTCGCCTACCGCTTCGCCGGGTTCACCCCGTACGAGGGCGAACGCTCCGACCTCCTGCCCGGCGAGGCCGGTGCCGCGGACCACGAGGGCGTCGAACTGCTGTCCATCGAGCCCGTACGGCAGGAGCCGCCCACCACCATGCGCCTCGACGCGCCGGGCCTGGGCACCGACGAGGCCGCCGGGGGGACGGGCCGTGACTGACACGCTGACGATGTACGAGTGGTTCGAGCGGTCCGCGGCCCGCCACCCCGACCTGCCGGCGCTGGAGGCGGGCGGCGAACGGCTCACCTACGGAGAGCTGCGCACCGCGGCCGAGGCGGTCGCCGGCCGCCTCGTGGAGGAGCACGGCGCGGCACCCGCCCGTGTCTCGGTGATGGCGACCCGCAGTGTGGTGTCCCTGGTCGGCTACCTGGCGGCCCTGCGCCTGGGCGCCACGGTCACCCCCGTGAACCCCGCCTTCCCGGCCTCGCGCAACCGCATGATCTGCGAACTGGCCCGGAGCGAGGTGCTGATCGCGGACGCCGCCGACGCGGCCCAGCTCGACAAGGAACTCGGCGGCGTCGTACCGACCGCACTGCGGCTGGCCGCGGACGAGGTGGCGGCCGCCGGGCGCGCGGGCGTCGCCCCCGCGCGCCCGCTGCCCGCGGCGGCCGCGTCCCCGGACGACGTGGCGTACGTGCTGTTCACCTCGGGGTCGACCGGACGGCCCAAGGGAGTGCCCATCCGGCACCGCAACGTCTCCCCGTACCTCGCGCACAACATCGCGCGGTTCGGCGTGGGACCGGGCTGCCGGATGTCGCACACCTTCGACCTCACCTTCGACCCGTCGGTGTTCGACCTGTTCGTCACCTGGGGCGGTGGTGCGACCCTCGTCGTGCCCGGCCGGGCCGAACTGCTGTCGCCGGTCGACTACGTGGCGGACAACAGGATCACGCACTGGTTCTCGGTGCCGTCCGTGGTCTCGGTCGGCGCGGAGCTGGGCAACCTGCCGACCGGACGGGCGACCGGGCTGCGGATGAGCGTCTTCATCGGCGAACAGCTCTCGTACGACCAGGCGGAATCCTGGCGCGCGGTGGCGCCGCAGGCGACCCTCGTGAACGTCTACGGCCCCACCGAACTCACCGTCGCCTGCACCGAGTACACCCTGCCGGCCGACACCGGACAGTGGCCGAAGACCTCCAACGACACGGTGCCGATCGGACCCGTCCACGGCTTCCTGGAGCACCTGGTGCTCGACGAGCGGGGCCGCCCCGCCGAGGAGGGCGAGCTGGTGGTACGCGGCTCCCAGCGCT
Organism: Streptomyces sp. NPDC003248; assembly: GCF_055563235.1. Taxonomy (NCBI): domain Bacteria; kingdom Bacillati; phylum Actinomycetota; class Actinomycetes; order Kitasatosporales; family Streptomycetaceae; genus Streptomyces; species Streptomyces sp. NPDC003248. The sequence continues at coordinate 269,368 of NZ_JBVHDT010000007.1, read as the reverse complement.
TCGACGGCTACCTCGACCCCGGCGACGACAAGGGGCGCTTCCTGCTCCACGGCGAGGACGGCGTCACCGTGTACGACGGCGAGGGCGGGGTGACGGCGGAGCACTACTACCGCACCGGTGACCGGGTGCGGTGGGAGGACGGACACCTCGTGCACCTGGGCCGGCTGGACAACCAGGTGAAGGTGCGCGGCTACCGCGTCGAACTCGGCGAGATCGAGGCCGTCCTGCGCCGGCACCCCGCCGTGCGCCAGGCCGTCGTGGTCGCGCTGCGCGACGGGGACGACACCGAGCTCGTGGGCTGCTACACCGGCGAACCGGCCGAGCCGGGCGTCCTCGCCCGCGCCCTGCGCAGGCAGTTGCCCGTCCACATGGTGCCGCGCCGCTTCCGGCTCCTGGAGACGATGCCGCTCAACGCCAACGGCAAGATCGACCGGCCCCGCATCACGTCCGACCTCAGGTCACTTCGCCCGGCACCCACGGCCGGCTAGGAGATTCCGTGCCATTCCTCGACGACATCGTTCCGCCCAAGGGCGTGGTGCGCACCCTGTGTGTGAGCAACCTGGCCAAGACGGCGGGCCACGGCATCCTCATGTCGGTCAGCGTGCTGTTCTTCATACGGACCGTGGGCATCCCCGCCGAACGGGTCGGTCTGGCCATGACGATCGGCGCCGCGCTGGGCATGGCCGCCAGCATCCCGGCGGGCCGGCTGGCCGACGTGACCGGGCCGCGCAACACCACGGTGGGCTTCCTGCTGCTGCTCGGCGTGTTCGTCGCCGGCTACGGCTTCGTCGACAGCTTCGCCGGTCTGGTGGCCGTCACCAGCCTGGCGCTGATGGCGGAGTCCTCCACGGACGCGGCCCGCGGCGCGCTGATCGCCGGGCTGATCCCGCAGGAGGAGCGGGTGCGTGCCTGGTCCTACATGCGGGCGGTCAGCAACCTCGGTGTGTCGCTGGGGGCCGTGGCCGGGGCGGTCGCCCTCTACGTCGACAACCGCGGCGGCTACGTCGGCCTGCTGGTCGCGGGCGGTGCGATGTTCGTGGTGGCCGGACTGGCCTACCTGGCGGTCCCCCAGGTGGCGCCGGTGCCCAGGGAGCGGTCCGGGCCGGAGTGGGTGGTGCTGCGCGACGCCCCCTACGCCGTGGTGGCACTGCTCAACTCGGTCCTCGTGATGAACGTCGCCATCCTCACCGTGGCACTGCCCGTCTGGCTCGCGGACCGGACGACGGCGCCCGAGTGGCTGTACTCGGCGATCATCGTCCTCAACACCGTCGTGGTCGTGCTGTTCCAGGTGCGGGCGAGCAAGGGCAGCGACGACGTGCCGGGCGGGGCCCGGACGCTGCGCAGGTCGGGAGTCCTGCTCGCGGTGTGCTGTCTGCTCTTCGCCCTGGCGGCGGACCGTCCCGTCTGGCTCGCCGTGCTGATCCTGCTGGCGGGCGCCGTCGTCCACGTGGTCGGCGAGATGTTCTACAGCGCCGGCTCCTGGTCGCTGGCGTTCGGGCTGGCCCCGGACCACGCACAGGGCCAGTACCAGGGGATGTTCGGCATGTCCACCCAGCTCGGCACGGTGGTGACGCCGGCGCTGGCCACCGCGCTGCTCGCCCGTCTGGGCGCGGGCGGCTGGATCGTCTTCTCGGGCCTGCTGCTCGGCGCCGGCCTGGTCGCCCCGGCGGTGGCGTCCTGGGCCGCCGGGACCCGCGGGACCTCGTCGTCCGCCGCCGAGGAGCCGGTCGCCTAGTCCGTCCGCAGCCCGTTCCGTCCACAGCCCGGTCCGTTCATCGCAAGTCCGCCCGCAGCCCAGTCCGTTCGGTCGTCCAGCCCGTCGGTCGCCCAGTCCGTCGGCCGCCCGGTCCGTTCGTGGCCCGGCCCGTCCGCCGCCCAGTCCGTCCACCGCGTCGCCGCGCGGATCCGTCCGCCGGACGACCCGGTCCCGGCAGCCTGAGGAAGCACCATGGATGTCAGCCTCTTCTACTTCGCCAACGACAGCACCGAGAAGGAGAAGGATCGCTACCAGCTCCTGCTGGAGGGCGCCCGCTTCGCGGACCGCAACGGCTTCTCGGCCGTGTGGACGCCGGAACGGCACTTCCACCCCTTCGGGGGCCTCTACCCGAACCCGTCGGTGACCGCGGCGGCGGTGGCGGCGGTCACCGAGCGCGTCGGGATACGGGCCGGCAGCGTGGTGGCACCGCTGCACCATCCGCTGCGGATCGCCGAGGAGTGGTCGGTCGTGGACAACCTGTCCGACGGCCGGGTCGGACTGTCCTTCGCCTCCGGCTGGCACGCCACCGACTTCGCCCTCTGCCCGGAGAACTACGACAACCGCCGGCAGCTCCTCCTGGAGCGCATCGAGCAGGTACGGGCGCTGTGGCGGGGCGAGAAACTGTCGGTGACCGACGGCGTCGGGACCACGCGCCGGCTCGGCGTCTTCCCGCCGCCGGTCCAGTCCGAGCTGCCCGTCTGGGTGACCAGCTCCGGAAGCGTGGAGACCTTCCGCAGCGCGGGGCGGCTCGGTGCCGGGCTGCTGACCCACCTCCTCGGCCAGGACCTGGACGACCTCGCCCTGAAGATCACCGAGTACCGCAAGGCGGTCTCGGAGCAGGGCAGGGACGGGTGGACCGGTCATGTCGCCCTCATGGTGCACACCTACCTCGGGGAGGACGAGGACGTCGTCCGCGAGGAGGTCCGCGGCCCGCTGAGCGACTACCTGCGCAGCTCGCTCGGCCTGCTGCTCGGCTCCCAGCTGGACGGCCGCCGGATCGACGCCTCGCGGCTCGGGCCGGAGGACGTGGAGTTCATCGTCGGCCGCTCCTTCGACCGCTACTTCGACGGCGGCGGTCTGCTGGGAACGGTGGAGAAGGTGCGCGGCAGCATGGCCCGCTTCCGGGAGATCGGGGTGGACGAGGTGGCCTGCCTCATCGACTTCGGACTGCCGACGCCGTCGGTCCTCGCCGGGCTCACCCACCTGAACCGGCTGCGCCTGCTCGTCGCACAGGACGAGGAGGCGCGGTGAGCGGCCGCGCGCCGACGGGCGGACCGGAGCCGGACGGCACGACGACGGAGAGGGCCATGGGCGGCATAGTCGACTTCGAGGTGCGCTTTCCCGCGTCCCGCGTGGACGTGCACCACCTGCACGAGGAATCCGGGGTGGCCGTCGAGGACATCCTCGCCATCACCCACACCGAGCGGTTCCCCGCCCTGGGGGACCACGAGCAGGCGTGGGAGCTGGCGGCCGAGGCCGCACGGGCGGTGCTGGAACGCAACGAGGTCTCGCCCGACGACGTCAGTCACGTGATCTGCGCGGGCTCGGGGGAGTGGGACCTGCCCTTCTGGTCGCCGGCGGCCCGGGTCGCGCAGGAACTGGACATCTCCCGCGCGCACTGCTTCGAGGTGACCAACTTCTGCAACGGCGCCATGACCGCCGTACGCGCCGGTCTGAACGAACTCGCGCTGGGCGGCGGCCCGTTCGTGCTGGTGATCGTGGGGGACCGGCTCAGCACGCTGGTCGACCGCGAGGACCCCGACTCCAAGGCCCTGTTCAACTTCGGCGACGCCCCCGCGGCGGTTCTGCTCGGCCGCCGCGACCACGCCTTCGAGGTGCTGGCCTCGTCGATGCGCACGGACCCCTCCTGGGCGGACTACTACTCCGGGGACATCGAGGACGACCGGATCCTGATGCGCCGGCGCGGCCGTCGCCCCGGTCTCGCCGACGCCTACCTGGAGAACTTCCCCGCCCGGGTCCGGGACGTGCTGGACACGCTGGGCAGGGATGTCTCCGACGTCGCGTACTTCCTGATCAACCAGGGCGACCGGGGCATGCACGAACGGCTGCTGGGGAGACTGGGCATCCCGGCGGAGAAGAGCGTCTTCAACTACGACCGGCTCGGCCACATGGGCGGTTCCGACCTGCTGATCGCCCTGCGGGACCTCCTGGACGACAAGCGGCTCGCCGAGGGCGACCTCCTGCTGCTGGCCAGCAGCGGCATGGGGTTCACCTGGGCCGTCACGGCCGTGGAGTACCGGGGCCGATGAACACGACCTTCGGAGCGGGGGTGAAGGACCTCCGGCGCCTGCTGGCACCGGTGCCCGCCGGGGACGGGACGGGGAGCGGAGCGTTCACCCTGGTGTTCCTGCACCATGCCGGGGGGTCGGCGGCGTCCTTCGCGCCCTTCGCCCGGTGGCTCCCCGCCGACTGGAACCTGTGGTCCGTCGACCTGCCGGGGCGGCTGATGGCCACCGGGGAACGGGCCTGCCGCACCTCGGCCGAGGCCGCCGCGTACCTGGTGCCCGAGCTCCGCTCCCTGCTGCCCGGCCCCTACGCGGTCTTCGGGCACAGCATGGGCGCGCTGGTCGCGTTCGAGACGGCCCGTGAGCTGTCCGCGCAGGGGCTGACGCCGCGGTGGGTGGGGCTCTCCGGGGCGCCCGCGCCCGGACACCGCCCGGACCGGGCGCAGCGTCACCTGTGGCCGCGAGACCGGCTGATCGCCTTCATGCGGGGTCTGGGGGGCACCCCGGAGCAGGTCTTCGAGATGCCCGACCTGCTGGAGCTCATGGTGGAGGTGCTCCGCCACGACCTGTCGATCGTGGACACCTACGAGGTGCACGCCGGCCCGCCGCTCCAGGCCCCGCTCACCGTCTTCACCGGAGACGACGACCCCGTGGCCGGTCCGCGGACCGCCGCTCCCTGGGGCGAGCGCACCACGGCGCGGACCACCGCACGCTCCTGGCCGGGCGGCCACTTCTACCTGTTCGACCACGTGAAAGAGGTGTGCGCCGCCGTCCGCGACGAGATGGCAGCGGTGTCCCCCGCGGGCGCCCGCGTCTCCCTCCCCCCTTCCGCCGGACTCCCCTCCCTCAGGAGCACCTGACATGTCCCGCCGCCCGCTCACCTCGGAGCCCGTGACCGAGGGCCACCCCGACACGATCGCCGGCCGGGCCGGCGGCAGGCTTCTCCACGCGCCGGCGCACGAGAGGATCCCGGAGACCGGCTCCGGCTCCTCCGCGAAGGCCTTCGACGGGACGGAACCTACGGACGGCCGTCACCCGGCGCCTCCCCGGGTAACTCGGGGGCGACGGGGACGGCGAGCATCTGGTCGGGGAGCAGCCCATGGGTGGCGATGAGATAGCCGAGCTGCGCCCTGCTGACGCTGCCGAGCTGACGCGAGATGCGGCTGATGTACTCGGCCACCGTGCGCCGGCTGACGCCCAGCCCACGGGCGATCTTCTCGTCGGTCTGACCGGCGACGAGGAAGCGGATGATGCTCTGCTCGATCTCGGAGACGACGACGCGCGGGCGGCTCCGCACGTTCGGGTCGACCGGCGTGCCCCGCGCCCAGGCGTACTCGAACACGTTGGTCAGGAACCAGACGATCGCCGGATCACGGACCTCCAGCGCCTCGTCGGAGTAGTCCGGGTTGGTGGGGATGTACGCCACCTCCCGGTCGCAGATGATGAGCCGGTCGAACATCTCGTCCACCGTCCGTATTTCCCCGCCGGCCGCCGCGACCTTCTTGATGTATTCGACGGTCGGCGGGTGCGACCACACCGAGTGCTGGTAGAGGGTGCGCTGGCGTATTCCCTTCGCCAGGAGCGCGAGATTGCGTTCCGCCACCGCTTCCAGTATTTCCGGGGGCCGGCGACCCCCGGGCTGCGCGGTGAGCAGTGCGGACCGGCAGGCGGCCACGGAGGCGTCGACCGTCCGGGCGATGAGCTCACTGCCGCGCAGGATCGTGGCGCTGGGCAGGTCGCCTTTGCGTGCCGCGGCGAACACCTCTCCCGCGGCGTGGAAGGACTCCCCGAGATGCAGCAGCCGGCGGCGCCCGGTCGCCACTTGCTCCTCGAGGGGGGACATCACCCGGTGGGCGGCGACGCAGGGCGGTACGGGAACCAGGTACCCGGGGGCGTTCACCGCCGGCTCCAGCAGGCCGAGGGCGATGACACAGTGCTCGGCCGACCCTTCGGCGACCGCCCCCGCCGCTGTCGTCTCCCGGTACCGGCGCAGCCCGGCCTCGCACAGTTCCGCTCCGCAGTTCATCCGATCGCATCGGTTGGGTTCGGATTCGTGCCCTGCGTGATCGTGTGGCATGCGTGCATGTTAATGCGGGCTCGCATTGGGTCGATCTGCCCAGAAACAGGAAGATCGATTTGAGTATTCCGGTATTTCCCGGCGGTTTTCCGAGGGTATCCACTGATATGCCTGACGCAGAAGAAGGACGGGATATGACCCAGAGGCTGCACACCGAGGAGTTCCACAAGGCGGTGGCCGGGCTGAGCGTCCCCGGCATGGGCACCGAGGTCGTGGGCCCGCTGCTCGCGAATCTGATCCAGCTGCTGCGGCCCGAACGCGTCCTGGAGGTGGGCATGGGGTACACCACGCCCTACCTCGCCGCCGCCCTGGCGGACACGGAGGACGCCGTGCGGCAGGAGTCCGTCGCGCTCGCCGCCAAGACCCGGGAGCACCTCGCCCGGGGGGCGGAGCTGGACGACGCGTGGCTGCTGGCCGACCCTCCGCTGGTGTCCCCCTCGCACCACCTGGAGCCCTACCGGCCGCGCCTGGTGGCCGTGGACAACCTGTCCATCGCCGACTCCTCCGCCGGCCGCGTCCAGGAGGTCCTGCGCGAGCTGGACCTCGACCGCTGGGTGACGGTGGTGAACGCCGACCTCAAGGACGCCGCCGAGCGCCTCCCCGACGACTTCCCGCCCATCGACCTCGCCTGGGTCGACGCGTGGGAGTGCCTGTACTTCTTCGACCACTTCTGGGAACTGATCAACCCGGACGGCGGGCTCGTGGTCATGCACTACCTGATGACCTACCCGGAGGGCGAGGCCCTGCTGCGCTACATCGCGAAGTTCCAGCAGGCCCACCCGGGCGAGCTGGAGGTGGTGAACCTCCTGGAGTCGCAGAAGCTGATGCAGAACAGCATCACCGTGCTGCGCCGCACCAGCGGGGTGCGGGCACGCCGCTACGCGGGACCGGGCGGCGCGGTCCGGTACACCGAGGAGCTGCGCCAGGACGCCGAGCGTCACCTGGGCCTCGTGGCGCGCCCCGACTCCGGCTCCGACTCCGGCTCCGGCTCCGGCGCGGCCGTACCGGCCCATGACTGAGGCCGCGCCGGGCAGGACGGCGGGCCGGGCGCTCGACCAGGACCGCGCGCGGAGCTTCGCCTTCATGCTGGGCAGCCCCCGGCCGGGCGGTGCGTCCGAGCGGCTGGCCCGCCGCGCGGCCGAGGGGCTCCCCCCGCGGGCCGGGCGGAGCTGGCTGTCGCTGAGCGGGCTGCCGCTCCCCGGAGCGGAAGGCTTCGGCCCCGCCTCCTCCGCCCCGGCCGTGGACGCCTGCCCAGGGGCGGCAGGGCAGGAGAAACTGCTGCTGGACGCGACCCTGGAGCACACGGACATCGTGGTCGTGTCCCCCCTCTACTGGTACAGCGTCTCCGCGCAGGCCAAGCTCTACCTGGACTACTGGGCCCGCTGGATGAGCAGCCCCGAGCTGGGCTTCCGCACCCGCATGGGCGGCAAGACCCTGTGGGCCGTCAGCACCTTCGCCCGCGGCGAGGCCCATGACGCCGAGCCCCTGGTGGGCATGCTCCGGCGTACTGCCCGCTACCTGGACATGGTCTGGGGCGGCGCGCTGCTGCACCAGGTCCGCGGCACCGGCGAACCGGCTGATCCCGACACCGCGCACGAGGCCACCGCCTTCTTCGGCGCGGCGAGGCCGCCGGACGTGGCCCGGCTCGGCGCGGAGTGACGGAACGGGCGGCGGCCCGAGCGGCGCGAAGGGTGCCTGAGCCGGGCAGACGCCCGGGGCAGGCACCCTTCTCCCGTGTCTGGAGGAAGCCCGGCTTCTCCGTCCGCCGGTGCGGAGGGGCCGGCCCGGCGAGTGCTACGTCGAGGCGGTCGGGTGCGGGGAGCGGAGCACGAGCAGGGTGATCTCGCTGGGGGCGAAGACCCGGAACGGCGGGCCCCAGAAGCCGGTGCCGCGGCTGGTGTAGAGGAGGGTGCGGGGGCCGTGGTGGCTGAGGCCGGCGAGGGCGGGCTGGTCGATGCGGACCAGGTGGTGGAAGGGCCAGATCTGACCGCCGTGGGTGTGGCCGGAGAGCTGGAGGTCGATGCCGGCTGCTGCCGCCCGGTCGATGAACTTGGGCTGGTGTGCCAGGAGCAGGACGGGCAGGTCGGGATCGGCGCCGTCCAGGGCTCCGGCGAGGTGGGCGCGGTGGCCCGCCAGGCCGGAGGACTCGGCGGTGACGTCGTCCACGCCGGCGACCACGAGGGTGTCGCCGCCGCGTTCGAGCAGCAGATGGCGGTTGCGCAGCGGCTCCCAGCCCAGCTCGTCCATCAGGTCGACCCAGCCCTGGGCCTCGCTGTAGTACTCGTGGTTGCCGGTGACGTACACACGGGCCCGGGTGGCCCGCACGGTTCCGAGCGGGGCGGCCTGGGCGCGGCGGCGTTCGGCCGTGCCGTCCGCGATGTCGCCGGTGTGGCAGACCAGGTCGGCTTCCAGGGTGTTCACCGTCTCGCACACCCGTGCCGACCAGCGGGCGCGATCGAGCGGGCCGTAGTGGGTGTCGGTGATGAGGACGACGCGGAGGCCGTCCAGCCCGGCACCCAGCCGCGGGAGTCGCACGTCGAGCCGGCGCACGCGCGGTACGCGGCGGGCCTCGGCGTACCCCCAGGCGAGCAGGACGGCGGTGACGCCGAGGACGGCCCAGGTGACGATGCGGGCCCGGTCCTGACTCCCGCCGACGCCGGCCACGGTCAGGGCGAGCCGCAGGAAGACACCGAGCAGAACGGACCAGGTGAACAGAACCCAGCCCGTGCCCAGCAGGGTGTCGCCGGCGATCGCCGCCCGGTCCTGCTGTCGCCGGCCGTGGCCGCGCACCAGCGCGAGCGGCATACCGACGAGGCCGAGGACGAACGCGGCCGTGCCGGCCAGCGTGACGGGCAGCGGCCAGTGCTGGCCGGTGTACAGGAGCACCCAGCAGGGCACGGTCCACAGAAGCACGGGGGCGATCAGGGGGATGTAGCGCATCAGGCGGTGCAGCCGGCTCTGCCGCGGAACTTGCGCGTCAGTGCCGGCGGGTCGGGTGTCGCTGGTGTCGGTCACGCTTCCCCTCACAGACCAGGCTGCCGTCTCGCGCACTGTATCCGGTCGCCCCCGGACCGGCCGGACCGGTGTAGGCGGGCGCGGGCTCCGGCCCCACGGCTGGGGGTCGAGCGTGCCGGCGATCGAGAACAGGCCAGCCCTCGTGAGGATGCGTGTCCGGCCGGGACCCTGCCATCGATCAGGAACCGGCACGGTGCTGCGCAGACACCACTCCCAAGTGGTCGCCGGTAGTGGACGAGTGATCGACACACCGAACCCCGGTCCCCCACAAAGGTGCGCACCGCAGCCCGCATGTGACTGTCCGCATTGGATCTAGTGCGTTGAGTGACGATCTCTTTACGGTCGAAGCGACGCCAACACCGTATCCCTGGAGGATTCGTGGCACGCTTCCGCACTCGTCTGGCCCTGCTCGGCTCGGCCGCGGCTCTCGCCGTCGGCGCTCTTGTCCCCGCACAGTTCGCCGGGGCGCGACCCGCCGCCGCGGCCGAGGAGCACCAGTGGGTCGCCCTGGGTGACTCCTACACCGCCGGTGTCATCCGGGCCGCGGGCAACACCTTCGAAGTCCCGCGCGACGGCTGCGAGCGCACCGACCGGTCCTACCCCCAGGTCATCGACCGCGACCTCTGGGGCCTCTTCGACCTGACCAACGTCAGCTGCGGCGCCGCCACCATCGAGAACGTCACCGACACACCCCAGCACCCGATCGGCCGCCACCTGCCGCCCATCTCCGAGGACCCGGACTACCCCTTCCCCGCGGTGCCTCCTCAGTCCGAGGCGGTGGGCCCCGACACCGACGTCATCACCGTCGGCGTGGGCGGAAACACCCTCGGCTTCGCCGACCTCCTCATGAAGTGCCCGGAGCTGGGCGGCGAGAGCGGCGGCGTGGGCACCCCGTGCAAGGACGCCCTGGGCGCCGGCATCCCGGCCCGGCTGAAGAAGGTGCGCCAGGAATACGACCGGATGCTCACCGTCCTCCACGAGCGCGCCCCGCACGCGAAGATCCTGGCCGTCGGCTACCCCACGGTCATCCCCAAGGACACCTCCAGCTGCAACTTCGGCGACCTGACGCAGTTCGGCACGATCACCCAGGGCGACCTGAACTGGCTGCGCCAGGACGTCCTGGAACCCCTCAACAAGGCCATCAACAACTCGACCGGCACACAGGAAGCCGCCGGCTTCGTCGACCTCTCCACCTCCTCCCGGAACCACAGCGTCTGCGACGACAGCAAGTGGGTCGAAGGCTTCGTCACCCTGCCCGACCAACTGTCCTTCGTGCACCCCAACGCCCTCGGCCACCGCAACGCCGCCGACCACGTCGAAGAAGCGATGCTGAACGCCATCAGCTAAGCCGGCCCGGCACCCGGCCGACGATCCGACAGCGAACCGGCCCCCGGCACCAGCCGGGGGCCGACGCATCCCACGACCTCGTCATCGCGGGCTGCTGTCACCTTGGCGAAGGTGGCTCTGACGACGGGTTTCGACGGCGGAGGACACCTCACCGAACAGCGCGTGGAGGGCGGCGTGTCCGATGTTGAGTGCGATCCGGCGGTCTCCGCCGGTCAGGTGGACGGCGATCGCACCGGCCTGCCGGAGGACGAAGCCGATGGCCGCGGTCGGCGCCAGCGAGGGAACGATGCCGGTCGGCGGTGGCAGGACGAGGCCGCTCGCGCCGAGTATCTCGACCGTTCCCGGAGCCCTGAGGGCGGGCAAGGGCATGCGGTCCCCCCAGGCCGTCATCGGTCGGAGCTGATCACGGCTGCGGATCCTTGTCCAAGGCATTGCCGACCTACAGCGAACCGCTTACGGTGAGGGCCGTCACCGCGTAGATCGGTCTACGCGGTGCAGCGAGCGGCGGGGCGAGCCGTGTTCCCCGCCTCCCGGGAGGCGTCGATGAAGATGCGTCAGACAGCGCGGAGCCAAAGCCTGCGGTGCGGTGCCGGCGGAGGGGTGTGCCCGCGCACCCGGCCGCAGCCCGGCCCGTACCCAGGCCGGTCCGCGCACCGGACGCCCGCCCGGACCGCCCTGCCGCGCCGACGAGCCGTGGCCGAGCCGCCGCTCTGACCTGTCCCCCTCCCCGCTTCCCCGCCTTTTTCTCCGCTCTCTCTCCCGCGGACCTGCCCAGGCCCGCCGGGACGGGACGTCCTCTCCTCATCCCTGTGCGGTGGACGACCGCATGATTTTGAAACGTTACAAGGAGGCATCGTGTCCGAAAGGCAGACACCGCGAACGGCGAGCCGCCGCCGGCGAAGAGGCGCCGCGATCGTCGCGTCCGCCGTGCTGATCACGGTCGTGCCGACCACCGCCGGCACCGCGACGGCGGGCAACGCCGCGGCCACGGACTGCTCCAAGGCGCCGTGGACGGACACCCGGAAGTCCGCCGACCAGCGGGCCAAGGCGCTGCTCGCCGCCAGCACCCGGCACCAGATCTACCGCTGGCTCGTCGAGCAGCCCGCCAACAGCCCCACCCAGACCGACTTCCAGGGCGTGACCTACCCGGTGCAGGTCTCCTGCACCCCGACCGTCACCTACACCGACGGCCCCGAGGGCGTGCGGTCCGTCGAGGGCGTCACCGCCTTCCCGGCACAGATATCCCTGGCGTCGAGCTTCGACGAGGACACCGCCTACGCCAAGGGCAAGGCGATGGGCAGCGAGTCCTTCGACAAGGGCAGGAACGTCATCCTCGGCCCGGGCGTCGGGGGCGGCCGCACCGCGCTCGCCGGCCGGACGCCGGAGTACTTCGGTGAGGACCCGGTCGTCAACGGCGTCCTCGCCGGCGCCCAGGCCCGCGGCATCGAGAGCAACGAGAACAAGCCGGTCCTGGCCGACCTCAAGCACTACGTGGCCAACGAACAGGAGACCGACCGGCAGACCAGCTCCTCCAACATGGACGAGCGGACGTTCAAGGAGATCTACGAACTCCCTTACGGCATCGCCCTGTCGGAGGGCGACCCCGAGAGCGTCATGTGCTCGTACAACCAGATCAACGGCGTCTACGCCTGCGAGAACGAGCTGCTCGACGAGAGCCTCAAGGGCGAACTCGGCTTCGAGGGCTACGTCATGAGCGATTACGGCGCCGTCCACTCCACCGCCGCCTCCCTCAAGGCCGGCCTCGACCAGGAGCTGAACCGGCCGATCTACTACACGCCGGAGAAGCTCGACGCCGCCCTCGCCGCCGGCGAGATCACCCAGGCAGACATCGAGCGGGCCGCGCTGCGCGTCGTCCGCTCCTACATCGACGGCGGCCTCTTCGACCACGCGCCGGCCGACGAGCCCGTCGCGGACGTGTCGACGCCCGCCCACAAGGCGCTGGCCCGGCAGATCGCCGAGGAGGGCTCGGTGCTGCTGAAGAACAGCGGCGACACCCTCCCGCTCAACCAGCGCAGCGGCAAGACCCTCGCCGTCATCGGCTCGGTCGCCGCCAACGACCCCGACTCCGGCATGACGGCCAGGCAACTGTGCAGCCTGCCGCTGAACTTCGGCGGCACCACCAGCGGCCGCAACACCATGGCCTGCGAGGACATGGTCGCCCCGCTCGACTCCCTCACCGAGCGCGCCGCCGGGCTCGGCATCGAGGTCGTCTACGACGACGGCAGCGACGCGGAGCGCGCCGCCGAGGTCGCCGCCGACGCGGACGTCGCCGTGGTCTTCGGCTACAAGCAGGTCGGCGAGTTCTCCGACCCGAAGGACCTCGGCCTGGACGCCGGCGGCGACGCGCTGATCAGCGCCGTGGCCGACGAGAACCCCTCGACCGTGGTGGTGCTGGAGACCGGCACCGCGACCACCATGCCGTGGCTGTCGAAGGTCGACTCCGTGCTGGAGACCTGGTACCCGGGCGAGCAGGCCGGTCCCGCCATCGCCTCCCTGCTCTTCGGCGACGTCAACCCCTCCGGCAAGCTCCCCATGACCTTCCCCAAGTCCGAGGAGCGGCAGCCCGCCGACACCGAGGAGCAGTACCCGGGCGTCGTCCCCGAGGGCGAGACCATCCGCCAGGTCGAGTACAGCGAGGGCCTCGAGGTCGGCTACCGCTGGTACCAGGCGCAGGACGAGGAGCCCCTCTTCGACTACGGGTACGGCCTGTCCTACACGGACTTCGACGTCTCCGGGGCGAAGGTCTCCACCAACGGCGAGAACGGCCTGACCGTCCAGTTCAAGGTGACCAACACCGGCAAGCGCGCCGGCACCGAGGTCCCGCAGGTCTACCTGGAGCTGCCGCGCAGCGCGGACGAGCCGTCGGCGCGGCTCATCGCCTGGGACCGGGTCTCCCTGAAGGCCGGCCAGAGCAGATCCGTCACGATCGAGCTGACGCGGGAGCAGGTCGAGACCCGGCACCTGACCCAGTACTACGACGACGACCGTGACGCCTGGCGCACCCCGTCGGGGACCTTCACCGCGCACGTCGGCACGTCCTCGGACACCACGCTGTCCACGACGTTCACCCTCGGCAAGCGCTGACCGTCCCGGCCCGCACCGCCCGTCCGCGGACGGGGCCCGTTCACGGTGGAGGCCGGGGACGGCGGGGCCCTGCCGGACCGGCAGAGCATCGCCGGCCTGGGGGACAGGTCCGGGAAGTCGACGTACCGCACCACCGCCGACCTGGACGAGTCCGTCGTGCGGAACGGCGGAGCCACCCTCGACCTGGGCACGGTCAACGGCACGTACACCGTCGAGCTCCACGGACGGGCCCTGCCGAAGGCCGACCTCGTCGACGCCTCGGCCGTCGACCTGACCGGCTGGGTGACGGCCGGCCGGAACGTCATCGAGGTGCACGTGGCGACGCTGCCCGGCAACGCCGCGTACGACGCGAAGCAGTCGTACGGGCTCGTCGGTCCCGTCGTCGTCCGGCCGTACGCGGAGAAGACCGTCGCCGAGGGGCGGCGCTGAGCGTACGGACACCACTGTGAGACGCTGACCGCCACCGGCCGGGACCCCCGGCCGGCAGCACAGCGCCTCACCGAGCCCCGGGCGCCCCCGGATCCCCCGGGGGCGCCCGGGGCGCCTTGCGGACCGCGCGGCCGGCGGGGAGGGCTGCGCTGACGGTGATCGCACGGGAGGGACCACGTGTCGCAGGCCAGCAGTCGGCGCCGGTCGGTCACGATCCAGGACGTGGCACGGGCGGCCGGGGTGTCGCGGGCGGCCGTGTCCAAGGTCATCCGGGACGCCTCCGGGGTCAGCCCCGCGATGCGCGCCCGGGTCAACGCGGCCATCGAGGAGCTGAACTACCGGCCCAGTGTGGCCGCGCGGTCCCTGCGCGGGTCGAGCTACACCCTCGGCCTGGAGGTCCCGCACCTCGGCAACCGGTTCCTCACCCAGATCGTCGACGGCGCCCTCCGGGCGCTGGAGGGCACCCGGTACCAGCTCGTCATCGCCCCCGCCGACGGCCGCGAGGGGTACGGCGCGATCGAGGCGCTCGCCGACCGCCAGGTCGACGGCATCGTCGTCGTCTCGCCCCGGGTGGACGCCGACTGGCTGGAGCGGCTGGCGACCGGGGTGCCGGTGGTGATGCTCGGGCGGCACGACCGTTCCGCGCGGTACGACACCGTTGTCGGCGACGACGTCGCCGGCACCCGGCAGGTCATGGAGTACCTTCTGGGGCTCGGGCACCGGCGGATCGTGCACCTCACCGAGGAAGCGGCGGTGACCGCGCCCGGCACCGGCAGCCCGCACGCGCTGCGGCTGCGCGCCTTCGAGGAGGCGGTGCGGGCCGCGGGCAGCCCCGAGCCGGCACGGGTGGTGCGCACCGGCCAGACCGAGGAGAGCGCCCGCGCCACGATGAACGACCTGCTTTCTCAACACCCTTGGCCCACAGCGGTGTTCGCCAGCCACGACCAGCTCGCCCTGGGCGCGCTCGCCGCCCTGGTGGAGCACGACGCCGGCCGGGAGATCTCCCTCGTCGGCTACGACAACACCGACCTCGCCGCGCATCCGGCGATCTCGCTGACCTCCGTCGACCAGCAGGGCCCCGAGATGGGCCGGCGGGCGGTGGCGATGCTCCTCGAACGCATCGAGGGCCGCGACGAACCGCAGCACCACGTCGTCACACCGTCACTGGTCGTCCGGGACAGCAGCGGCCCGCCGACCGGTGAACGACCCTGAGTTCAGGACGAGTTGCGCTCGACCAGCCGCGGCGGGAACACCAGCCGCCGGTGCGTGTGACCTTCCCGGTCCTCGTCGATGAGCAGCTCGGCCGCGGCCTTCCCCAGGTCGTACCCGCCGACGTGCACCGAGGTGAGCGGCACACCCGCGGTCGCCGCCGAGTGGATGTCGTCGTACCCGACGATCGCCAGGTCGTCGGGGACCCGCAGCCCCGCCCGGAACGCCGTCTGCATGACACCCAGCGCCAGCAGGTCGTTGGCGCAGAACGCGGCGGTGACGCGCTCGCTCGCGGTCAGCAGTTGCTCCCCGGCCCGCCGCCCCTGGTCGACGGTGAACGCGGTGGTCTCGACGACCTGGAGCACGTCGGAGGGCCGCCCGGCGCGCTCCAGGGCCTGCCGGCTGCCCGCGAGCCGGTCCTGGGACTGGCGCATGTTCATCGGTCCGGTGACGAACGCGATCCGCTGGTGCCCGCGGGCCAGCAGGTGCGTGACGGCCGCGTCCGCCCCGGCCACGTCGTCGACCGCGACGGAACACACGTCGGGATAGGTGTCGGCGTTGTCGAGCAGGACGACCCGCAGCCCCCGCTCCCGGACGCTCTCCAGCCAGCCGCGGTTGAGGTCGGCGGGCGTGATGAGGACCCCGGTGGCGTGCTGCTGGGCGAGCTGCTTGAGGTACCGCTCCTCCTTGTCGGCGAGGACGTCGCTGTTGCACAGCATCACGGTCCGGCCCTCGGCGTGCAGCAGGTCCTCGGCGCCGCGGGCCACGTCGGTCAGGAACGGGTTGCGGACGTCGAAGACGACCAGGCCGACGACGCTGCCGCCGCGGCTGCCCGAGAGCTGCCGGGCGGCCGGGTTGGGGACGTAGCCGAGGACGTCGATGGCGTCCTCGACCCGTTCCCGCGTGGCCCGCGCCACCTTGTCCGGCCGGTTGAGGACGTTGGAGACGGTTGCGATCGAGACTCCGGCGCGCAGCGCGACGTCTTTGATCCCGACGGTGTTCATCCCCATGAGCCCTTCAGACGGCCGCCTGGCGGGCGGTCGGTTGTAACGCTTCAACCCTGGACCGACATCGTATCCGCCGGGTCCGGCTGCTTGCCCCGAGCCGGCCAGGGCACCTCGAAGCGGTGGGTGCCGCTGCCGACAGTGGTGGCCAGACCGGGCAGGTCGATGTCGGCGGTGGTGTTCGGCGGGACCGTGGCCGTCACCGTGAGCGTGCCGCCGTCCAGCCGCCACCCCGCCTCGGCCGTCCCGTAGGGCGTGAGGTGGCGGGCGTCGGCGCGGGTGAGGTGACCGCCGGGACGCGGGGCGATCCGCAGCCGCCGGTAACCGGGGGCGGCGGGCGCGAGACCGGCGACGACACGGTGCAGGAAGTCGGCGACCGCGCCGAGCGCGTAGTGGTTGAACGACGTCATCTCACCCGGGTTGACGGTCCCGTCCGGCAGCATGCTGTCCCAGCGCTCCCACACCGTCGTCGCGCCCTGCGTGACCGGGTACAGCCACGAGGGGCACTCCCGCTGGAGGAGCAGCCGGTAGGCGGTGTCGTCGTGGCCGGTGTCGCTCAGCGCGTCGCACACCTCCGGCGTCCCCGCGAAGCCGGTGGCGATGCGGTACCCGTCCTCGCCGACCAGCTCCGCGAGCCGCTCGCCGGCCGTGGCGCGGGCCGCGGCGTCCGGCAGCAGGCCGAAGCGGAGCGCCAGCGCGTACGCCGTCTGCGTGTCGGACGTCATGCGCCCCTCGGCGGTGACGAACGCCCGCCGGAACGCGGCGCGGGCCTCGTCGGAGAGGGTCCGGTAGCGCGACGCGTCGGCGTCCTCGCCGAGTTCGGCGGCGATCAGCGCGAGGACGTGCGCGGAGCGCGCCAGGTAGGCCTGCGCCACCAGGTAGGGGTCGGTCCGCGCCTGCCAGGGGTCCTCCGGCGGCGAGGCCGGGTCGAGCCAGTCACCGAGCTGCTTGCCGTGCCGCCACACCCCGTCCTCGCCGCGCTGGGAGGCGACCAGGTCGACCCACGCCCGGGCACTGGCGTACTGGGCGCGCAGCACCCCCCGGTCCCCGAAACGCTGGTACAGCGTCCACGGCACCAGCACGGCCGCGTCCCCCCACAGTGCCGCCGCCCACGCCGGTGTCCACTCCGGTACGGGGATGGCGGGCACGATGAAGGGGACCGTGCCGTCGGCGTACTGGTCGTGCGCGAGGTCCGCCAGCCACGAGGTGAGGAAGCCCGCGCAGTCGTACAGGAAGGACGCCGTCGGGCCGAAGACCTGGATGTCACCGGTCCAGCCGAGCCGCTCGTCGCGCTGCGGACAGTCGGTGGGCACGTCGACGAAGTTGCCGCGCATGCTCCAGCGGACGTTCTCGTGCAGCCGGTCGAGCAGCGCGTCGGACGAGGAGAACCAGCCGGTGCGGCGCATGTCGGTGTGGAGCACCTGGGCCGTGACGTCGAGGGGCGCCCGGTCCTCGGGCCAGCCGGTGACTTCCACGTACCGGAAGCCGTGGATCGTGAAGCGGGGCTCCCACTCCTCGACCGAGCCGCCGCCCTTGAGGACGTAGGTGTCGGCGGACGTGGCGTGGCGCAGCGGCCGGGTGTACAGCTCGCCGTCCTGGAGCACCTCGGCGTGGCGCAGGGTGATGGTCGTGCCGGCACTGCCCGTGACGCGGATCCGGACCCGGCCGGCGATGTTCTGCCCGAAGTCCAGGACGCGGCGCCCGCTGGGGGAGGTGAGCACGGCCTCCGGCGCACGGCTCTCCACCCGGCGCACCGGCTGCCCGGGCGGCGCGCACAGTGTTCCGGCGTCGAACTCGACGCGCTGCACGCCCTGCCAGCCCGACGCGTCGAAGCCGGGACGGGACCAGCCGGGCAACTCGGCGCGGGCGTCGTACCGTTCGCCCTCGTACAGTCCGGCGAACGTGATGGGCCCGTACGCGGCGCGCCAGCGTTCGTCGGTGCTGACCACGACCCGGCTGCCGTCGGCGCACTCCACCTCCAGCTGCGCGAGCAGCCCGGTGTGCCGGCCGTAGTGGCAGGTCTTGCCGCCGTGGATGCCGAACCGGCCGCTGAACCAGCCCTCGCCGAGCCACGCCCCGATCGCGTTGGAGCCCTCCGTCAGCAGGGCGGTCACGTCGTGCGTCGCGTAGCGCAACCGGTGGTGGTAGCTGCTCCAGCCCGGGGCGAGGACCTCGTCGCCGACACGCAGGCCGTTGATCTCCGCCTCGTACAGACCGTGGGCGGTGATGTAGAGGCGGGCGCGCACGACCGGGGCGGGCAGCTCGAAGGCGGTGCGCAGCAGCGCGGGCCGGGTCAGTTCGGGCACGGCCGGCGTGATCATGGCGGCGGTGACATCGCCGGGGGAGAGCAGGCCGGCCTCGACGGCGAGCGCCGGGCTCCAGCCGGAGCGGGTGCCGTCGGCGCCCCAGACCCGGACGCGGACCGTGCGGCGCTCCCGGGAGGCCAGCGCGGGGACCTCTTCCGGCCATGCCACGAGGACGGACTCGCCGCTCTCGACGCGGCCGCTGCTCCACGCCGGTCCGTCCTCCGGGGAGATCTCCACTTCGTATGCGGTCTGGAGCCATCCGTCCGGCGCGGACTCCGTCACCCAGGAGAGCCTGGGGCGGGCCTCACCGATGCCGAGACCGCCGCCGTGGTGCTCGGCGGTCGGCGCGGCCACCACCACGGATGTACCGGCAGGTGGATTCTCGGGCATGGAGCGGCTCCTGTTCTGTCGACCGGGTGGCTGGGCCGGTCACGGGGTGCGCCTGAAGCGCGTGAAACGCTTCAATCGCCGAACCGGGCACACGGTAAGGATGCTTGCGCGGCCACGTCAAGCAGTGCGACGCTCCTGAATACGCAGGTCATGTCGGGAGTGATGCGTCAAGGGGACCGACGCCGCGCTGTCCGGTGTCCGGAACAGACGCCGAGAAAATAGCGAATCCACTCTTGACACGACTCCGGGCTGAACCTAGTTTCTGGCCATAATTTGAAGCGTTTCAGCTTCGTTAACGCATCATCGTGGCGGCACAACGGCGCGCCGCGTGACTCGATGGAGAGCCAGATGGCCACTGTGGCGACCAGCCCTTTCCGCAAGCACCGGGACGGGCCTCCCGGGAAGGAGCCGGCCCCGGGCGGCGGGAGATCCCGTACCACGCGCAACCGGGCCCCCTGGTGGTTCGTCCTGCCGGCCCTGGTCTTCTTCGCCTTCGTGGTCCTCGTCCCCAGCGTGCAGGGCGGCTGGTTCGCCTTCACCGACTGGGACGGCATCAGCCCCGTCAAGCACTTCGTGGGGCTGGACCAGTTCCGGGCCCTGTGGGAGGACACGGCGGCCCGGGACGCGGTGGGCACCACCCTGCTGGCCGCGATCGCCATCACGGTCGTGCAGAACGCCATCGGCCTGCTCCTCGCCCTCGGCGTCAACGCCCGCATCAAGTCCCGCACCATCCTGCGCGTCTTCTTCTTCGCGCCGGCCGTGATCACCCCGGTGGTCACCGCGTACCTCTGGAAGTACCTGTACGCACCGGAGGGCGCGATCAACGCCCTGCTGAAGGCCGTCGGGCTCGACGCGCTGACGCAGGACTGGCTCGGTGACCCGGACATCGCGCTGTGGTCGGTGGTCGCCGTGGTCGTCTGGCAGTTCGCCGGCTACTCCATGGTCATCTTCCTCGCGGGCCTCCAGTCCATCCCCCAGGAGATCCACGAGGCGGCGGCGATGGACGGCGCCGGCCCGGTGCGGCGGTTCTGGTCCGTCATCCGGCCGATGCTCGCCCCGGCCATCACCATCAACCTCATGCTGTCGATCATCGGTGGCCTGAAACTGTTCGACCAGGTCTGGGTGATGACCCAGGGCGGTCCCGGCGGCGCCACGGACACCCTGTCCACCGTCATCTACAAGCAGGCGTTCCAGTTCAACAAGTACGGCTACAGCATCGCCATGGGCCTGGTGCTGACCCTCTTCGTGATCGTCGTCAGCGGCTTGCAGTACTTCTACCTCAGCCGCCAGGAGAAGAAGACCTCATGAACCGCTACACATGGCGTACCGGCATCCTCGAAGCGGTCATGATCGTGGTCGCCCTCCTCTTCGCCTTCCCCCTCTACGTCCTGCTCTCCATGGCCCTGCGCGAGGAGGGCGACGACGCCTCGCCGATCTCCCTGCCGTCCAGCCCCACGCTCGGCAACTTCGGCGACGCGTGGCGGCAGGCCGGTCTCGGCGCGGCCATCACCAACAGCATCCTGGTCACCGTCGGCAGCGTCGTGCTGATCGTCGCCCTGGCCGCGGCGGCGGCCTATCCGCTGGCCCGGTCCACCCGGTACTGGTCCCGCGGTGTCTTCGGCCTGTTCATGCTGGGGCTGCTGCTGCCGTTCCAGCTCGCGCTGATCCCGCTGTACCAGACCATGCGCGACCTGCACCTGCTGGGGAACCCGCTGGCGCTGGTCATCTTCTACACCGGCCTCCAGCTGCCCTTCTCGATCTTCATGTACACCGGGTTCCTGCGGTCCCTGGACCCCGGTTACGAGGAAGCGGCGCTCATGGACGGCTGCGGTCCCGTGCGCGCCTTCGTCAGGGTCGTCTTCCCGCTGATGCGGCCCATCACCGGCACCGTGGTCATCCTCAACGTCATCTTCGTCTGGAACGACTTCCTCACCCCGCTGCTGTACCTCAGCGGATCGGGCCGGCAGACCATCCCCGTCGCCCTGTTCGGCTTCGTGGGCCAGTACGTCTCGCAGTGGCCCATGGTCTTCGCCGGGCTCATCATCGGCATCCTGCCGGTGCTGATCGCCTACTTCCTGATGCAGAAGCGCATCATCCAGGGCTTCGCCGGCGGCCTGAAGGGCTGACCGCCCCTCCGGCACTCCACCCTTCCCCCGCTCGTCGTCCGAGCCGCCCGTACGGCGCCACATGCCCGGCGCCGGCCGTGCACCACCCCTTCCTCCCGCCCCTTGGAGCCGTCATGAGAGCAACCCGTCCCCTCGCCGCCACCTTCTCCGTCCTGTGCCTCGCGGCCGCCACCGCCGCGTGCAGCTCCGGCGCCGCCACCGGTGGCAGCGGTGACGGCGACACCCTGCGCATCGCCGCCAACTCCACCGACCGCACCCCGATGGACGCCGTCGTCAAGGCGTTCGAGAAGGCCAACCCGGACATCGCGGTCGACGTCACCTACGCCGACACCGACCAGCTCCAGTCGACGCTGCGCACCCAGCTCTCCTCGGGCACCGCGCCGGACGTCTTCACCGTCTGGCCCGGCAACGGCAACCCGGCCGCGGTCCAGGTGCTCCAGGCGGGCGGCTACCTCGCCGACCTGAGCGACTACGGCTTCGTGTCGGACATCGCCGAGGGCGACAAGAGCGTCACGCAGGTCGACGGCAAGACGTACATCGTGCCCGTCACCTTCAACGGCATCGGCGCCGTCTACAACAAGGAGACGCTGGCGGAGATAGGCGGCACCGAGCCGAAGACCTGGGACGACGTCCTGGACCTGTGCAAGAAGGCGCAGGACCACGACAAGGTGCTGCTGGCCCTCGGCAACCAGACCACGTGGGTCACGCAGCTCGTCGACTACGCGCTCGCCGCGACCACCGTGTACACGAAGGACGCCGACTTCGACGAGCGGCTCAGCGCGGGCGAGGCCACCTTCGCCGGCTCCGCCTGGAAGGACACCCTCCAGCAGTACCTCGACCTGAACGAGGCGGGCTGCTTCACCAAGAACCCGAACGGCACCAGCTACGAGACGTCCCTGTCCGACGTCGGCTCCGGCAAGGCCGTCGGCGTCGTCCAGGTCACCACCAGCATCCCGCAGGTGCAGAAGGAGGCCGGCGAGGCCGAGCTGGGCATGTTCGCCCTGCCGGCGTCGAACGACGCGGACGCCACCCGCATCCCCGGGGCCGTCTCCGCCGCCTACGGCCTGAACGCCGCGAGCAAGAACGAGGCCGCGGGCAAGAAGTTCATCGAGTACCTGGCCTCGCAGGACGGCCAGAAGATCTACGCCGAGGAGGGCGGCACCCTGCCGGCCCTGCCCAACGACTCCTTCGAGGCGGACCCGGCCCTGGACGTCCTGATCGACCTCCAGCAGGACGGCAGGACCATCCCGTTCATGGACCAGCGCTGGCCGAACCCGGAGGTGCAGCAGGCGCACTTCACCGCCGTGCAGAAGCTGTTCTCCGGTGACACCACCGTCGACGAGGCGCTGAAGAGCATGGACGACGCGGTCGAGACCGAGTGACCGACTCCAGCCGGGGCCCGACGGCCTTTCCCGTACGGCTACCGCGTGCCCATCTCCCCTTGGCGGGCCGCGGTGCCGCTGCCGCCCCACCGGCAGCGGCCCGTACGGGGCGACCCCAGGAACCACTCGCCGCTCCTTGAGCGTGACGTCGGCGGCTGAGGCTGCCCCGGACGAGCATGATCGGGCCGCCGAGCCGGTGGTGTGCGGCGGCTCGATGGCGCGTCGGGCCGGGCTATGCTGCCGACCATGACCAGCGGTGTGACCACTGAGCCCGCCATCCTTGACGTCATGGAGCTGACGTCCGATCCGGAGCTGGAGGTCCGGTTCGCGGAGTCGGCCCACCAGATCCTGGCGGATCTGGTCGGTGGGGGTGCCGCGCTGGGCTGGGTCGATCCACCCTCGCGGGACGAGGTGGCGGAACTTCTCGGGCAGGTCGTCTCTGCGGTGCGGGCCGGGGATGCGGCCCTGCGTGCCGCTTACCTTGGGCGTCGGCTGGTCGGGTTGGGGTACTGGCTCCGCTACGCCCGGCCGACTCATCGGCCACACGCCGATCTGGAGAAGATCGCGGTAGATGCTGCTGCGCAGGGTCGTGGCGTCGGTCGGGCGCTGGCCGCCGCCTTGATCGCTGACGCCCGGGAGACGGGTATCGAGGTCCTCACCCTGGACGCCCGTGGCGACAACACCAACGCCCTGCACCTCTACCGGTCGCTGGGCTTCACCGAATACGGCCGCCTGCCCGGCTTCGTCGCCGTCGGCGAACGCCGGTACGACAAGGTCTTCTGCATGCTGGACTTCCGTCGGCAAGGCTGACCACTGCCCCCTGCGAAGACCCGGCGGTGCCCCGCCGGCAGTCCGCGGTCTTTCATGCGAGATGATCTGCGACGCACCGGCCCGCTGGGCCCGCCACTACAACTACCCCGGTCGTGACAGCAGTTTCACCGAACGGCACCTGACGGTCGGCCCTTCCGGAACCAGGCCGGCAACTACGGTGGACGCTGCCGCCTACGGCATCACGTGGGCGCGGGCCCGGGAGTACGTCCTGACTCGTTCTGAGCGCGCTTCTCGCCTGGCCAAGCGACCTTACGATCTCCGGCACGCCGGGATCTCGTTCTGGCTCTCCTCCAGAGTGGATCCGGCCGAGTGCGCCCGCCGGGCCGGTCAGAGCATCGAGGTGGGCTGGGTGACAGGCGCCTGACGGGTGAAAGCCCAGGTCAGGAGCCTTTCTTCATCCGTCTGGAAGAAGCCGGGCTTCTTCGGCGAGTACGACACCAGCAGGTTCTTCGTCTGCTGGTGGTATACGGCCTAATCCGCCGCTGACCCGAGGAAATGAGCGAAATCGCCGGAGGAGAAGCGAAGTTGGTCCGCTCCTGGTCCGGAGCTTGGCGGCGGGGGCCGCGCTGGGCGCCGATGCCGGGAGTGTCCCTGGGGCACCACATGGCTCCGCACGGGCAGGTCCGGCTGTCGTTCCCGGCTGAGCGGCGCGGCACGGGAGGCCCGGACGGTGGGCCCCGTGCTAACGTTGCGCTTTTGCTGTGTCGCTGTGTCGGTGCTCCGTTGGGCGTCCCCGGTCGGCGGCCGCGTCCCTGCCGCGCCTTCCTCGGTACGGTCCCTTCGGAGGAAGGCTCTCTGTGAGCGAAGCAACATGTGCCGATGCCCGGCAGCAGGACGATGTGTCCGAGGCGTCGGGCGCCACTTCGGCCGTGCCCACGGCGGTGTCCTTCGCCCAGCTGGGGTTGCCGGCCGAGGTCCTGCGGGCGCTCGATGAGCAGGGTGTGACCGTGCCCTTCCCCATCCAGGCGGCGGCGCTGCCGAATGCGCTCGCGGGACGGGACGTCCTGGGCCGGGGCCGCACCGGATCCGGCAAGACGCTCGCCTTCGGCCTGGGGATGCTCGCCCGGACGGCCGGGCAGCGCGCGCAGCCGAAAGAGCCGCTGGCGCTCGTGCTGGTGCCCACCAGGGAGCTGGCGCAGCAGGTCGGTGAGGCGCTCACCCCGTACGCCGAGGCGCTGCGGCTGCGGCTCGCGACCGTGGTGGGCGGCGTGTCCATCGGAGGGCAGGCCGCCGTGCTGCGGGACGGCGCCGAGATCGTCGTCGCCACGCCCGGCCGGCTGCACGACCTCATCGAGCGCAAGGACTGCCGGCTGGGACGGGTGCGCATCGCGGTCCTGGACGAGGCCGACCAGATGTGTGACATGGGGTTCCTGCCGCAGGTGACCGGGATCCTGGACCAGGTGCGTCCCGACGGGCAGCGGATGCTGTTCTCCGCCACCCTCGACCGCGACGTCGACCAGCTGGTGCAGCGCTACCTGCGCGACCCCGCCGTCCACTCCGTGGACCCCTCGTCCAGCGCCGTCTCCGCGATCGAGCACCACGTCTTCGTCGTGCACGGCCCGGACCGGTACGCCGTGGCCACGGAGATCGCCGCCCGGGACGGCCGCGTCCTGCTGTTCCTGGACACCAAGCACGGCGTCGACCAGCTCACGCGGCATCTGCGGGCCAGCGGTGTGGCCGCCGCCGCCCTGCACAGCGGGAAGTCCCAGCCGCAGCGCACCCGGACCCTGGCCCAGTTCAAGAACGGGCAGATCACCGCGCTGGTGGCGACGAACGTCGCCGCACGCGGCCTGCACGTCGACGACCTCGACCTCGTGGTCAACGTCGACCCGGCCACCGACCCGAAGGACTATCTGCACCGCGCGGGCCGCACGGCCCGGGCCGGCCGCTCCGGCACCGTCGTGACACTCGTCCTGTCGGGACAGCGCCGCGAGACGAGCCAGGTCATGGCGGACGCCGATGTCGCCCCCAAGGTCACCAAAGTGCGGTCCGGCGAGGCGGAGCTGAGCCGGATCACCGGCGCCAAGGCCCCCTCTGGAAAGCCTCTCGACGGCGGGCCGGCCGTACCCCGCCCCAAGAATCACAACGTCCCGTTCGGCGGCCTGGGCAGCACCAAGGACGCGAAGAGCGGTTCCGGTGGCAGGTCGTCGTCCCGCAAGAGCAGCGAGGCCCGCAAGCTCGCGGAGGCCCGCAAGGCGGCCCGGGTGCGGCGCGGCGGCTGAGACCGGCTTCCTCGGACTGCCGGGCGGTGTCTTCGTCCACGCTGCTGGACGGATACGCGGGACCGGAGATCGGCCGGGGCGCACCGGACGGCGTCACGTACGGGTGAGCGTGCGCGGGGGGAGGCGTGCAGGCGAGGGAGAACGGCGCGGACCTGCCGCGGCGGATCGGTGCCTGCACCGTCGAGCGAGAACTGGGCGCGGGCGGCAGGGGAACGGTCCACCCCGCCCGTTCACGGGGCGGTCGGGCCGTCGCGGTCAAGGTGGCCCGATCCGAACTGGCGGCCGACCCGTACTTCCGTGAACGGTTCCGCGCGGAGGGCGAGGCCGCCCGCAGAGTCGGCGTTTTCCTCACGGCTCCGGTCGTGGACGCCGATCCCGACGCGGAGGCGCCCCGGCCGGCCACCGCGTACCGTTCTCCAGCTCCGCCGCATCGGTTCGGGCGTCCCGCGGCCGCTTGCGGGCGGCCGATTCGGCGGCAGTGACGTGGCCGATCGGGGCCTGGGCGAGCGGTTCCCGTGAGCGGTGCAGGAACGTCTGCCCGAGCAGCCGACCCGCCGTACGAAGGCATTCCCCGGTGCGGAATACTCTTCCGATGAGTTCACGCCCTTCTCCGATCAGCCAGCCGATCACGATACGGAGGGCCGTCGCGCGGGATGCCAAACGGCTCACGCGGCTCGTGCGTGGCTCAGGTGCCTACGAGGGCAAGTACGCAGCCGCAGTCGCGGGCTATCGGGTCGGTCCTGATTACCTCGAGGCCCACCGCGCCTTTGTGGCCGTCGGCGCCGACGAGCATGAAGGCCGGGTCCTCGGGTTCTACTCGCTCGTTCTCGCTCCACCGGAGCTCGACCTGCTGTTCGTCGCCGACGAAGTGCAAGGACGGGGAATCGGACGGCTGCTCGTGGCGCACATGAAGTCCGAGGCCCGAGCCGCCGGGCTCGACCGTCTCAAGGTCGTGTCGCATCTTCCCGCCGAGGACTTCTACCACCGCGTCGGTGCGGTGCGGACCGGGACCGCGTTCGCGAACCCGCCCGCCGTGCCGTGGGACCGTCCCGAGTTCGAGTTTCGCATTCCTTCGGAATGACGCGGTGTGCCGGTTGGCGGGGCACCGGATTCGCCCGCATGGCGGTCGGCATGCAGGAGCCGCTGGACGCCGCGCGCTCCGTGTGTGCCGTCGCCTCTGCCCAGGCGGGGTGATCGCTTCCGCCAGCGGCCTCCCCCGGCTACTTCCTCGCCTCCCGCACTCCCAGTGCGTTGAGCTCGTCCCTCAGCCTCTTCCGCTCAGGTGGCCGAAAACCCGCAACATGCGCAACGCGACCGAGGAGATCTTCGGCCCGGTGGCCACAGTCACCGCGTTCTCCCAAAGGGCTCGAGAGCATCAAGGTGTTGCATCCCGTCCCATGGCTCGTTGATGTGGTGTGCGCATCCCGGACGAGATCCGTAACCAACTCGCCATCAGATGTGCGGTGTTGTTCCCGCACTGGATGAGCGGCAGCGACGACTGCTGATCGGCCGGCCCTGCTGGCGCTGGTCGAGCCGGACGAGCGCGGTGAACCGATGTCGCCGCTGCGGTGCGCTCCGCAGGACATGAAGTCACGTCGTTCCGGTGGCGTCAAGGCGTGACGCAGCCCCCTTTCCGGCGCGGCGGGACGCGCGGCGAGACCAGGCTGGAGCCGTATTCCCTGGTCGGGTCAGGCGACGGGGTCCTGGCCGGTCTCGCCTCCGGGCGACAGAAGACGGTCGCGATCCTGTCGTCCCGCACTGGAGCGTCACGACGGTGTTACGCCACAGGATGTGTCCAGCGAAGCTCGACGTAGTGCTTCGCGGAAGTGGAGCAACCCATGACTTTCCATGCCGGTGCGCCCGAGTGCGAGACCGCGCTCAAGGAAGCGCGCGAGCGTCTGGTGGCGGCGCTGGGCCCGGAGGCGGTCCTCACCTCCGACGAGCAGATCGACGAGTTCCGGGACCCCTACGCGGGAGGCGACCGCAGCCGGTTCCAGCCCTCCTTCGTCGTCCAGCCCTCGTCCACCGAAGAGGTCCAGCAGGTCGTCCGGATCGCCGGCGAGCTGGGCGTGCACCTGTGGACGTCGTCCACCGGCCGCAACTTCGGCTACGGCGGGTCGGCTCCGGCCGACAACGGCGCCATCGTCGTGAACCTCCGGCGCATGAACCGGATCCTGGAGATCGACGAGCGTGCGGGCTACGCCCTGATCGAGCCGGGCGTCCGCTTCTTCGACCTGTACGAGGAGATCAAGCGGCGGGGCCTGAAACTCTGGATGTCGGTGCCCGACCTCGGCTGGGGCAGCGTCGTGGGCAACGCGATGGAACACGGTTACGGCTACACGGTGAACGGCGACCACGCCGCCGCGGTGTGCGGCCTCGAGGTCGTCCTGGCCGACGGCGACATCGTCCGCACCGGCATGGGCGGCATCACGGACAGCCCTCTGTGGCAGCGGCACAAGCGGGGCTTCGGACCCTCGCTCGACTCGCTGTTCATGCAGTCGAACTTCGGCATCGTCACCAAGATGGGCGTCTGGCTGATGCCCGAGCCGGAGACGTTCACCACCGGTTCGGTGATCTGCCACCGGGACGAGGACGTCGAGGCGCTCATCGACGCGCTGGCCCCCCTCATGCTCGACGGAACGATCCAGGGACTCCCGCTCATCACGAGCTCCCCCGAACCCGAAGGCGGACGGCCCGAGTTCACCGACGACACCACCGGCCTCTCGCCTCAGCAGAAGCTGTGCGCCGCGTTCCCGCCCGGCCGCTGGAACGCACGGGTGTCGTTCTACGGTGGCACCGAACTGGTCCGGGCCAGGGAAGCGGCGCTGCGCAAGGCCGTCGAGCACCTTCCCGGGGTCACCGTCGATCTGCGCGGCTACCCGGGCAGCGCCACGGCGGACGAGGTGCACCCGCACGATCTCGTCCCGGCCGGCATCCCCAACATGTTCCTGCTCGACGTGATGAAGCGACACTTCGGCGACCGGCTCGGCCACCTCGATTTCTCCCCGGTCCTCCCGTTCACCGGCGAGGCCGCCGCCGACCACGAGCGGATGGTGCAGCAGGCACTGGCCGAGGAAGGGCTGGTGGCCGGCTTCGCCTGGATCGCCACCTCCCGCTCGTTGGTCGGCGTCAGCATGGTCCTCTTCGACATCGATGACCCCGCACAGGCCGCTGCCGCCCGCCGAGCCGTCACCCGCCTGTGCGACCAGGCCGCGGAACGCGGCTGGAGCGAGTACCGGGCCCACCCGATGCTCGCGGAGAAGGTCGCCGCGGGCTTCGACTTCAACGACCACGCGCTGCCGCGCCTCCACCGGCGTCTCAAGGACGCCCTGGACCCCGCGGGAATCCTCTCTCCCGGCAACCACGGGATCCGTCCGGGCACACCCCGGTCCTGAGCCGCTGACCGGGCTCCCCCCGACACACGACACTCCGCCGGCCGCGGCAAGCGACCGACGCCACGCACGAAAGGCGCCCCCCCATGACCAGCCGTCCTCCCGGTGTCGTCGCGACGACACCCATGAACCTGGCGCCCGCGCCGCAGGGCCCCTCCCAGAACTGGCCGACCGACAACAAGTTCCTCAAAGGCCCCTTCGCGCCCTGGCACGAGGAGACCCATGGCTACGATCTGCCGGTGATCGGTCGCATTCCCGACGATCTGGCCGGCGCGCTCTTCCGCATCTCGTCCAACCCGCGCTTCCAGCCCCGCAACACCGACCGCTACCACTGGTGGGAGGGGGACGGGATGGTCGCCGGCGTGTACCTGCGCGACGGCAAGGCCGCCTTCCGCACGAGCTGGGTGCTGACCGACTCCATGAAGTTCGAGGTGGAGAAGGGCGAGGCCGTCTACAGCGGGTTCGTCAACGGCGGCACCCCCGGACGCCTTCCCGACGGCGCCCCGCCGGCCAAGAACGTCGCCAACACCAATGTCGGCATCTTCGACGACCACCTGCTGGTGTACTTCGAGGGCGGCCTGCCCTACCGCATGCACCCGAAGACGCTGGAGACCTACGGCACCCACGACTTCCACGGCGGCATCGACGTCCTGTGCACCGCCCATTACAAGATCGACCCGGTCACCGGCGACATGCTCTTCTTCGCCGCCACCGGCCCGGTCATCACCTGGTACCGGGCCGACGCCCGCACCGGCCGGGTGGTCGAGAGCCAGGCGATCGACGTCGGCGTCCCCGTCCTGATGCACGACTTCGCGGTCAGCGAGCACTACGCGATCTTCCTGGTCGCGCCCAACCTGTTCCGTCTGGACCTCATCGCCCAGGGCCTGCCCGGCGTCGTCTGGGACGAGTCCGTGCTCCCGCACGGCACCCAGATCGTGCTCCTCGACCGCCGGACGGGCCAGGTGACCTGGCACGAGGCGGGCGACACCTCCGCCCCCACCCACTTCTTCAACGCCCACGAGACCGGTGACGAGGTGGTCGTCGACTGCCACCGCATCACCCGCCTGGGCAACCCCGCCTCCCGGCTCGGCACCCCGGTCTCCTCGCACGAGTGGTTCCCGCCCGCCCACTCCTGGCAGTGGCGCGTGAACACCACCACGGGCAAGGTCACCAACCGGCAGCTCAGCGGAGTCGCAGGCGAGTTCCCGAAGATCAACGACGACTTCCTCGGCAAGCCGCAGCAGTACGGCTACTTCGCCACCACCCGGTCGCTGGCCGCCGACACCATGACCGACGGCCTCGCCCGGCACGACTTCACCGCGGGCAACACCCTCGTCATCGAGGGGCCCGGCGCCCTGACCAACCCGAGCGAGCCGGTCTTCGTGGCCCGCGCGGGTGCCGAACGGGAGGAGGACGGCTACCTCCTCACCCTGTGGTGGAACCGCGACACCGAACTGTCCGAACTCCTCATCCACGACGCCGCGTCCTTCGACTCCCAGCCGATCGCCCGGGTGCTCCTCCCGGTGCGCGTCCCCTTCGGCTTCCACGGCAACTGGGCCGACCAGGCCGGCCTCGACAAGGCCGCCGCGGCCGCCGACACTGCCCACCCGGCTTCCTGACCAGACCTCGCCGAAGGACACACATCATGACCGCATACCCCTCTGCCGCGCCCCGCTGGCACGGCAAGATCTTCGACGGCTCCTGGCGGGACGCCCGCGGCGGCACGCTGGATGTGACCGCGCCGGCCACCGGGAAGACGATCGCGACCATCGGCAACGCCACCGCCGAGGACCTCGACGAGTCGGTGGCGGCGGCCCGGGTGGCCCAGCGGGCCTGGGCACGCCTCACCTACGCGGAGCGAGCCCGCGTCTTCGTCCGGGCCGCCGCGCTCCTGGAGACCGACCCGGACCGGGTGCTGCGCTGGCTGGTGCCGGAGTCGGGGTCGGGGCAGGGCAAGGCCGCGTTCGAGGTCGGGCTGGTGGTCTCCGAGCTGACCGAGGCGGCCTCGCTCACCTCCCAGCCCTACGGCGAGCTGCTGCGCAGCGGCAAGCCCCGGCTGTCCGCGGTGCGCCGGGTACCCCTCGGCGTCGTGGGCGTGATCAGCCCCTTCAACTTCCCGGCGATCCTGGCGATGCGTTCGGTGGCGCCGGCACTGGCCGCGGGCAACGCGGTGGTCCTGAAGCCGGACCCGCGCACCTCGGTGTCAGGCGGTCTGGCACTGGCGGAGGTACTGGAGGAGGCGGGTCTGCCGGCCGGTCTGCTGCACGTGCTGCCCGGCGGCGCCGAGGTCGGGCAGGCCCTGGTCGCCCACCCCGACGTGCCGTGCATCTCCTTCACCGGCTCCACCCCGGCCGGCCGGGCGATCGCCACGGCTGCCGCGCCGCTGCTGAAGAAGGTGCATCTGGAGCTGGGCGGGAACAACGCGCTGCTCGTCCTGCCGGACGCCGACCTGGACGCGGCGGCGTCGGCGGGAGCCTGGGGCTCCTTCCTCCACCAAGGGCAGATCTGCATGACCACGGGCCGCCACCTGGTGCACCGTTCGCAGGTGGCCGAGTACGCGGCGAAGCTCGCCGAGAAGGCCGCCCACATCCCGGTGGGCGACCCGACGGACCCGGCCAACCCGCTCGGCCCGATCATCGACGAGCGGCAGCGCGACAAGGTCCACTCGATCGTGACGCGTTCGGTGGAGGCGGGCGCGGTCCTCGCTGCGGGTGGCACCTACGACGGTCTGTTCTACCGGCCCACCGTGCTGACGGACGTGCCGCTGGACGCCCCGGCGTTCGCCGAGGAGGTCTTCGGCCCCGTCGCCCCGGTCGTCGCCTACGACACGGTCGACGAGGCGATCGAGCTGATCAACTCCTCGGAGTACGGGCTGTCGGTGGCCGTTCTGACCTCCGACCCCTTCGCCGCATGGGAGCTCGCCGACCGGATCGAGTCCGGAGCGGTCCACATCAACGACCAGACCGTCGACGACGAGGCGGTGGCGCCGTTCGGCGGCACGAAGGCCTCCGGCACCGGCGGCCGCTTCGGCGGCAACGCCGGCCTCGACACCTTCTCCGAGGTCCAGTGGATCACCGCTCAGAGCGACATCGAGCGCTACCCCTTCTAGTTCGCTGAAGGCAGCTTTCCGAGCCGGGGTGCCGCGCACAGCTGGTGCGCGGCACCCCGGCCTGCCCGCCGGCCTGCCCGCCGGCCTGCCCGCCGGCCTGCCCGCCGGCCTGCCCGCCGGCCTGCCCCCGCCGCTGTGCCGCAGTGCCGTCACCCGTCCGGCGCGCGGGGGTGAGGCATCCGTCAGCGCAGCCGCTCCGGCTCCAGGGCCCAGGGACACTCCCGGGACAGGATGAGGGCGGCCACGGTGTCCGTCGGCTGCTCGGTCACCGGCCGCCCCAGGCGCTGCTCGGCCTGCCGCACCCGGTAGGCCACCGTGTTGGGCGCCAGCGAGAGTTCCTGGGCCGCGGACTGGCGGCTTCCCCCATGCTCCAGGTAGGAGCGGAGCGTCTCGCGGATGGCGGCGGATCTGCTGTCCCGGTCGGTGAGGCCCGCCAGGACGTGCTGGACGTAGCGGCGGGTGTCGTCGTCGGCGGTGGCGGCGAGCGCCGCGAGGGCGGTGCCGTCGTAGAACCATCGGCCCACACCCCCGACCCGGCGGCCGAGCCGGTGCATCAGCCGCGAGCCCAGGACGCTCACCCGCAGCCCCCCGCTCCCGGCCGCAGCCGGGCCGATCGCCGCACACAGCCCGGGGGGAGCGACCACGTCGCGGATCCGGCGGACCGGGTCGCTCTCCTCTGCCCGGAAGGACCACACCACCGTCGCGGTGCCATCGGGGCTGTCCACGGTCAGGACCCCCGCGGCCCCGGTCTCCGCGGCCACCTGGTGGGCGAAGGCGCTCAGGGGGTCGGCGGACGACGACTGCTGCGCCGGGCCGTGCGCCCACAGCACCCCGGCGACGTGGCGGCGTGCCAGACGCACGCCGAGGACTTCCTCCGCCCCTTGCGGCGCCCGCCCGGTGGCGAGGATGTCGTCGAACACGTGTCGACGGGACACCGACACCTTGTTCTGCCAGGCCTCTTGCTCGGCCTCATACGACAGGGAGAGTTCGCGGGCGAGCAGGTCGACGAACTCCAGCAGCCGCGAGGCCAGCCGCCGCACCTCCGACATCGGGGGCTGCCCGCCGGCGGACTCGGTGAGGACGTCCAGCAGGGTGTCCTGTACGGCGGTGTGCGACAGCCACACCACCCGCAGCACCCCGGTGACCGGGGCCCCCTGGCGAACCGCCAGCCGTACGTGGGCCACGGCCTCCTCCGGCGCGGCCCGCGGCTGGCCCCCCTCCGAGGCCAGGGACGTGAGCGCCGTCAGCAGGGACGCCTCACAGGCGGAGCGCTCCCGTCCGGTGAGCCACAACTGCGGATCTTCCCGGGCGCTTCGCGAGACGTCCCTGTCGATGCGCGCCGCCAGCTGCACGGCCCACTGGACGACCTCCGGTCCCACGACGCGCGTCGCCTCGGCGATCGTCTCCGCAGCGCTGGCCGGCGCCTGGACGGGCCCCTCGGGCCTCAGGTTCCTGATCCAGTCCGACACCGTTCCGCCTTTCCCGCTCCGTCGCCCGGTGGTCGTGCGATACCGGCGGCCGAGCTCCGTTCCGGTCACAGCATCACACGCATCCGACATGCCGGTACAGTGTCCTGCATGACAGGACGTGATGGTGAGAAGCCCGCCGGCGGTCCCGGGAACTACCGCGAGCGCAATTCCACCGCGGACCGCGCGCTCGACATCCTCAATCTCTTCTCGGACGCACGCCTGTCGCTCTCCGGGCAGGAGATCGCGACGGAACTGGGCACGGCCCGCTCCACGGCCTACCGCTACGTGCAGAGTCTGATCGCGGGCGGATTCCTGGAGGAGAACCCCCGGGGCGGCTTCCGTCTGGGGCCGCGCATCCTGGAACTGTCGCGTCTGGCCCGCCGCGCCTACGGACTGTCCGAGGTGGCGCTGCCGGTCATGGACGAACTACGGGACCGCACCGGCGAGACGGTCCTGCTGACCCGCCGGGTAGGGGGCCATGCCATCTGCCTGGAGCGGTCCGAGGCCGACCACCCCGCTCGCATCTCCTACGAGCGCGGCAGCATCCTGCCCATCAACGCGGGTGCGTCCGCGCTCGTCCTGCTGGCGTGGCTGCCGCCGTCCGCGGCGGAGGAACTGTTCGCCAGGGAGCCGCTGGCCAGGTTCACCCCCAACACTCTGACCGACGTGAAGGAGCTGACCGCCCGCCTGGAGCGCATCCGCGAGGACGGCTACTGCGTGTCCCGAGGCGAGCTCGATGACTACATTCTCGGCATCGCCGCACCCCTGAGGGATGCCCAGGG
This sequence comes from Streptomyces sp. NPDC003248, assembly GCF_055563235.1. Taxonomy (NCBI): domain Bacteria; kingdom Bacillati; phylum Actinomycetota; class Actinomycetes; order Kitasatosporales; family Streptomycetaceae; genus Streptomyces; species Streptomyces sp. NPDC003248. The sequence goes on along the minus strand of NZ_JBVHDT010000007.1, from coordinate 235,171 downwards.
CGTCGTCACCGCCGCGATCAGCATCGCGGCCCTGGAGCGGCGGGTTCCGGCGGAGCGGCTTCCCGAGGTTCTGGACCTGGTCCGCGACGCGGCCGCCCGCATCACCGGGGCGCTCGAACTCGCCGGCTGAGTACCGGCGGCGCACGCGACGTCCGCCGCGAGGCGGGCAGCCGGCGAGGAGCGGGGGAGCGTTCCACCCGGCCGCGCCCGCGACGGGACGGGGAACCACGCGACGACACGAGGTGACGGCGCTTCGCGACTCACCCCTCGCCGTCGCCGGCGCGCCGGTCGTGCAGCGCGTCCACCAGGGCGTCCAGCGCGCGCAGCACGGCCGGTCCTTGTTCTCCCAGACCGGACAGCAGACGTGCCTCGATCGCCGGCTGCCGAGGAAAGACCCGGGCTTCCCCTCCATGGGGACGCCCTCGGCACCAGCAGCTCCGCGCTCCAGCTCACCATGACGACCTTCCTGATCGGCCTGGTCGTCGGACAGGTCTTCTGCGGACCCGCCAGCGACAGCATCGGCAGGCGCCGCTTGCCGGTCGGCGGCTCGCTCGGCTTCGCCGTCTTCTCCGGGGCGCTGCTCTCGCTCGCCGTGCTGGTGCGCCCGTGGCAGCCTGCCGACGCCGGTGACAGGCGGGTTGCTGCTTGAGGCCGGGCGCCTCGAGCCGGCGGACGAGCGTCACCGGGCGCTGACGAAGCCGCTCGGTGGCGGCCTTGCCGCCGTCGTGGACGGGGTGGAGTGGGAGATTGCTTCCGATCCATCCCGTTTGCCGTGTGCCGCTCACGGATTCCGTCGCAGCGGGGCCGCACCGTCTCCTCCCCGGTCCCGGCCGGGGTGATGGCCTTCGGCGCGAGGGCCGCGACCGTCGGGCGAATGTGAGGTCGCCGCATGGCCGGGCCTGCTTCCGCCGTGGGCGGTGCCGGTTGGCGCGGGAGGGCAGACAGGCGCCCGCGCTGCTCCCGGCGGCACGATCCACGAGCCTCGAATCCACAGGCGCCCTGCAACCGTCGCTGCCTCCGGTGTGCGGTGGGCGAGTGGGAACGGGCGTCCTGTCGGCCCACGGCTCATCACCACCCTGGACAGGTCTGGCGGCGTCGGCATGTCACCACGGTTCGAGCGGTCGGCCGGGGCCTATGGGGCGCAAGATCGTCATGGCCGCGACCTCCTGCTCCTACCTGGTGGCCGTCCTGCCGGCCTTCGGCCTCAAGGAGCCCCGCCGCAGCCGTTCCCGGCCCCTCGCCCCCGCCGACGAGGCGGCCGACCGGGCGATGGTCTAGGCCGGACGCCGGACGCCGCGCCTGACCGCCGTCGTCCCGGGACCCTCAACCGTCCCGGGACGACGGCGTCGCCGTGCCCCGAGCCGCGTCGCCGCTTCCTCCGCCTCAGCCCTTCAGCCGCATCGGCGACTGAGCCTGACGGAACGGGGAGCATGTGTTCTGTTATTCGAAACGTCCGTCCTTGATTTCAGAACACGCTTGTCCTATGTTCGAGATGCGGCGTCCACGCCGCGATGTTCCGAGCGGAGGAGGTACGTGGGATGCCCGCGGACTACGAGGTGCTTGTGGTGGGCGGGGGACCGGTCGGTCTGACCTCGGCCCACCTGCTGGCCGCCCGCGGAGTACGCACGCTCCTGATCGAGCGCAACGCGTCGACCAGCGACGAGGCGAAGGCCATCAGCCTCGACGACGAGTCGCTGCGCACACTGCGGTCGGGCGGCCTGGTCGAAGGGCTGTCCTCCGTGGTCGTCCCGGGCACCGGGACCCGCTACTACGCGCGCACCGGCCGGCCCCTCTTCCAGGCCCGGGGCGCGACGCCGTTCCAGTTCGGCCACTCCTTCAAGAACCAGTTCGCCCAGCCGGAGCTGGAGCGACTGCTGCTGGACACCCTGCCCGGCGAGTCCCGCTTCGGGCAGGAACTGCTCACGCTGGAGCAGGATCCGGAGGGCGTCACGGCCGTGATCGGTACGCCGACGGGTGAGGAGCGCGTCACGGCGCGCTACGTCCTGGGGTGCGACGGCGGCCGTAGCACCGTGCGCCAGCTCACCGGGGTCGGTATGACCGGCACCAGCTACCCGGACGTCTGGTTGGTGGTCGACACCGTCGAGGACCCGCACGACGAGCGGTACGGCATGCACCACGGTGACCCGTCCCGTCCGCACGTGGTCGTCCCCGGCCGCGAGGGCCGCTGCCGGTACGAGTTCCTGCTCCACCCCGGCGAGGGCGAACCAGGCGTCCCGCCCGCCTTCGAGCTGATCCGTGAGCTGCTCGCGCCCTACCGGACGATCACGCCCGAACAAGTGGAACGCAGCGTCAACTACCGCTTCAACGCCGTGGTCGCCGACCGCTGGCGCTCCGGACGCGCCTTCCTCCTGGGTGATGCCGCGCACATGATGCCTCCGTTCGCCGGCCAGGGCCTCAACTCCGGGGTCAGGGACGCCGCCAACCTCTGCTGGAAGCTCGCCGAGGTGCTGGCCGCGAGAGCGGGAGACGAACTGCTGGACACCTACGAGACCGAGCGCCGCCCGCACGCGACCGCCGTGGTGCGGCTCTCGGAAATGCTCCGCGACACCGTCATGACCACCAGCAGACCCAAAGCAGTCGCCCGCGACCTCCTCATATCCCTCGGGATGCTCCTCCCCAGCGGACGCCGGTACCTGGAGGGCATGAAGTACCGGCCGTCGGCGGTCCTGAGCTCCGGAGTGGTCGTGGGTCCCCCCGCCGGTTCCGCGTCACCGCTGCTCGGCCGGCCCCTGGAGCAGCCGCGGGTGCTGCTGTCGGACGGGTGTACCACGGATCATCTCGACAGCGCGCTGGGCAACGGCTTCGCGCTCGTCGGCGTCGACCTCGCCCAGGACGACTGGCGTCCTGTCCACGACTCCCCGCTGGCCGCACTGGGCGCCACCGAGATCGACGTCCTGTACGGCGACCGGCTGCCCCGGAGCGGTGCCGCCCGCCGGACGGTCGCCGACTACGACGGCAGGCTGGACCGGATCATGGCGGACAGCCGCGGAAAACTGCTGGTCATCAGGCCGGACCGGTACGTCTGCGCGGTCCTCGAACCACGGCAGGCGTCCGCTGTCGGTGCGGCTCTGCGCCGACTCCTCGGGACCCATGCCGACCAGGCCCGCACCGTGCCCGAGGCCACCTCCGTCGGAGGCCCGCCGCCCCGCAGCCGGTGACCATCCCCCCTCTGCACCATGGAAAGGGGCGCACATGCGCTACGTGTCATATCTCCGGGACGGAGTCCCCCACGCAGGACTGGTGGACGGCGACGACATCGTCCCCCTGGCAGGAGTCCGTGAGCTGGGGCGCGAGACTCCGAAGCAACTGCTCGCCGAGCCGCGACTGGACGAGGCGGGCCGCGTGCCGCTCGCCGAAGTGACCCTTCGCCCGGTCGTCCCGGAGCCCCAGAAGATCTTCTGCGTAGGCCTGAACTACCGCTCTCACGTCACCGAGACCAAGCGTGAACTGCCCACCTACCCGGTTCTGTTCACCAAGTTCCCGACCAGTCTCCTCGGCCCGGACGACCCGATCCTCGTCCCGGCCGAGTCGTCCCAGGTCGACTACGAGGCCGAGCTCGCCGTCGTGATCGGCCGGGAGGCTCGCCGAGTGGCTCCGGAGAACGCCTTCGAGGTGATCGCCGGTTACACCATCGCCAACGACGTGACCATGCGCGACTACCAGTACAAGACGCACCAGTGGCTCCAGGGCAAGGCATGGGACGCCAGCACGCCCCTGGGCCCTTGGCTGGTCACGGAGGACGAGATCGGCGACAGGGTCGCCGAACTGACGGTGACACTGACCCTCAACGGCGAGGTGCTGCAGTCCTCCGACACCTCCCGTCTCATCTTCGACATCCCCACCCTGGTCAGCACCGTCTCCGAGTTCACGACGCTGCTCCCGGGCGACGTCATCCTCACCGGCACCCCCGGTGGGGTCGGATTCCGTCGCGACCCCCAGGTGTTCCTGACTCCCGGCGACCGCGTCACCGTCAGCATCGACGGCATCGGTGACCTGACCAGCACCGTCCAAGCCGAACAGCCCCGGGCGTAATCCCTCCCGGCACCACTCAAACGAAAGCGAGCATCCCCATGGCGATCACCGGCCTCGGCCACACCGGACTCTGGGTCAACGACCTGGAGGTCATGCGCGACTTCTACACCCGTCTGCTGGGTCTCACGGTCACCGACGAGGACCCTGAGCGCGGCATCGTGTTCCTCAGCTCCAAGCCCGACGAAGAGCACCACGAGTTCGTCCTCCAGAGCGGTCGTACCGCCCCCGACGGAGTCAAGCTCACCCACCAGATCTCCTGGCGCATCGACTCCCTGGAGACCCTCGTCGGCTACCACAACCGCTTCCGGGACGAGGGCATCATCGTCCAGCAGGAAGTCACCCACGGCAACGCCTACGGCATCTACTTCTTCGACCCCGAGGGCAACCGCAACGAGGTGTACGTCCGTGTGGAGAAGGACGTCCGCCAGCCGTTCCGCAAAACCCTCAACCTCGACCTGCCACTGCACGAGATCGAGGCCGAGGCCGAGCGCCTCCTGAACGACGGAACCGAGGCCTACCAGCCGGTCCAGTGAGTTCCCGCGCCCCGATGTCCATCCTCGGGGCGACCATGCTCGGCGGTTCTGCCGGCGAGGGGTGGAGCCGCACTTGCTAGCGGCTCCACCCAGGTGGCAACAGAGCCGATTCCAGAGATCCACCGTCAATACGGGAGTCAGGGCGGATCGCGTCCACTCGCCGACCGTCAGCCGCTGTGGGGCGCCTGTCCGGCCTACGTCGTTGCAGCCGTCCGCGCTGAACTTCCACAGCCTCCGGATACGGGTCCCCGGCTCGCTCGCTTTCCGTGGCCGGCGCCGATCTTGGTGTGGCCGACAGTCCGACGTCGCGGAAGAGCCGTTGCTCCGGCTGGAGGATGCTGTTCCCGTCCACCGTGGACGTGGCGGGCTCTTGGTGGACATGAACGACGAGGCGGTGAAGATCGGGGTGCTCGTACGCGGCACCGGCCACACGGGCCGGTCGTCGACGGTCCGCGAGCGGGCGAAGGCCGCCGAGCCGCCCTGAAGCGGCGCCGCTACCAGGCCCAGGGCGTGATGGGACTGGCCGATCAACGGCCGGACCGCAGGAAGCCGGCCTTCGGGGTGGTGGACGACCGAGTCGTGGCAGCGATGCGGCAGGCGGTCGCCGAGGCCGGAGGTCACCAAGATGTTCTTGGGACGGCTGGAGTCGTCGGCCTCGACCTTCTGCACCGTGCCGCCGGGGTAGGCCGGGGATCTTGAAAGCCGGAGCTGACCAGCGTGATCGACGTACTGGTGCACTGATCTGTTGCCCCTGATCAGAATGTCACCGGTAGTTCGGCGAGGTCCTGGGTGGCCGTGGGGGTGTGCTGGTGACCGCCGAGGCCGTCTTGCCCAGAGGTTCCGCGGAGACCTCGCTCCTCCGGTAGCGAGTGCGGCTGGATCGGTGTGGATGTCATGGCCGGGTGCCGCAGCAGTTGTTCGATGAGGCGTTCCTTGGCCAGGGCGAGGTGGCGCCGGTAGGTGCCGTAGGGCACCCCGAGTCGTCGGGCGGCGACCTTGTGGGTGCGGGAGGCCGTGATGTAAGTGGCGGTGAGAGCTTCATGGGCTTTGACGCCCGCGGGGTCGGTCTGTATCGCGTCGAGGGCGGTGATGATGGCGCCGCGAAGGTCAGCGGCCGGGTCGGGCGAGCCACGCAGCACGAGAGGTGAGTGCAGCAGGACGCTGGTGGCGAATTCGCGGGGGGCGTGCCAGGTGCGCAGCGCCTCGAGCACGCCTTCCGCGAACGCCGCGCGCGGCAACTGGGCGCCCGGGCCACTCGTGGCGACAGTTGTGGGCCATGTCGTCACGGGTGTGACCGCTGCGCGAGCCCGGTGTTGCACCCACTGTTCCACTGATTGCCGTCGCCAGTCCCGGCCGAAGATGTGCTGTAGCCGCCCGCCGACGTCCACAGCCGCGAGTTCCGGCATCCCGGCCTCGGTGAGGTAGCGCCCCCACCGGTCGACGTCTTCGAAGACGGTGAAGGTCACCGCGCGTCCGTGGGTCCTCATCTCCTCGCCGATGGTGCGCCGGCTGGTGAGCTCCATCAGAGGTGAGGGCCTCTGGTGCCCGCCGGGTTGTACCGCGAAGCGCCGGATGCCCAGATGCTCGCCCGGCCCGAGGGCGGCCGCCGCCTCCACGAGGTCCCAGACCGCCGCGATCACCGGGTCTGCGGCACGGTCCTCGGCCAGTGGTGCGTCCAGCCGCAGGATGGCCATGAACGACACGGGCGCACAGGAGCCCGCGTAGCGGTGGACGCGGAAGGCCTCGGGCTGGCGGCGCACCCAGTGCGCGACCGCGGCTGCCGATGCCGGGCCCTCCGCCTCCTCGGCCATGCGCAACACGCTGGGCACGTCCTCGGGCCGGAGCGGAGTGTCTTCGATGTGCGGGTACGTCCGGTAGTTGTACAGATCGTCCGGACCCCCCTGATGACGGAAGAGGAACATCCACTCCGCGACCCGCAGCAGCGCGTCGTCCTCGGCGGCGCCGCGTACGGCCTGTAGACCTGCGCGTGAGACGCGGACGCGGACGTCGTCGTAGCGCTCGGGGTCCCGCCAGCGCAGGTCGGCCTCGAGGGTCGCCCGCACCGCGTCGTACGGGTGCAGCCCTTCGGGCGTGGCCTCGATGTAGGGCAACTGACGCAACCAGGAGAACACCGTGTCGGTGTCCTCGTCGCCCAGCACTGCGCGCAGCAGCGGCTCGCGGGTGACGTACGCCTGTGCGACGACCTCGAGGGCGCGCCGGTGGACGGCGCTGGGCAGGTCGCCCACGAGCCGCTCGACCAGGGTTGTCAGGACGTCGCCGGTCGGCTCCCACGGTGTGCCGGGCGGCGGGGCGGGCGCGGAGGCGGCCAGTGAGAGGGCGAGCGGGCTGCCTCCGGCGAAGGTGACGAAGGGGCCGCGCTGCTCGGCGGGGACACCCCGCGCGGCGAGCAGGGCGTGGGACTGGGCGGCGTCCAGCGGCCGCACGGCCAACGCGGTGAACAGCTGCGCCCATCCAGGGTCCAGCGACCATTCGACGTCGGGGGCGATCCTGCTGGCCAGGATCACGATCGCATGGTCGGCGAGCCGCCGCAGGAGAGTCTCGCGCAGCCACGCTTCAAGGGGCTGGCACTGTTCGAAGGTGTCGATGAGCAGCACCGTGCCGGGTTCGGTGCACGCCGGGGCCGCGGCCTCCTCCAGCCGGCGCGGATCGGCGTCGAGGAAGCGGCCGTCCACGTGCACCACGCGGCGGCCGCTGAGCTCGGCCTGCCACGCGGCGTAGCGCAGCAGCGAGGTCTTGCCGATGCCACCGGGACCGTGCAGGTAGGCCACGGGCGGGGTGTCCGCCGCGCCCGACAGCATCCGGTCGAGCACTGCCTGTTCCGGTTCTCTGCCCACGAGCGCACCGGCCCGTGCCGCGGCCAGCCGGTCCGCCAGTCTCACCGCTCCCAATCTGTGCTCCTCGGAGATAGCAGTGACAGTCGGCCTGTCCACGGTCGCGCCGCTGGACTGCTCATCACGGTCACACCACTTGACACGGCCGCATCCGTGACCGGCCCGGGCCCGGGCCCGTGTGCCGGTCCCAGGCCACGTCGAACTCTTGGAGGCGGGCCGCCCGGGCCGGCCGGCCCTGCGGGCTAGAGGAACTCGCTTCGGTAGGTCGCGGCCAGCTCGGCCGCACGGCGGCGACGCTCCATGAGCTCGTCCTCCGACAACTGCGGCGGCGGTGCGTCCCTGCCCGCGACGACATCGCCGATGCGCAGGAAGTACTCGTCCTGGCCGGCGGGGGTGCACATGCACAGCATGCGGGCCGGCGCACCCGAGACGTTGCGGAAGTTGTGCGGCGCGTTGGCCGGAACGTTGATCGTGGACCCGGCCCGCACCGTGTGCTTCTCGCCGCGGAAGGTGAACTCGATCTCGCCCTCGAGGATCGTGAACATCTCCTCGAAGTCGTGCCGGTGCGGCGGCGGACCGCCGCCGTCGGGCACGCGCATGTCGATCAGGCAGTACCGGCCGTCGGTCTGCTCGCCGGTGACCAGCATGGCGTACGTGTTGCCCACCAGCGAGACATACGTCGTGCCGGGGTCGTCCGGGTGCGCCACGGTCAGCGACCGGGACGGATCGTCATCGGGAATCATCGCGGTTGTCTCCTTGAAGGTCGGTCAGGGGGGAATCAGTCGCCGGTGCGACGACGACTTCGCCACCGGGCAGTGCGCCGCGGCGGTGCCGGCGGTGCCGGCGGGCAGGGCGGCGGCGCGGCCGGCGGCACCCGCGGGCGGAAGATCGTCAACGGTTGGATTGCAGCCAAGAGTAGGAACGGCCGTGCGGAGGAAGCGCGTACGTTGGCGACACCGGATGGGATTCCGGCGACATGTTCATCGGCCGCGTGGCGTCGAGGCCGCCGCCGACACACTGACCGCAGGCATCGCGCAGGGCGGCCGCGGCGTGCGCGGCGATTCCGCGTTCGCCGAGGTGTACGGCGGCGCGGGCGGTCAGGCACCACATGGCCTCTCGCATGTGGTCACACGGTGGTTCGGGCACCGCGGCGAGCGCGGTTCGGGCCTCCTCGCCCCGGTCCTGGGCGAGGAACACGAGGGGGCGCGCCCAGGGTCGGTACGGTCCCCGGTCGAGGTGCGGGTCGGTGGGCGCGGGCCGGTCGTGCAGCAGGCGCAGTCCCAGGAGGGCGAGCGGGGACAGGCCGCGGTGCAGCCCTGGCATTCCGGCCGTCCGGAGGGCGTCTTCGGCAGCGCGGCAGCGCGGTAGCGCGCTGCGGCCGTGGCGGCGGTCGGTCCGCCGGGTTCGGTGCCGCGGGCGGCCGTGGCCCGGGCCCTGAACCACCCGGTGTGGACGCAGACGAGGGGCGCTTCGGTGGCGGCGGCGAGCTGGTCGGCTGCATGGGCGTGCGAGGTCGCGGCGTGGAGGTCGCCGAGGGCCGAGGCGGATCGCAGGCGGACGAGTCGGCCGAGTACGGCGAAGTTCGGCAGCTCGTGCCGGGTGGCCAGGTCGAGGATCTCGGCGCCGGTCCTGTCTCGTGCCGCTGCGAGACCGGGGTGGGTGAAGGACTACAGGAACACCCCGTCGAGGGCGAAGGCCGGCAGGGCGGGACCGGCCGGGTTCCGTGCCGGTTCCTCGGCGTGACTCGCCGCCTGCTGCGCGCGCTTCCGTTCGGTCCCGGGCAGAGTGGCGCCGCGGCTCTCGGTGGCGATCGTGGCCAGGAGGCGGGCGGACAGGTCGGCGGGGCCGTCCGGGCCGAGCGCGGTGAGCGTGCGCTCGGCAGCTGCGACGACGGCGCGGGACTGCTCGGGGTCGTCGGCCCGGCTCCAGATGGCGGGCACGTCGTAGGCGCCGATGATCCGGGCGGTCAGGGAGAGATCTCCCGTGCGTTCCGCCGCCTGGATGGCCGCGAGGCGGTCGCGCCGCGAGCGGACGAGGGCGTCGCCACCCGCCAGTGCGAGGGTGCGGGCCAGATCCACGGTGGTGCGCGGGCCGAGCCGGACACCATGGCCGGTCCACGTGGTACGTGCTCCTTCGGGGAGCGCGGACCCGTTGAGGATGTCCGTCTCCAGGCGCTGAAGGCCGGCACTGGGGGCGAGTCCGAGTGGGGCGACGAGCATCGAGTGGGCGCGGCGGAGGGTGGCCAGCGCGTCGGCCTGACGGCCCGCGCGGTACAGCGCGCGGGCAAGCAGCCCCCAGGCCGGCTCGCGCCCCGGCTGTTCGGCGACGCGGGCACCCAGCTCAGCGACGAGATCGGCCCCTTCACCGGAGTCGAGGAGGATACGGGCGCGCAGTTCCACCCCCTCCCACCTCAACTCCTCCAGCCGGGTCCGCTCGCGCTGCGCCCATGCGGAGCCGGTGACCTCGGCGTAGGCGGTGACCTCGGCGTAGGCGGGTCCGCGCCAGGTCGCGAGTGCCGCGCCGAGGTCGCCCGCCGCGTCGGGGCTGCGGCGGGCTCGGGCCAGCGTGTCCTGGAACCGATGGACGTGCACGTCCTCGCGCGGGAGGCGCAGCGCGTAGCCGGGACCTTCGGTGACGATGACGCGTGGCGGATTGCGGGGCGGCCGGTCGGGTTCGAGGGCGCGGCGCAGCGCGGCGACGAACGTACGCAGAGCGCCCACGGCGCGGGTCGGCGGATCGGTCCACAGGTCATCGACAAGGGTGCCGGTGGTGACCATCCGTCCCTCGGCGGCGACGAGCCGGGCGAGTACCTCACGATGGCGGGGTCCGCCCAGGTCAGCCGGGCTGCCGTCGTCACGGAGGGCACGCACCGCACCGAGCACGTCGATGCGCATGCCCCCCATCCTCCGTGCCAGGGGCCGGCGGTGCCCGACCGTACTGATCGGCTGCTGATCGCCGTCGCCCAAGCTGATCCGGTCACGTCCCCGACTCGACAGGATGATCTCTCATGACGCTCACCATTCCCGGCGGCGCCCTGGTCGCTTTCCGGGCGGGGTTGGACCACCCGGAGACCGTCACGCACCTGGGCATCCTCGACATCGTGCCGACGCTCGACATGGGGAACGTCCTGCATGGCGTGTCGGCGGCGGTCGGCTACCGCCTCTTCCTGATGGCGCAGCCGCCGGGCCTGCCGGAGGCGATGATCGCAGGCAGTGCGGACGCGTTCTTCGGCTCGTTCCTCGACGCCTGGGCCAACGACCCGGCCGCCATGCCCGAGGAGGTGCGTGCCGAACACCTGCGGGCGAGCGCCGCGGCAGTGACGTCGATCGTCGCGGACTACCGGGCCTCGGCGGGCATCGACGTCATACACGACCAGGCGGACCTGGACGCCGGATCGTAGTTGGCCATGCCCGTGACGGTCGTCCAGCAGGACTGGGGCGCGCAACTGGGCTACGACGCTGCCGGGGTGCGGAAGGCGTGGGCGCCGGACCCGGACCACCGGCTGACCCGAGCGGGACACCGCATGGCCGAGGAGGCACCCGACGAGATCGCAGCGGCGATCCAGCACCTGCTGGCCCGCTGAGCCTCCTGTTTTCGACTCGTCGGCTGGGCCACGGGACGTTTGCGACACCGGATGGGAGCCTGGCGGCATGTTCGTCGGCGCAGAGGACACATGAGCAGCAGACCGCGTTTCTTGGGAACGAGCGGCAAGGTGGGCACGTTCACCGCCGATGCCGGCTGTACCGGCTCCGGCCGGGGAACATGGGAGTCGTTCGTCGGCACCTGGAACGACCGCATGGGAGACCTGTACCCCCTGCCGGAGTTCAGCACGTCCACGGTCGACGGCTTCCGGGGGACCATGCGCTCGGTGACCCTGCAGGACACCGCCGTCAACGAACTCTGGGCCTCCTCATCGGTGAGCACCCAGTCGGTCGGTACGCACGAGCACGACCACATCAGGCTGTACGTCGGGCTGCGAGGTGCGATGACCCTACAGGACCCGCACGACCAGGGCGGTGACGCCTGTGTCTCGGCCGGCACCTACTTCATGCACCACGTCGTGGCGGAGAACCACTTCCACACCACATCCGAGATCGGCACCCGCATCTTCATCTTCCCCGGTGAGGCCCTGCGGTCCCTGGTCACCGGGAAACCATGCGCCGGGCAGGCCACCTCACCCGCGGCGCAGATCCTCATGGCGCACACCACCATGGTCCAGCGGACCGTGAGCGACCTCGGCCCGGCAGCCGCGCACGCGTCCCGCAACGCCCTGCTCGAACTGGCCAAGGGGCTGGTCCTCGACCACTTCGACGACCGCGAGCCCGCCTTCACCCCGGCGCTGGCCCAAGCGGCCAAGGACCTGGCCGACGCCCGCCTCGCCGACGCCGACCTGTCGCCCACCACCGTGGCCGCGCACCTGCACGTCTCCCTGCGCACCCTGCAGCGGGCCTTCGCGAGTCTGGACGAGTCGTTCAGCGCCTACATACGCCGCCGACGCCTGGAGGAAGCAGCCACGGCACTCACCGACCCCGGATCACGCCTCACCGTCTCCGAGGCCGCCGCGCGCTGGCACTTCACCGACAGCAGCCACTTCATCCGCGCTTTCAAGAAGCAGTACCAGGTGACACCGGCGCAGTTCGCACGCCGATCAACCTGACGACTCAGCCTTCCGATCCCGTTCCGGTGCACCGGCGACTGCGGGCTGCCCGGCCTCCTGCCGTGTCCTGATCCGCTGCGGTCGCCGGGGCTGCGAGGCCTGACGAGTCCTTACGCTCCGCCTTTGCGGCGGCGGCGAGATGCGGCCGAGCGGGGCGGCGTCGAGCGCATGTGGTCGCGCACCGGCGCCAGCAGATCGGCGAGAGCCTGGACGTCGTCGGGCGAGAGCGGTGCGAACAGGAGGCCGTTGACCACCTCGACGTGACCCGGCAGCACCTTCGCGAGCAGCTCACGTCCGGCATCGGTGAGGGTGACGGTGATGCTCCGCTCGTCGTCCAGTGAGGGAGCGCGGACGACCAGGCCCTCCTTCTCGAGCAGACCCACCTGGTACGTCAGGCCGCTGCGGCTGTAGACGACGCCGTCGGCCAGGTCGGTCATGCGGTGGCTGCCCGTCGGCGAGTCTCCGAGGCGGGCCAGCAGTTGGAACTGCACATAGCTGAGATCGCCGCTCTCGCGCAGCTGCTGCTCGACCGCATGCCGGAGCAGGCTGGTCACTTCGACGAGGTCGAAGTAGGCGCCGAGCTGCACGGGGTCGAGCGACGGCGGTGAATCGGGCATGACCGGAGTCTACTGCTTCGAATTCGAAGAGTGTGGCCTGCCGCCGTTCCAGCCACCCCAGGCGAAGCTGGAACTGAACGCCTGCGCGCATTGCGGGGCCGTCCCCGGCGGGTGGATCGGGCGGACGCCAGGCTTTCATCGGCCCGATGCCGCGACCTCGTGCGCGCACGGTGCGGGCAGCGTTGGGCCCGACTGAGCACCGCAGAACATGGAAAACGGGCAGTGGCGCGGCGCAGGGTTGCGGAAAGGAGGACGGCGCCGCCGCCCACGGATCCCGAGGACCGGCCATGAGCATCCCCTGTCTCGCACCACATGAGGGCCGGCAGCAACGCGAGCGGATCGGCGGGAGCGCCTTCAGCGCCCTGCCCGGCACCGAGGTGACCGGTGGGCAGCTGACCGTCGGCCGCTTCGACGCCGGCAAGGGCGAAGCGCCGCCGTTCCACGTACACACCAACGAGGACGAGGTCTTCCTGCTCCTGTCCGGATCGGCGCTGGCGTGGCCGGCGACGAGGAGCACGAGTTGCAGGAGGGCGGCATCGTCTTCCTGCCCCGGCGCATCCCGCACGGCTGCCGCATCACTTCCGAGAAGGCAGACCTACTGCTCATCTCGGCTCCCGGAAGGCTGCGGAAGATGTCCCGCCACGCGGGCCGTGACCTTCGTGAGCCACGCCCGGAGGGCTGCGTGATCCCCGCGCAGCTGCTCACCGAAGCCGCGGAACTGTCCGGCAGCGTCGTCCTCGGCCCTGCGCGGTGACGGCGCCACAGCCCGGCCGCAGGGAAGAATCCATGAACACGATGCCGGGATGATCACCGCCGCGTGGAGCCCGGTGTCCTTGGCCGTCGTGAGCGCCGGCGAAGGCTACGCGCGTCCGACTCGTCTGCTCGCGGACCGGGTCACGGAGGCTGTGTGCCGGTCACTGGCGGCTGGCGGCGCGCGCGCCGAGGTGGAGGTGCTGGAGCTGCACCGGCTGGCGGCCGACCTCGCCCAGCACTCCGCCCAGGGCCGCGCCAGCCTCGATCTGCGGGAGGCGATCGCGGCGGTCGTGGCGGCCGACGGGCTGGTGGTGACGACCCCGGTGCTCGCCGCATCCCCGAGCGAGGTGTTCGACTCGTTCTTCGCCGTCCTCGGGAACGGAGTCCTCTCCGGCATGCCGGTGCTGCTGGCGCTCGACAGCGGCTCCCGCTGGCAGCCACCCGACCTCGCGCAGGTGATACGCGGGCGCCTGACCGGCGTGCACGCCGACCCCGTGCCCACGGTCGTCGTCGCGGACCCCGCCGACTGGGGGACCGCGGCTCGCGGCGATGCGGGGCGGCTGCATGCCTGCATCAGCCGAGCCGCCGCCGAACTCGCCGCGGCGATCCGCTCGCGCCGGCCATGACCGACCCCACTTGCTTCGAATTCGAAGCAGCGATACCATCACGGCAGTTGCTTCGAATTCGAAGCAACTCACATCGAAGTGAAGGCGAGAACCGACATGAAGGCAGTGCGTTTCCACGAGTACGGCGACCCCGGCGTCCTGCGCTACGAGGACGTGGAGCAGCCCGCCCCCGGCGCCGGTGAGGTCCGGATCCGCGTCGCCGCGACATCCTTCAACCCCGTCGACGGCAACATCCGCGGCGGCTTCATGCGCGGCCCCATCCCGGTGGTGCTGCCCCACACCCCCGGCATCGACGTCGCCGGCACCATCGACGCGCTGGGCGAGGGCGTGGACGGCATCACGGTCGGCGACGACGTCATCGGCTTCCTGCCGATGGACGGGAACGGTGCCGCCGCGGAGTACGTCCTCGCGCCGGCCGAGGTCCTGACACCAGCTCCCAAGAGCGTCCCGCTGCCCGATGCCGCCGCACTGCCGCTCGTGGGCCTCACCGCGTACCAGGCGCTGTTCGACCACGGCAAACTGACGGCCGGGCAACGCATTCTGATCAACGGCGCCGGCGGAGCGGTCGGCGGCTACGCCGTGCAGCTGGCCAAGAACGCCGGTGCCCACGTCATCGCCACAGCCAGCCCGCGCAGCAGCGAAGCGGTCAGGTCCGCCGGCGCCGACGAAGTCATCGACCACACCACCACCGGCGTGACCGCGGTGGTGACCGAACCGGTCGACGTCGCACTCAACCTCGCACCGGTCGACCCGGCCGAACTGGCCGCGCTGGTCACCCTCGTCCGTCCCGGCGGGGTGCTCGTGAACACCACTGTGTGGATGCCCGCCCCCAGCGACGAGGAGCGCGATGTGCGGGGCGTCGACCTGTTCGTCCGCAGCGACGCCGGCCGGCTGGCGCAGCTCGCGGCGTTGATCGACCGCGGTGAGCTGCGCGTCGACATCGCCGAGCGGGTGCCGCTGGCCGAGCTGCCCGCGCTCCACGCACGTGCCGCCCAAGGCGCGCTGCACGGCAAGGTCATCGTCGTCCCGTCCGCCGCCTGACCCCGATCCACCACCGAAAGGAAAGGGCCATGGCACTCAGCCTGGACCTCGAGATCGCCGCGGCGCTGGCCCCCATGGCCGGCGCAATGGCAGACGTAGCACCACCGGCTGTAGGCGACATTGCGGCGCGCCGCGCGCTGTGGGAGCCGATCATCGGCGCCGCGGGAACGGCTCAGCCGATCCCGGACGACGTCAAGACCAGCGAGCACTACGCGACCGCGGACGACGGCGCCCGGATCAGAATGCGCTGGTACACCAAGGAAGGCGCGGCCACGGGCCCCGCTGTGCTGTTCTTCCACGGCGGCGGGTACATCTTCGGCCACGTCGACCTGTTCGACGGGC
This sequence comes from Streptomyces sp. NPDC003248, assembly GCF_055563235.1. NCBI lineage: Bacteria > Bacillati > Actinomycetota > Actinomycetes > Kitasatosporales > Streptomycetaceae > Streptomyces > Streptomyces sp. NPDC003248. The sequence goes on along the minus strand of NZ_JBVHDT010000007.1, from coordinate 219,697 downwards.
CCGTCGCCCGCTACGTGTCCACCAGCGACGTGCCGATGCTGTCGGTCGAGTACCGCCGCGCTCCCGAACACCCCTTCCCCACCCCGCTCGAAGACGCCTACGCCGCCTTGCGCTGGCTGCACGAGCACGCCGGCGAACTCGGCGTCGACCCCGACCGGATCGGCGTGATGGGCGACAGCGCCGGCGGCGGCATGGCAGCGGCGCTGACGATCCTCACCCGCGAACGCGGCGGACCGAAGATCGCCCGCCAGATCCTGCTCATGCCCATGCTCGACGACCGCACCACCACCCCGGACCCGCACATCGCGCCCCATCTCCTGTGGTCCTACGACGACAGCCTCACCGCCTGGCCGGCCCTGCTCGGTGCAACCGCCGGCGGGCCCGACGTCCCGGCGACGGCGGCTCCCGCCCGGCTCGAGGACGCGACCGGCCTGCCGCCCGCCTACATCGAGGTCGGCCAGCTCGACGTCTTCCGCGACGAGGACACCGCCTACGCCACCAAACTCAGCCGCGCCGGCGTGCCGGTCGAATTCCACCTGCACCCCGGCGCCCCGCACGAATTCGACTCCATCGCCTTCAACTCCGACGTCGCGCGGCGCGCCATGACCGACCGAATCCGAGTCCTCAAGTCGATCTGAACCTACGCCGAGCGTGCCCGCCTGTCCCGCACCAGGACCAGGCGGTGCGGCTTGGACCACGCTCTGGCCTCGGTCCACTCGGTGAACCGGCGGAAGACGGTCACTCCCGACAGGCCGAAGCCCGGTGGCAGTTGGTTCCGGTGAGCCCGAGGTGGCCACGAAGATGATCGCGGCCGGCACCTCGCGGCCCACTCGCCGACGATGCCCTCCACCCTGCGGGCGAGCCGGTGCCGGCGGCACCACCCGCTGGAACCGCAGGCCCCGGCGCCGAGGAACCCCCTTACTCGTACGGGGTCGCCGCATGCTGCGCGCGGTTTCCGGTGGGCCACCACGCCCTTCCGTCAGGTGGCCGGCGTCGCGATGAGGGCGTCCAGGGCTTGGACAACGGCTTCCCGTTTCTCACCCCAACTGCGAGGGAAGTCCGGCATCGAGCGACAGCTGCCGGGGCAACACCTCGTCCAGGAATGCGGCACCGGCAGGGGTCACGCCGATGGGTGCGGCATGGCGGTCCGCCCGGTGGGGCTCGCGTGTGATCAGTTCACGCTGATCGAGCTTGATGAGGATGCGGCTCATGGCCGCGCGGCAGCAGCCCGGCTGCCGTGCCGGCCGGCCACGCAAGGCTGTTCGGCGTGGCGCAGCAGAACCAGGGCCGGTTCGGGGCAGTGGATTCACCCGTAGTCCACGCTGCGGATGCGCTGTGGACGGAGACCGGCGTGGCGGGCTCGGGCGGGCACGGGCGCCGGGCCTGTTGTCATGCCGTGTTGCGACATCCGGTGAGGAGGAGGGCGACCATGCGTTTGGCGTCGGCCTGATCGTAGTCGGGGCCGGTGATGCAGAGGTTCCCGATGGCGCGCATGAGCGTGTAGGCGGTGACACCGGGGCGAAGTTCGTCGTCGGCGGCGCAGGCGTCCAGCAGCGTCGCGCAGGCCGGGACCAGGGTGTCGAGCATGAGGGCGTGGAGGTTCTCCAGCCCCGGGTCTCCGGACCCCAGCGCCGCGCCGAGACCGTGCTTGGTCACGAGGAAGTCCACGAACGCGTCCGTCCACCGGGTCAGCGCGGTGAACGGCGAGGCGGACTCCTCACGGAGCCGGGGCGCGAGAGCGGCGCAAGCGTCGATCTGGTGCCGATACACGGCGGTGACGAGGTCCGCGCGGGTCGGGAAGTTCCGGTAGACCGTGCCGACGCCGACGCCGGCTCGTTCGGCGATGTCACGGACAGGCGCTTGGACGCCCTGCTCGACGAAGACCGCCGCAGCAGCCTCCAGTACGCCGTTGCGGGTGCGCTGCGCCTGTGCTTGGCGTACCCCGATCGACTCCGACACGGATGACTCCCATTGCTTGCGGAACATTGTTCCGCTAAATTGGCGGAACGTCGCTCCGCCAAAGTATGGCAGAGTCGCTGCGCAGAGAAAGCACAGGTCTCCCATGTCTTTCCGCCCCCTCGGCCGGCAGATCGTCTCGGTCAAGCCCATCCCCGTTCCCGCGCCTGGCCGCGGCCTCGACCTACAGGTGAAGGTCACCGCCCCCCGGTCGGACCAGAACCTGCCCGTGATCGTCTTCTCCCACGGCAACGCGTGGTCCCTGGACGGGTACGAGCCCCTCGTCGACCGGTGGGCCGCCGCCGGATTCGTCGTGGTGCAGCCCACCCACCTGGACTCCCGCCGCAACGCAATCGGCTGGGACGACCCGCGCTTCGCCACCATCTGGCGTGTGCGGATAGCCGATCTCCACGCGATCCTCGACAACCTCGGCGACATCCTGGCCCAGGCGGGCCTGGAGACCCGCGTCGACCGTGAGCGCGTCGCCGTGGTCGGCCACTCCTGGGGTGCCCAGACCGCGGGCGCCCTCCTCGGCGCCCGCGTACTCGACGCCGACGGCGTTCCCGGCGAGGACTTCTCCCACCCCTCGGTGTCGGCCGGCGTGCTGATCGCCGCGACCGGGACCGGCGACACCCTCACCCCGTTCGCCGCCGAGAACCTCCCGTTCATGAGGCCGGACTTCTCCACCATGGGCACCCCGGCCCTGGTCGTCGCGGGCGGCAAGGACCAGTCGCAGCTGTCCACCCGGGGGCCGGAGTGGTTCACCGACGCCTACCATCTCAGCCCGGCCCCCAAGAGCCTCCTCACCATCGCCGAGGCCGAGCACACCATGGGCGGCATCGCCGGCGAAGCGGTCGCCGAGACCACCGACGAGGACCCGGCCCGCGTCGCCCTCCTTGCCGATGCGATCTCCGCCTACCTCCGTGCGGCACTCGGCCTCGACGACGCCGAGTGGACCGCCCTCGGCAGCACCGCCGAGGACGGCGACGGTACGTGGAGCATCGCCGGCAAGTGAGCCCAGCCCGACAGCCGGGGGATGCCCGGCGCCGAGCGGTCGAGCAGAAGGACGCCCCGGTCTGACCGGCGAGGGGGCGGTGTGTCGGCGACGGCTGAGAAGTGGTTCTGGATCACTTTCAGTGCCGGAGCCGGAGGGTCGCCGGGTGGTCGAGCGTGCCTTCGCCCGGCTGCACCGGTTCAAGCGACTCTGCATCCGTTACGGGAATGTGTGTCCGGCGCCAGGGCGGGCACGCCATGCGTTCTGGAGTGCCGGCTGCACGTCACCACAGGTTCGCCATCCCTCTCCCCGGTCAAGCGTTCGGATGCCCGTTTCCTGCCCGTGCGCCCACACGCCGGCAAGACCGTTGTACCGATCTCGGGATCCAGTAGGACTGCCCAGCGCTTGCGCGGGTTGCGTGAGCCGGGACGAACACGGACCGAACAGCCCTGACTGCCCGCCCTCCCTCTCGGACCACCGCAGATCCCCAGCCGGCACCGCGACCTCATTCTGCAACGATCAGTAACTGATTGTTGCAGAATGAAGTTCGGAGTCGTCTCAAGCAGATGATGCCGCAGACGAGTTGGGACAGGCTGAGGTGGATGTCGGCGCGTACGGATGACGCTCGCTCGCGCCGTGCCCGCGCTGATCGACCGCGACGACCCGATACCGGGCCATCAGCCGCGAGGCCACCACCTCCCACTCACCCGCATGACTCCCCCGACAGCCACGAGCCGCGCTCAAGGCCGCCCTCCTCGAAGGCGCGCCGCCATGAAACACCGGCCACGCCCGCGCCGACGGTGCCCTGCGACCGCAACCGGGCAACTGCCACTGTCAGACCCAGGTGGCAGCATCATCGAACCCTTCGACAGCAGAAAGCACCTTCTTCGATGACCACACGCCCCCTACCCACCGAGCGCAGCGGTCCGCAGACCGCTTCCCTCGTGACCGACCTGCCGTTCCAGCCTCACCTCGTCAAAGCGGTGTTCAGGGACGTGACCTCGTTGCACGTCTCCCGGCCGGCCGCGTGGGCCGCCGCGTCGGTGACGCGGACCGTGCTGACGGAGATCATCGACGGCGCGAGAAGCGCGGCGGCCGAGGAGGCCAGGAAGAGGCTGATGCCCAAGGACCTCATCTCGGCGATCGACCGGAACGTCGAGGTGGAGGTGGGATCGGCGTGGTACCTGCACAGCCCGACCTTCCACGGCCTGATGGGCGAGGTGCGCAACGCCGATGGTGCGCTCGTGTCTCTTCGTGAGCGCCGCGGGGCGCGTACACCGAGTGGTGTGGCCGGCGCCCACCGGTTCGAGGCCGGGGTGAGAAGGCTGCTGAGGAGCCGGAGGGTGAGGGCGGTCCCGGCGATGGTCCGCGACCTGGACGGAATCGCGAGCGTGTTCCTGACGGCCCTGGCCCGGGACGCGGCCAAGGTCGTCCGCGAGGGCGGGGTCAAGCAGTTCGGGACAGTCAGTCCGGTGGTGCCGGGCGAGCCAGCCCCGGCCCCGCTGCTCAAGGACCCCCTCCTCGCCCTGTCCACCCGCCGCGGGGACGGGCGGACTGTTGGCGGGGACGACGTCCTGGCCGCCGTCACGATGCAGCTGTCCGGCGATCTCAGACAACGCGCCATCACCGAGGCGGCCGAGATGACACCGAACACGTCGGCCAACTGATCGGGCCCGCCCCTGCGCTCTGCCCACTGCGCACGGTTCCCACATGTGCGCGGCTCCCGGAATCCTGCCGCCCGCATTCGGTTCCGGTCGGCTCGCGGGAACGGGCTCGTCGCATGGGCCGCGGACCGCCGGCCGCAGGCACCCCACGGAGAAGACCTCCCTCTCGCCGGTCACGTGTCAGCCAGACGAGGGCGCCGGCCAGGGTGATTGGGGCCAGGCAGCGGCCGGGTGCCTGAGTTACTAGAGGTAGATCGCCGGCCGCTCATGGCGGGCACGCACCTCAGGGCTGCGGAGCGTGCAGCAGGGAGTCGGGCAGGTAGGGGGAGTGGACGCTCAGTTGCCATCCGTGCGCCTGGGAGGCGAGCGCGGACACCGCGATGGTCCTCACCGGCAGCAGGGTGCGTGGGGCCGGGCCGGCGCCGACGCTCTTGCGGTGTTCCAGGAGCCGGGCGGTCAGGGCGCGTTCGAAGGCGGGCTGGTCGTCGGCGAGCAGGATGCGCAGCAGGCGCTGGTCCGGGCTGAGAGTGCCGGCCGTGTCGAGCCGGCCGGCGGCGCGGGCCTGTGCTTCGGGACCGGGCTTCTCCAGCGGCACGGTGCCGGGGACGGCGCCGGGAACCGGGCCGTGCACGACCGTCAGGTATCCGCACAGGGCGTCCATCTCGGCGCGGTCGGCCGGGGCCGACACCGACTCCCGCTTCGAGTAGGGCACTCCGTCACGGATGGCCGGCGCGTAGTCCTCGTGGAGCAGCGGACCGATCACCCGGTCGCGCTGCCACACCAGGCCGCTGATCACGCACAGGGCGAAGGCCTCGACCCAGGTCCGGGCGGTGGTGGACAGCGAGGCAGGTTCGCGGTCCTCTTCGTAGCGCAGCTCCTCGCTGGTGAGCGTCTCGTCGACGAGGGGGAGGGGGACGTCCCAGTCGCCGCCGGGGAAGCAGCCCAGCGCCAGCTCCCCGAGGGCGCACTCCGCCGCGGTGAGCAGCACCCTGCGCGACTGCGGGGCGCCGAGGGCGGGGTCCTCCAGGCTGCGGGCGGCCGCAAGGTCGAGGAGGTCGCCGCGCATCGTCCGCAGTCCCTCGCGCAGCGGCCGTCCGCTGTGCCGTATGTCGGACCAGTGCCCGACCGCCCGGCGCACCCCTCGCTGGAGGGCGTCATCGATCCGCTGCTCGTCGACGCCGTGGCGCGCCACATCCGTGATCGTCATACCGCCATCCTGACAGCGCCCACTGACATACCCGGCCAGGCTCGTCACGTACGGCGGCCGAGCGGGAGGCGCCAGTGCTTGTCCCGGTGTCCGAGCTGGCTCGTTCGGGCGGTGCATCGGCGCGGGCCGGGGACGGCCTTCATCCGGCCCCGGTTGTTGCTGCTGGGGCTTCGGGTTGTCGCCGTGCCCCGGGCGGCTTCAGGCAGCCTCATCGGGGCCGTGGCCGTGCATGCGCCGGTCGTACTCCGCGGCCGGCTCCAGACCTGCGGCGGCACGCCGTGCGTCGAGCCGGCCGGGGTCGGTCACGGGGTACGGGCGCAGGTTCTCCCCGTCTGGGTCGTTGGTGTACTGGGGCCCGTACACCTGGGGCTCGCCGGCCGCGACCAGAACCCGGTCGGTGAGGTACGCGAGATGACGCGGCAGGACGTCCCCGGCCTCGACGGCGTCTTGGAGGAGGGCGAGTACAGGTGCACGACCGGTCCGGCCGTCGCGTAGTCGAAGGCGTCGCCGCCGATGCGGTAGGCGGGCTCCATGGCTGCGGAGATCACCACTCGCCCGTCGGCGTAAGTGCGTGGCGGCATCAGCTGCCACTGCGTCTCGGCGGCGATGTTCATCGGCTGGGTGCGCGTAAGCCGCGCGCAGGAGTCGCTGTGCCCGCGCTTGCCGACCAGGATCGGCGCGAGGAGGGACGCCAGCGCCACCATGTCCCGCCGCACCTGGTCGGTGTCTGCGGCCGTGGTGACGCGCAGCTCGGCTTCCTGACCCTCCGCTGCCTCGCCCGCGTCCTTGCCGGACCCGGTCAGCAGCCGCAGCGCGTTGCGCTGCACGTCCCCTACGTAGATCAGCACCTCGGTCAGGCCGGCTGCTCCGGCGTGCTCGGCCACGCGGACAGGCAGCAGTTCCAGAGGCATCAGGTGGCTGGCGGCCGGCAGCCCTTCCAGCATCCGCCGGCCATCACCGCTCCGGTCAGCCACAGCCAGCACCCTCTTTCCCCGGCTCAGCATCAACACCGCCCGCGATCAGGTGCGCCTGTATCAGTCTCCCCTGGGGGCGGCATACCCGGCGGAAGCGCCGCATGCTCACCGTCCGCGTGCCCGAGCGGCACCGGACTCGGTGTGCCGCCGAGCGCCCTCGAGCCGATCAGGCTCCGGGGGCGGTGAGGTCCATGTCCGAGGGGCGGGGGCCTGCAGCGCGGCGGAGCCGGTTGGCGACCGCGACGCCGAGCCCCTCCTCGACGGGCAGGGACGCGATGATCACGTCGCAGCCTTGCTGGTCGAAGGCGCGCAGGAACCCGTACAGCTCGTGGGCGTAGGCGGACATGGAGGCGGGGACCGTCGCCACGGCGTGCGCCTTCACCGGGGCGTCGGCGAAGGCGGCCGGCAGGAACACTCCCACCTGGTGTCCCTGCTCCTGCGCGCGTTCCGCTTCGGCGACGACCTTCTCAGGCTCGACGAGGACGACCCGTGCCCGCGGCGCGTAGTGGGACGGATGCTGGCCCGGGACCCGGACGGGGCTGGCCGAAGGCGTGGCGGGCGGGTAGCCCAGGACCGCTTCGAGGTCCTCGGCGGTCACCCCGCCGGGCCGCAGGATGCTTGGGACGTCTGCGGTGACGTCGACGATGGTCGATTCGACGCCGACCTGGCAGGGACCGCCGTCCAGGACGAAGTCCACGGTATCCCCGAGCTCTGCTTGGACGTGGGCGGCGGTGGTGGGGCTGACCGAGCCGAACCGGTTCGCGGACGGAGCCGTGATGCCGCCGCCGAACGCGGACAGCAGTGCGAAAGCGACGGGGTGGTCGGGCACACGCACGGCCACCGTCTCCAGTCCGCCGGTCGCCTCCAGGGGCACTCGCCTCCCGCGCCGCAGCACCAGCGTGAGCGGGCCCGGCCAGAATGCCTTGGCCAGCACACGTGCCGTCTCCGGTACCTCTTCCACCCAGTCGCCGAGTTGCTCCGCTCCGGCGATGTGAACGATGAGGGGGTGGGAGGGCGGACGGCCCTTCGCCGCGAAGATCCGGCGGACCGCCGCGGGATCCTCCGCGTTGGCGCCCAGACCGTAGACGGTCTCGGTAGGCAGGGCCACCAGCCCTCCGGCGCGCAGCACACCCGCCGCCTTCTCGATGTCATCGTTCGTTGCCGTCACCCGCGCATTTTCTCACCGCGCCGGTCCCGCTCGGGACGAGAGCCAGGCTCCCCGGGTGGGCGCTCGTCCGGAAGGTGATGTCGCCGCCGGGACGGTCGAGCGGCGTCAGGACGGGTGCGCCGGTACATCGATCCCACGAGCGGTGACGACGTGGGCCTCGCCTTCGGCCAGCCGGTACGAGAGGCCCACGAGGGCAACCTTGCCGGATTCGACGGCCTCGGCCAGGGGGGGCGGGAGCGGTCGAGCAGCAGATCGACGGCGGGCACGGCCTCCGTCGCCTCCTGCACCGCATCCCCAGGGAGAGCGCCGGCGCCGTCCGGTACCTGCGCTCCCGGCTGCCGGACCGGCACATCGTGGTGGGGCCCACCGGTCCGGCAGCCCCGCCAATCCAACTCTCCGCGCATGCACGCACGGCGCCCGGCAGCACGAAGGTCCCGACCGCTCGGGAAGATCGGGACCCTCGCGGCATCGCCGCATCACCCACCTCACCGGTACCGCCCCGCCCTCGGTCGGCCTGGTCCTCAACGTGGGCACCGCCCATATCGGCGAGTTCGGCGGACGCGAGCAGATAGCCCAGGCCACCGACATGGAGTTCGACGTACGCTGCGCGGTCTCCTCCCCGGACAGTTCGGCGACCGAGTCCGCAGTTCGAGGTGGGCGTACCGTGGGGCCAGTTCGGCCAGGACGGCCAACGGCTCCCTGTCTTCGTCCGTGTCCGCGATCACCAACTCCCTCATGTCGAGGTGTTCGAGCTGAGGAAGTATCGGATGCTCCGCGAGGACGACGAAGTCGCCGGCCGCGTCAGGGGCGAAGGACGCCCGGCTCAGATCAAGGCTTCTCAGCCGGGGATACCAGGAGGCTTCGAGGCCATCGAGGATGGCGTTGGTCGGCACGACACCATGGACGTCGCAATCGATCTCCGCTTCCAGCGAGACCAGCGCCGGTGTGGCGAACGAGAACAAGGAGCCGTCCGAGAGGACGGCACCCCGGGTCCGCAGATGCGTCAACGCGTCGTGTCGCACATCGTCGAACAGGAAGGCGCCTTCGAGTTCCAGCGTGCGCAGTGCGGGCAGCGACCTCCACAGCGCCTGCCCCACTTCCTTGGACACCACTGGGTCATGCAGGTACTTCTCGGGTTTGACCCGGTTTCCTGTCGACGTCTCATGGAAGGCGAAGAGCGTGGCGAAGCCGTGGCCGAAGTACGGGCTCTCCAGCCGGGGCCACGGCCGACGCGACAGCGCGACCGCGGCGCGTTCCGCGGAGTGGTGGTAGTCGGTCAGGCGCAGTTCCAGCTTGCGCAGCAGACGGGCGGCAGGCTGGGACAGCAGCACGTCGATCAGCGCAGCCTCCCACTGTTCGGGGGCGGCCAGGTCGCATTCCTGAGCGTGGGGCAGATCCGCCAACAGCCGCTCCACCAGTGCCCGCCGCTGCGACTGGGTCTCCTTGGCAAGCCGGAAGGACGCCTCACCGATGAAGCCGCGCCTCCAGATGAACGCCCAGGACCCGTCGCTCCGTAGACCGTCGAGCCCGAGCCACCGTTCCACCCGCCCGTACGCCGCCGTCAGCTCCGCCGCGTCCCCGCCGCTATCCGGGGCGACTGCGTGTTCCCGACCGGACGGCGCTCGCCGGCGTCCTGTACGTGCTGCGCACCGGTGTCGCCTGGCGCGATGTCCCCTCGGAGACGGTGGGCTGCTCCGGGGTGACGGCCTGGCGCCGGCTGCGGGACCGGACCGAGGCCGGTGTATGGCCCCGCCTGCACGCCGCCCTGCTCAGCGAGTTGCGCCGCGCCGAGCTCTTGGGGGCTTCTGAATCTCGAAGGCGGTGTCGTCACGGCCGGCCAGGACTGGACTGACAGCGGCACTTTTCATGCCTCGACGAGTATGCCCTTGAGTTGGCGAAGCGGCCGTACGACCTGCGCCACGCAGGCATGTCGTTCTGGCTTGCGTCCGGGGTCGACCGTGCGGAGTGCGCGCGCCGAGCAGGACGGAGCGGCAGTTGGTCAGAGGTGGGACACCAGCGGGATAAACCGGGAGCAGAGTCGTATTTCGGCTCACCTCTCAGTTGTGTGCCCTGAAGGGCGCCTGACGGGCGAATGCCCAGGTCAGGCGCCCATTCTCAGCTCCTAGAAGAAGCCCAGCTTCTTCGGCGAGTACGACACCAGCAGATTCTTCGTCTGCTGGTAGTGCTCCAGCATCATCTTGTGCGTCTCCCGCCCGATCCCGGACTGCTTGTACCCGCCGAACGCCGCGTGGGCCGGGTAGGCGTGGTAACAGTTGGTCCAGACGCGGCCGGCCTGGATCGCCCGGCCCGCGCGGTACGCCGTGTTGATGTCCCGCGTCCAGACACCGGCCCCGAGGCCGTACGACGTGTCGTTGGCGATCTTGATGGCGTCGTCGAAGTCGTCGAAGGAGGCCACCGAGACGACCGGTCCGAAGATCTCCTCCTGGAAGATCCGCATGCGGTTGTCGCCCTCGAAGACGGTCGGCTGGACGTAGTACCCGCCCTTCAACTCTCCGTCGTACTCGGCCCGTTCCCCGCCGGTGAGGATCCTGGCGCCCTCCTGCCGGCCGATGTCGATGTAGGAGAGGATCTTCTTGAGCTGGTCGTCGGAGGCCTGGGCGCCGATCATCGTGTCGGTGTCGAGGGGGTGTCCGGGCTTGATCAGCTCGGTGCGGGCGACGGCCGCGGCCAGGAAGTCGGGGTAGTTGCCGCGCTGGATCAGACCTCGGGACGGGCAGGTGCACACCTCGCCCTGGTTCAGCGCGAACATCGTGAAGCCTTCGAGCGCCTTGTCGCGCAGGTCGTCGTCCTTGTCCCACACGTCGTCGAAGAAGATGTTCGGCGACTTGCCGCCCAGTTCCAGCGTGACCGGCTTCAGGTTCTCCGCGGCGTACCGCATGATCAGCCGGCCCGTGGAGGTCTCGCCGGTGAACGCCACCTTCGCCACCCGCGGACTGGACGCGAGCGGCTTGCCCGCTTCCTCGCCGAAGCCGTTGACGATGTTCACCACCCCGGGCGGCAACAGGTCCGCGATCAGGCTCATCCAGTAGTGCAACGACACCGGCGTCTGCTCGGCGGGCTTGATGACGACCGCGTTGCCCGCCGCGAGGGCCGGCGCGAGCTTCCACGCGGCCATCAGGATCGGGAAGTTCCACGGGATGATCTGCGCGACGACACCGAGCGGCTCGTGGAAGTGGTACGCCACCGTGTCGGCGTCGACCTCGCTGAGCGTCCCCTCCTGCGCGCGGACCGCGCCGGCGAAGTACCGGAAGTGGTCGATGGCCAAGGGGATGTCCGCCGCCAGCGTCTCACGGACCGGCTTGCCGTTCTCCCAGCTCTCCGCGACGGCCAGGGGCTCCAGATGTGCCTCCATGCGGTCGGCGATCTTGAGCAGGATGTCGGAGCGCTCGGTGGTCGACGTCCTGCCCCAGCCCGGCGCGGCCGCGTGCGCCGCGTCCAGCGCCCGCTCCACGTCCTCGGCCGAACCGCGGGCCACCTCCGTGAACGCCAGCCCGTTCACCGGGGACGGGTTCTCGAAGTACCGGCCCCGGACCGGCGGCACGTACTCGCCGCCGATGAAGTGGTCGTAGCGGTCCTGGTAGGAGACGATCGCGCCCTCGGTACCGGGCGCCGCGTAACGGGTCATGGTGCCTGCCTCCCTGAGCAGTGCTGCCCGCCCTTGGACAGCTCTCCGCCGGAGGCTAGGGAAGCGGACGTTGCGAGGACGTTGCGTCGACGGCTGGACCGGGGCAGCAGTTCACGGGGGCCCGGATATCAGATCCGCGGAGTGCCGGTGTACCGGTCATCACCATCGACTACGGCGTCGACGACGGGGAGAAGTCGTTCCTCGCCCGTGCCCGCACCGCCGTCACCCACGTCACGCCGATCAATCCCGACACACTCGCCCAGCGTTGGGCGGCCACCGGTGGCGGATGCCGGTGCCCGCGTGGACGCGGGGCCCTGTGATCACGGAGATCGGTGAGCTGTCGGGCGGGGCGGGGCGAACTGACGTCGGCAGGCAACTGTGCGGTCAGCGCGGGGGGTGGATGCCGGGCCGTCGGCCCGGACGTCCCGGTGGTAGTGCCAGCTCCGACTCCAGAGCCGCCAGGCGGGCCCGGACCGCCGCCGTCGGACGGGTCGCCGCCAGTGCCCGCCACACGTCGACGTCGTCCTCGCCCCACGGCGCGTGCGCCCAGTCCGCCAGCAGGTCCGGGTCGGCGCGCGCGATCAGCGCGGCACGCACGGCGTCGGCCGTACGGTGCCTGAGCCGCACCACCGCCGGTGCCCGCGACGCCGGCAGCAGGGGCCCGGCGTACGCCGACGCCGCCGCCGTGACCGCGCCCGACGCCAGCCGGCGTTCGACGGCGGAGACGTCCGACTCGACGGGAACGGTGAGCCGGTAGGGACGCGAGGCCAGCAGTCCCGGCCCCAGCACCCCGCGCAGCCGGGCGAGTTCGGCGCGCAGCGTCACCGGCGTCACCGACTCGTTCTCGTACAGCGCGCACGACAACTCGTCGCCGGTCAGGCCCTCCGGGTGCCGGGCCAGCAGAACCAGGATCTCGCTGTGCCGCCGGCTGAACCGGAGCCGACGGCCGCCCATGGTCAGACCTGCCTCGTCCCGCCCCAGCACGGCCAGCACGGGCGGAGCGGTGTCCGCCGGCTCGGGGGCCAGCAGCGCGAGATGGGACTCGGCCGCCCGGGCCACCGCCTGGACGAAGCCCAGACTGTGCGGGTGGGCGAGCCGGTCCCCGCCGGTGATGTCCACCGCACCCAGCACCCGCCCGGTCCGCGGATCGTGCACGGGGGCCGCCGCGCACGTCCACGGCTGCACCCGCCGGATGAAGTGCTCGGCAGCGAACACCTGCACCGGCCGGTCCACGGCGACCGCCGTGCCCGGCGCGTTCGTCCCGACCGCGCTCTCCGCCCACCGCGCACCGGGCACGAAGTTCATCCGCCCCGCCCTCCGCCGCGTCGCCGGATGACCCTCCACCCACAGGAGCCTGCCGTACGCGTCGCACACCGCGACGAGATGCTCCCCGTCGGCGGCGAACGGACCCAGGAGTTCCCGGAACAGCGGCATCACCCGCGCCAGTGGGTGCTCGGCCCGGTAGACGCCCAGATCGCCGTCCGTCAGCTCGACACTCGCGGTGCCGTCGGGCCCGACGCCCGCCCGCGCCGAGCGCCGCCACGAGTCGGCCACCACGGCCCGCACCGGCCGCGCCACCGTGCCGGCGGCGGTGAACGTCTCGTGCGCCCGCCGCAGAACCCTTACGCGCTCGGCAGGGTCGGCCCCCGGCTCCAGGGCCACCCAGGGATCGGTCAACTCGGCCTCCCGGAAGGCGATGCGACTGGGGACATCGTCACTCCGGGTGCGCTCGCCGACAACCGTTCGGACCGGGGTCGCGCCGAAGGCGGGACGACGCGTCCGCCCGCCGCGTCGCTACGGCCGGACGGAGGCGACGAGTCTGAGGTAACGTCCCCAGTCCCAGTGGCGACCCGGATCCGTGTGGTCCGTCCCGGGCACTTCGTGGTGGCCGATGATGTGGGTGCGGTCCTTCGGGATGCCGTAGCGGTCGCAGACGGACGACGTCAGCCGGGCGGACCGCTCGTACAACGCGTCGGTGAAGTAGGACGGCTCGTCCACCCAGCCCTCGTGCTCGATGCCGATGCTGCGCGTGTTGAACTCCCAGTTGCCCGCGTGCCAGGCGATGTCGGTCTCACGCACGCACTGCGCCACCTTGCCGTCGGCGGAACGGACGACGTAGTGCGCGGACACCCTCTTCTTCGGGTTCTGGAAGACCGCGAGGGTCTTGGCGTAGGTGGTCTGTGTGACGTGGATCACGACGCGGTCGACGGTGTGGGCGGCGGGGCGGTCCGACGCGGTGTAGTTGGAAGGGGTCGCGGGCTGCCACTGGGCCGAGGCGTAGTCGACGGCCGCGTCCTGGGCGTCGGCCCGGGCGTCCGGCAGCAGGGCGTAGGGGACGGCCGCGAGGACGGCGCCCTTCAGGATCCGTCGCCTGCCGGGCAGGAGGCTTGCTCGTTCCACGGGGTGATGCCTTTCTGGGGAGCGGGGCAGTGGGGCAGCGGTGCAGTGGGGGAGCAGGGGAACAGGGGATAGGGGGGGGCGGTCGGGGGGGCGATGCCGGCCGGTCACGGGGCCTCAGCCGCGAGGGGGTGCCGCGGACTCCGTCAGCGGAGCCGCCGTGTCCCGCCGCCGCGCTGTGCTCCGTGGTCCGTCTGACGCTTAGCCGGCCAGTGCACGCGGAGCCCGGCCACGCATGGGTCGGTGGTGTCGCACATGGTGTGCCAACGAGAACTCGGCCGTCGGGGTTGCGTACCTCTGTTCACGTACGGGCTATGGAAGGTGGCACGGATGTGATCGGTGCCCGGCGACGCTTCCGGCGCGCGGCATGGCCACGAGTCGGGGCCGGCTGCGGCAAGCCGCCGAACGCCGGGACGGTCGCGGCCGGTTCGGACCGCGTGGTCATGCTCCGTGAGGCGGTCGTGACGCTGAAGTCGGTCATGCTGCACGGCTCCCTTCAGGGGACACGGCTGTCGGAGGCGGGGACGAGGCCGCGGGCGTGGACGGTTGCGCGGAGGGGGCTGGTGTGAGGGGGGAGGCCGGGCTGCGCCCGCGTGATCACGTTACGGCGGCCGGCCGGGATGCGGGGGGCCACCGCCGGGTTCCGTGGACGAGTCCGGAACTGTGGACAACTCGCTCACTCGAACGGGGAGTTCCGGTCACTGTGGCCGCGCGGGTGCCTGCGGCCGCCGCGGTCGCGGAGTCTCCGCGCCGCCCCGCCGGCGCACACCGCGGTGGCCGTCCGAGCCGCGGGAACCGCTGACGCCACGCCCGTTCACCGGCCGGGGCGCCGGGAAACCGCAGGGCTCAGGCTCGCCCCGCCACCGCCGCCGGATCGTCCAGCACGGTCCGCACCACGGAGTGCGCCGCCCCGAGCAGCGGACCTTCGGGGCCCAGTCGCGACACGGACACCGGACAGGGCGGGCCCGCCGTGCGGCGCGCGAGTTCGGCCTCCAGGGACGGCAGCAGCCAGGGCGCGAGGCCGGACAGAGCACCGCCGAGCACGACGCTCTCGGGGTCCAGGAGATTGAGCGCCCCGGTCAGGGCGATACCGAGGGCCGTTCCCGCCTCGCGCAGGGCCCGTCGTACGTCCTCGTCGCCGTCGGCCGCGCGGCCGGCCAGCAGGCCGACCCGGCCCTCGCCCGGCGCGAGGCCGGCCGCGCGCAGGACCGCCTCCTCACCGGCGTACTGCTCCAGGCAGCCGCGTCCGCCGCACACGCATCGGGGCCCGTCGGGCCGGACCGGGACGTGGCCGAGCTCGCCGGCGAAGCCGCGGGTGCCGCGCAGCAGACTGCCGTCCACGACGAGTGCCGCGCCGATGCCGATCTCGGCCGACACGTGCAGGAAGTCGCGTGGGGTACCGGACCCCAGCCAGAGTTCGGCCAGCCCGCCGAAGTTGGCCTCGTTGTCCACGGCAAGCGGGAACTCCCCGGGCAGCAGCGCGCCGAGGTCGACGTCCTGCCAGCCCAGGTTGGGGGCGCGGACGACGGTGCGGGCGTCGCGCGCCACCAGACCGGGAACGGCGACGGCGAGGCCGGCCGGCCACAGCCCCTCGGCCTCCGCCTCCGCGGCGACCTCACGCACCAGCCGGGCCAGCTCCTCGACGACCGGCCCCGGCGGGCGGCCCCGGTTCGTGCCCTGCCGTTCGGCGCGCACCCGCACGTCACCGCGCAGGTCCACGGCGCAGACCGCGAGGTGGTCGACGCCGACCTCGGCGCCTATCCCCGCCGGGCCGCGACCGCTGACGGCGAGCGCCGACCCCGGCCGGCCCACCCGGCCGGGCCGCTCGGGGCCCAGCTCCTCCAGCAGACCGGAGCGTATGAGTTCGTCGACGAGGGTCGACACCGCCGCCCGGGTCAGACCGATGCGCGAGGCGACCGCCGCCCGCGAGAGCGGCCCCTCGGCGCTGACGGCGTGCATCACCCGGGCCAGGTTGCGGCGGCGCATGCCCTGCTGGGTGTCGGGCAGCGCACGCCCCGGCCCGGCCGGGCGCCCCTCGTGCAGCGGTGCGGTCATGCCGTCGGTCGACTCTCAGTGGGTGTCCGTGGCCCGCTCCAGCAGCGGGGCCGCGTCGGAGAGTACCCCGGCGATCCTGGCCAGCGTCGCCTCGTCCCGCTCCACGGCGTCCAGCACCGGGCCCCGCGTCGTGTTCCAGCGCCGGGCGACGGACGCCGGGTCCTCGCCGGTCAGCAGTCCGGCCGCCTGCGCCGCCGCACCCAGCGCGACGAGCTCCTTGGCCTCGGGGATCTGCACCGGCCGTCCCGACAGCCGCCGTACGGTCTGCTGCCAGGCCGTGCCGCGGGCGCCGCCGCCGATCAGCAGCAGGGGGGCGGAGCGGTCCGCGTCCTCGTCGAGGACGAGGTCGAGCGCGCCGAGCAGGGAGTGGACCGCGCCGTCGTAGGCGGCCTGGAGGAGCTGCCCGGCGGTGGTGTCGTGACGCAGGCCGTGCAGGAGGCCGGAGGCGTTCGGCAGGTTCGGGGTGCGCTCGCCGTCCAGGTAGGGGAGGAGTGTGAGTTCCGCGGCGGGCTCCACGGCCTCCCGGTCCAGGCCCAGCAGGGCCGCGACACGGTCGACGGCGAGCGTGCAGTTCAGCGTGCAGGCCAGGGGGAGCCAGTCGCCGTGGGCGTCGGCGAAGCCGGCCACGGTGCCGGTCGGGTCGGCGGGGCGCCGCTTCGCCACCGCGTACACCGTGCCCGAGGTCCCGAGGCTCAGCACCGGTGTCCCGGGGCGCAGGCCGAGGCCCAGCGCGGCCGCGGCGTTGTCACCGGTGCCCGGGGCCACCAGGGTGCCCTTGGAGAACGGCAGGCCGTGGCTGTCGCGCACCGTGCCCGCCACCTCACCGGGGCGCACCACGCGCGGCAGCAGCGCCGGGTCGAGGCCCACGTGGGCGAGGATCTCCTCGTCGTACGCCTCGGTCCCGGACGCCCACCAGCCGGTGCCGGAGGCGTCACCGCGGTCGGTCGTGCCCTCACCCGTGAGACGCTCGGTGAGGTAGTCGTGGGGGAGGCGGACGGCCTTCGTGGCGCGCAGGGCCTCCGGCTCGTTCTCGGCGAGCCAGGCCCACTTCGTCACCGTGAACGAGGCGGCGGGGACCGACCCGGTGCGCTCCGCCCAGAACGTCGCGCCGCCCAGCTCCTCGGTCAGCCGACGGGCCTGCGGGGCCGAACGCACGTCGTTCCACAGCAGCGCCGGACGCACCGGCTCGCCCCGCCCGTCCAGCGTCACCAGACCGTGCTGCTGTCCGCCGATCGACACCGCGGCGGCCTCGTGCGCCGCGTCACCGCACTGGCGCAGCGCCTCGCACAGCGCGTCCCACCACTGGCGCGGGTCGCTCTCCCGGCCGGCGCCGGAGGACACCGTGTGCGGCGCCTGACCGCTCGCGACGACCTGCCCGGTGGCCGCGTCGACGACCAGCGCCTTGGTGGACTGGGTGGATGTGTCCACGCCGACGACGAGCGGACCCTCGGCTGCTGACATCGGGCTCTCCTCAAGTTTTTCCGCGGCTCTGCGGGATCTGTCTTCCCAGAGATGCGTCCGCATACTAATTTGTAAACGGCCATGACGAAATAGTCGGCAAGACAGTCTTCAAGCAAGGAGCCGTGGCATGAGCTACCAGCCCACCCCCGACGACAGGTTCACGTTCGGTCTGTGGACCGTCGGCTGGCAGGGACGGGACCCGTTCGGCGACGCCACGCGGCGCGCCCTGGACCCGGTCGAGACGGTGCAGCGCCTGGCCGAGCTGGGCGCCTACGGCGTGACCTTCCACGACGACGACCTGATCCCCTTCGGCTCGTCCGACAGCGAGCGCGAGGAGCACATCAAGCGCTTCCGCCAGGCGCTGGACACCACCGGCATGACCGTGCCGATGGCCACCACCAACCTCTTCACCCACCCCGTCTTCAAGGACGGCGCGTTCACCGCCAACGACCGCGACGTGCGCCGCTACGCCCTGCGCAAGACGATCCGCAACATCGACCTCGCCGCCGAGCTCGGCGCCAAGACCTACGTCGCCTGGGGTGGCCGTGAGGGTGCGGAGTCCGGTGCCGCCAAGGACGTGCGCGTCGCCCTCGACCGCATGAAGGAGGCCTTCGACCTCCTCGGCGAGTACGTCACCTCCCAGGGCTACGACCTGCGCTTCGCCATCGAGCCCAAGCCGAACGAGCCGCGCGGCGACATCCTGCTGCCCACCGTCGGCCACGCCCTCGCGTTCATCGAGCGCCTGGAGCGCCCGGAGCTCTACGGCGTCAACCCCGAGGTCGGCCACGAGCAGATGGCGGGCCTGAACTTCCCGCACGGCATCGCCCAGGCGCTGTGGGCGGGCAAGCTCTTCCACATCGACCTCAACGGCCAGTCCGGCATCAAGTACGACCAGGACCTGCGCTTCGGCGCCGGCGACCTGCGCTCCGCCTTCTGGCTGGTCGACCTGCTGGAGAGCGCCGGCTACACCGGCCCGCGCCACTTCGACTTCAAGCCGCCGCGCACCGAGGACCTGGACGGGGTGTGGGCGTCGGCCGCGGGCTGCATGCGCAACTACCTGATCCTGAAGGAGCGCGCGGCCGCCTTCCGCAACGACCCCGAGGTCCAGCAGGCCCTGCGCGACGCCCGTCTGGACCAGCTCGCCCAGGCCACCGCCGCCGACGGCCTGGAGGCCCTGCTGGCCGACCGCTCCGCGTTCGAGGAGTTCGACGTCGAGGCTGCCGCCGCCCGTGGCATGGCCTTCGAGCACCTGGACCAGCTCGCCATGGACCACCTCCTCGGCGCCCGGGGCTGACCGCACGCGCGCGCGGGTGTAGGGGCCCGGGCCCGTCTCCGACCGCACCCACGCGGGCTCGGAGGCGGTCTCCGGCGCTCACACGGGCGTATGCCGCCGCCGGGGCTCGTGCGCGCGGGGGCTCGCACCCGCGCGGTGCCGTGCCGCACACGCGCGCGTGCCGTCGGCCTCTGCTCCGTCCCGGCGTCGGAACCTGATGCGTCCCAACGCCGGACGCTGTTGCGTCCCGGCGCCGGACCCTGCTTCGACGGCGGCCGCGTACCGTCGTGGCGGCGGTCCCTTCATCGGATACGCCGGAATCGTCCGCTCCGGGGCATGAAGGTGTATCAAGTCCCGTAAGGGGGTCGCGCCCTGGGCGGTCGCGGGCGACGCTGGACACCATGGCCATGCCGCCCGTACCGCCCCAGCCGCCCGGACCGCCGGGTGACACGCCGCCTCCGGGCGGCTTCGGACCGCCTCCCTCGGGCTCCGGCCCCGAGCACGGCACGGGAGGGGCCGGTTGGCCGCCCCCTCCGCCCCCTCCACCCTCGTCGCCGCCGGGCCCGCCCGGCGGCTCCGGGAGGCGCGGAAAACCCCTTTTCGTGGTGCTCGCCCTCCTGGCGGCCGCCATTGCCGTGGCCGCCGTGGTGCTGATGGCCTCGGGAGGCGACGACTCGCCGGACGAGGACCCGCCGGCGGGCACCAGCTCTTCGCCCGCGCCGTCCCTCAGCCTCCCGACCGAGCTGCCCAGCGGGTTCCCCAGCGACCTGCCCACCCGGCTGCCCAGCGGACTGCCGACCGAGTTGCCGACCGCATTGCCCACCGAGCTGCCGACCGCACTGCCCAGCGAAGTGCCCAGTGACCTCGAGTCGCTCCTGCCGTCCCTGGACGAACTGCTGCCTTGACTTGCTCTCGGGCTGAAGCCTGAGGATTCTGGTCTTCTCGATCGTTGCTGTGCCGCTACGCGGCACGGGGTTCGGTCGGGAATCCGTGGCTTCCTGTTTCTTCGCGCTGTGCCGGGATCGCTCCTGGTCTTACCGGCGCTCCGCAGGCCGATACCGCCAGTCCGGCGGCCGTCTTCACGTTGATCGCGGCATTGGTGTCCCGGTCGTGGACGGTGCCGCAGGCAGTACAGATCCATTCCCGGATGTTCAGGGGTTTGGGTCCGTCCTTGACACCGCAGGCGGAGCAGGTCTGGGAGGTCGGCTCGAACCGGCCGATCTTGACCAGGGTGCGGTCGTACCGTTCCGCTTTGTACTCGAGCATGCTGATGAACGAGGACCATCCGGCGTCGTGCACGGACTTGGCCAGTTTCGTGCGGGCCAGTCCCGCCACCGACAGGTCCTCCACAGCGATCCCTTGGTTGTCGGAAATCAGCTTCGTGGAGAGCTGGTGATGGAACTCGCGGCGAGCGTCAGCAACTGTGGCGTGGGCGCGGGCGACCTTGAGGCGGGCCCTGGCCGAGTTCTTTGATCCGTTCTGCTTGCGGGACAGCTCCCGCTGGGCCTTCTTCAGCTTCTTCTCCGCGCGCCGCAAAAAGCGCGGGGAGTCGATCTTCGTGCCGTCGGAGAGGACCGCGAAGTGGGTAAGGCCGAGGTCGATACCGATCGTGCGGTCGGTCTGCGGCATCCGGGTCACGTCGGCGGCGGGGTCGGTGTCGATGACGAAGGAGGCGAAGTACCGCCCGGCCGCGTCCTTGACGACGGTGACCGAGGTGGGCAGGGTTCGGGACCATTTCACCTTTACCGCGCCGATCTTCGGCAGGCTCAGGCGGCCACTGTCGGTGATGTTCCAGCGGGCGTTGGCGGTGAACCGGATCGACTGCCGGGTGTCCTTGCGGGACTTGAACCGTGGTGATCCCGCCTTCGGTCCCTTGCGCGTGCCCTTGAGGGAGGCGAAGAAGTTGCGGTACGCGCTCTCGGCGTCCCGCAGGGACTGCTGGAGCACCACCGAGGAGACCTCGCCGAGCCAGGACCGCTCGGCTGTCCGCTTCGCCTCGGTGATCAGCTTCCGGGACAGCTGACCGGCCGTCGGGAACGGCTGCTCGGCCTTTCGGGCGTCTTCACGGGCGCGGACCGCGTCGTTGAACACGACACGGGCGCACCCGAACGCCTTCGCCAACGCGCTCTGCTGACCGGTGTCCGGGTACAGGCGGAAGCTGTACCTGAGCTGCATGACCGTCACCCTAGATACTTGGGTTATGGGTGAGATGCAGGAGATCAGAACTGGTCGCCACTGTGTTTTCGTGATGCATGTTCACTTGGTCTTCGTGACCAAGTTCCGGCCCGAGGTGTTCGCCGACGCCCACTTGAGGCGGATGGAGGAGATCATGCGGTCGGCTGTACGGACTTCGAGTGCGACCTGGTGGAGTTCAACGGCGAGGGCAACCACGTCCACCTGCTGGTGCACTTCCCGCCCAAGGTCGCCGTGAGCAAGCTGGTCAACTCCCTCAAGGGCGTCTCCTCCCGCCGCCTCCGTCAGGAGTTCCCCGACCTGGTGCGCCACTACTGGCGGGCCGACATGCTCTGGTCCGGGTCCTATGTCACCGGAACCGTCGGCGGTGCCCCGCTCTCCGTGGTCAGGCAGTATATCGAACAGCAGAACCAGCCCATGTGAGCACCGCCCGGCTCCGCCGGAAGAGGCACTCGCGACGCTCCACGCCGCAGGCGACGAACCGCGGTGTCCGGCGCCGCCGGACCTGAGTCTGCGCCGCTCCGCGTCGCCACTGTCAGATTCGCTTCACCACCGGTCTGAAGGCCGATGCACTGCGAATGAATTCCGGTAGCGGGGCCGCAGGGCCGTCGCGCGACACACGGGCGCAAGGTGTCCTCGTGAGGGGCCCCGCAACTGGTTCGGCCCCTCTCGCGCAAGCGGAGGGGATCCTCACGCGCGTGTCCGCCGCACGACGCGTCCCCGCAGCCGTGGACCGGCCGGCCTACGTCACAGCCCCCGCGGCAGCCGCACGTAGGTCACCGTCGTCTCGACGCCGCTGTCGACCAGCCGGCCCTGTGCGTCGAACGCCTCGGTGCCGTCCGTCATCCCGAAGTCGTTGTCGTTGATCAGGGCGAGCGTGTCGCGGTCCACGCGCGCGACGCCCTCGATCTTCCCGGGCACCCCGGCGACCGTGCCCAGGTCGACGACGAGCCGCTTGGACAGGACCGGCACACCCGACGCGGCCGGATCGTCGAGCTGCTCGAGCGAGGGCGACGTCGCCTCGTCGTCCCAGCGGCCGCCGAGGATGTTCGCCCGGCGGTCCAGCCGTACCAGGTGCAGGCGCGCCGCCTTGTCCGTCCGCTCCTCGACCAGCAGCCGGTCGCCACCCACCGCGACCACGGACGAGATCTTGAGCTCGGAGGTGTCGTCCTCGCTCGGGTCGACCACGTCCACCGGATCGAAGCGGTACGCGTACTCGGCGGTGACCGCCTTCTTCCCGGGCGAGAACCGCAGCAGACGCACGGTGCGCGAGGCCTCTCCCGCGTCCTGGTCCGGCAGCGACAGCGGGCTCTGCACCGCCAGCACGAGGTCACCGCCCGGCAGCTGTGCCAGCCCTTCGAAGCCGCGGTTGATCTTCCGGTTCAGCAGGACCGCGGGCAGCGCCTCCACGACCGGGTAGTCGGCGCCCTCGAGACCCAGCCCCTCGGGCACGTAGCGCGTCAGGACCTCCCCGCGCGCGGAGACGTGCACCAGCGACGGCCCGTACTCGTCGACGAGCCAGAAACTCCCGTCCGAGGCCCGCACGATGCCCTCGGTGTCCAGCCCGTTCGGGTCGTACGACAGCGGGGTGCTCGCGTCGTAGGAGTAGGGCGCCTCGTCCCGCCCCGCCTGGTTCGACAGGCCGGTGACGGGCTTCCCGGACGACGTGGTCAGGGGGATAGCCCCCAGGACCTTCACCGTGCTGCCCGTGACCCGGATCCGGACGATCGCCGGGTCGAAGCCGGGCACGGGGAACGTACGGCGCTTGGTTCCGTCCACCTTGATCTGACCGTTGGGGCCCCGGTCCGTGACCGTCCAGAACTCGCCCGCGCGGTCCGCCGGGTAGATGTCGCTGCCGATGCCGCCGAGGTCCACCCCGCGGTCGTCGGCCACCGTGCCCGGGAGCAGAGAGTTGCTGAACGCCCCGAGCGGGATGTCGCCGAGAGTCGCGGTCCGGGTGACGTACGCCTCTCCCGGCGGTGTGTGCGCGGCGGCCGGTCCGGCCGTGGCCAGCGCGGCCAGTACCGCGAGCGGTACGCCCGCCGCGACGGATCGGTGGACGCGGCGCCGGCCGGGGGCGTGCGGGGACATCGGGCCTCCTGAGGGGCGGGTTCGGTGACAGCCGCCAGGCTTGGGCCATCCGCGGAACGCCGCACGACGCGCTGGTGAACACCGGGCGTCGGCCGTCCGTCGGCCCGGGCGCCGGCACATCCAGGCCGGACGCGCGCCCTGCGCGGCCGAGTGGTCCGATGGTGGGGGAGCAGGCCCTCTCAGGGGCGTCTAAGGGGTGCATGTCAGGGACGTCTCAGGGACGCCGGTGGAACCGTGCACCGCACGGACCCGTTTTCAGAGCAGAGAGCGGCAGTGGCCGCGAAGGAGGCGACGCACATGTCGAGAAACGCGAAGATCGCCGCAGGGGGTGTGGCGGTAGGGCTCCTACTGCTGATCTGGCTGCCCTGGTGGGCGGTTCTGCTGATCGTGCTGGGTGTTCCGGCGGCGGCCTACCTGGCGCTGGATCCCTCACAACGGCGCAGGCTGCGCCGCGTCACACGCAAGGAGCTCGGTCGCTGAGAGGGCGGGGGCCGGGCCGCGGCCCCCGCCCTCAGCGGCGCTCGGTCCCGTAGGCGCGATGAGGCAGCCACCACGCGAGTGCGGTACGGCTGCCGCGGCACGGCTCCGCGCGGCGGCTCAGCTGGGCCGGACCGCCATCTTGTCGAGTGCCTCCAGCAGGCCCGGCAGCTCGGGTCCCCGGCCGACGGGAAGCACCTCGCCGGGCTCGTCGTCGAGCAGCACGAACGCGATGTCGTCGGTCCGGGCCACCAGCGACCAGCCGGGGCCGTCGGCCCGCAGCGTGCGCGCGTCCCCCGGGGCGAACGACGAGCGCACACGGCCCAGCGGGGGCGGTGACTCCACATAGGCACGCGCCTCCGCGAGGACGCGCCGGACGCCGCTGTGCCCCCTCGGACCGCCCTTGCCGTCTTCACCGCCCCCGCCCGCACCTGCCCCCACGCCCTCGCCCGTGCTCGCCCCGCCGCCCCCGCCCGCGCTCGCGCCCGGTGTCTCCTCCCCGGAGGCCTCCCGGCGAGCCGTGAACGCTGCGTCGTCGATCTGCTCGCGCCACAGCGTCCACTGGAGCGCTATCTCGTCCGCTCCCAGCCGCCGCTGTGCGGGACCCCAGGTACTCGTGTCCGGTGGGGACAGCGTGGGACCGTCCTCGCCCTCGGGGGCGGGGTCGTGCGGGGCGGGTACGCCGGGAGCCGCGACGGCCACCTCCAGGGGCCAGCCCGGCAGGGCGGCGACCACCGTGCGCTCGTCGGGCGAGAGGTCGTACTCCATGCCGCAGTCCCACGACGCGACGGCCACGGCCACCAGCGACACGTCGTCGATGACGACCGTCCACCGCGCGCCCGCGCCGTCCTGGCCCAGCACCAGACCGTAACCGTCGGCGAACGGTGCCAGGCCGAGCACCGCGCAGGCCTCCGGGTAGTCGTCGCCCAGCACACTCGGGAACTGCGCCGGCGTCAGCAGCACCGCCGTGAGCACGTAGAGCGCGTCGTCCGCGGCGGCGACGGCGTCCTCGTCCGTCCCGGCCATCTCAGCCTCCCCACAGGTTTCGTCAACGGCGCGCACCCTAGTGGGGTGGCAACGCGGTTGTCACGACTCCCCGACACACCTGGAGCTTGCCGTTCTCCGGCCGGACAAGGCCGAACAGCCCCGGTTCGCCGCCCCGGCGCTCAGGCGGCCGGCAGCCCGAGCAGCGCGCGGGCGACCGCCCGCGGCGACTCGTCGCGCTCCCGCGCGAGCGCGATGACCGCACGGCAGGCCAGCTCGTTGACCCCGAAGGAGAGCGCCTCCGGCGACACCCAGCCCGCCGCTTCCTCGATGCCGTCCTGGTCGTCCTCCGCGCAGGCCGAGACGTACGCCGCGGCCGCCTCGAAGAGGTTGTGCCGCCTGCCGCCCTTGGATCCCCGCCCGTCGGCGTCCTTGCCGCCGCCGAGGATCCGGCCCCCGCCGGCGGACCGCTCCCCACGTGTGCGCGCCGGTGCGCGCACCGCGCCGAGAACTCTCTCCCACGTCCTGCGCACCTCGTCGACCATGCCGACCACCACCTTCCCCCTGGGTGATTCCCCCTGCCGGGCACTCATCCCCCGCTGACGACCGTAGAGTTGGAATTCCGATGACAGAAGGGGGACGGCGCGGTGAAGCGCTTCGAGCGGCTCGCACGCATACGGACGATGGACCCCTACGAGCAGGCCTCCGAGATCTACCGGCTCACCGCGGCGTACGAATTCCCCTGGGACTTCACGCGAGCCCTGGAACTGGCTCTCTACCGCACCTACGCCGTGCCGAGCATCGGCCGGCTGCTGGCGCGCACGGCGGAACTCACGGACCGCACCCAGAAACGCTACGACGACACCTCGCTGCTCCTCGACGCCGTCGTGGAGCACGGCTTCGACAGCGAACAGGGCCGTACGGCCGTCCGCCGCATCAACCAGATGCACCGCAGCTACGACATCGGCAACGACGACATGAGGTACGTGCTCTGCACGTTCGTCGTGATGCCCAAGCGCTGGATCGACTCCTACGGCTGGCGCAGGCTCTCCCGCCACGAGACCATCGCCTCCACCGTGCACTATCGCACCCTCGGCGAGCGCATGGGCATCAAGGACATCCCCGAGACGTACGAGGAGTTCGAAGCCTGCCTCGACGCCTACGAGGCGGCCCACTTCGCCTGGGACGAGGGCGCTCGGCGCGTCTCGGACGCCACGCTCGGCCTGATGGCCTCCTGGTACCCGCGGCCGCTCGCCCCCGTGCTGCGCACCGCGACCCTCGCCCTGCTCGACGAACCGCTCCTGAAGGCCTTCCGCTACCCGCCTCCGGCCCCCGCCGTCCGCTCCCTGGTCCGCCGGGCGGTACGCGCGCGTGGACGCGCCGTCCGGCTGCTGCCACCGCGCCGGGCACCGCACTTCGCACGGCAGAACTGGGAGATCAAGAGCTACCCGGACGGCTACCGGCTTCAGGAGCTGGGCACCCGCCCGGTGCCCGGCGCGGGCGGCTGCCCCGTACGGCATGTCGACGGTCCGGCCTCGCGGTGAGCCGGGTCCCCGCGCCGCTTCCGCCCGCTTTCACGGCGAGCCCGGCGGTGAGCCCACGGGCGCCCGAGCCCTGCGACCGGTGGTCGCACACGACCTTCACACCTCCCGGACGGCCAGGGCCAGGAAGCGGGTGTCCTCGTCGACGTACGAGGTCAGGCGCCATCCGGAGCCGGCCAGCAAGGGACGGAGATGCGGCTCCGCACGAAGGTCGTCCGGGGTGATCCGCCGGCCCTGGCGTGCCGCGAGTGCCGCCCTGCCGATCGGATGGAACAGCGCGAGGGTGCCGCCCGGGCGCACGACACGGGCCAGCTCCCGGAGGTTCTCCGCCGGGCGGGGCAGGTGGGAGACGAGCCCCGCCGCGAACACGGCGTCGAAGGCCGCCGAGCCCAGGGGCAGGGCGGCCACGTCGGCGAGCACCAGCCGCCCGTCGCGGTCCCGTCCCGCCCGTACGGCCGCCTCCAGCATGGCCGGGGTCAGATCGACCCCGACGACCTCACCCGCATCTCCCACGGCCGCACGCAGGGGCGTCAGGGCGCGTCCGGTGCCGCAGCCCGCGTCGAGCACGCGATCACCCGGCCGCAGACCGAGTGCGGCGACAGCGGCCGCGTAGGCGGGACCGTCGTCGGGGAAACGGCTGTCCCAGGCCGCCGCGCGCGCGGTGAAGAACTCCTGGACGTGTGTGTGGTCGTCGCTCATGTGCCGCATGATCCCTCACCGGCACGGAGGACGTCGCGGTGCACACGTTCGAGCGCGAGCCGATCGGTCCGGCGCAATTCCCCGTCATTTTGCGGCACCTTTCGAAATGCGCCCCCTTTGTGCCCCTGTGCCCCCACTAGCGTCCCGGAGCCATGGGACACCTGGACCACGCGGCCTTCGGCTGGCTGACCCCCGTGCTGTCGTACGCGATGGCCTGCATCGGAGCCGCCCTCGGGCTGCGCTGCACCGTCCGCGCGCTGGGCTCCAGCGGACGCTCCCGCCGCAACTGGCTCGTCACGGCGGCCTCCGCGATCGGCACCGGCATCTGGACCATGCACTTCGTGGCCATGCTCGGCTTCGGCGTCGGCGGCACCGACATCCGCTACGACGTCCCCCTGACCGTGCTCAGCCTCCTCGTCGCCATGCTCGTCGTCTGCGCCGGAGTCTTCGCCGTCGGCTACGGCCGCGACCGCACGCGCGCGTTGCTGCTCGGCGGTCTCACCACCGGACTCGGCGTGGCGAGCATGCACTACCTGGGCATGGCGGCGGTCCGGCTGCACGGCGACGTGACCTACGACCCGGTCCTGGTCGCGGTCTCCGTCGTGATCGCCGTCGTCGCGGCGACCGCGGCCCTCTGGGCGGCGCTCAACATCGAGTCGCCGGTCGCGGTCACCCTCGCCTCGCTCGTCATGGGCGCGGCGGTCAGCAGCATGCACTACACCGGGATGCTCGCGGTGGACGTACGCGTCACACCCTCCGGTGAAGCCCTGCCCGGGGCCACGGCGATGCAGTTCGTCTTCCCCCTCGCCGTCGGCCTCGGCTCCTACCTCTTCCTGACCTCGGCCTTCGTCGCGCTGTCGCCCACCACGGGAGAGCGCGCGGCGTCCGCCTCCGCGCAGCAGCCGGCGGAGCACGCCGCGAGCCGCCGACCGGCCCGCACCCTGTGACGGGCCCGGACGGCACGCCCCCGAACCACTCCCGAACGAGGAGGCCATGCGCACACCCCGGAGGACCCCCACGGACGGCGCCGGAACGCCGCCCCCCGTGCGCGGACGACGTGCCCACGCCGGACCACCCGCCGACGAGGGACCGTACGAAGAGCCGGGCACGCCGGCCGGCACCTCACCCGCGCGCGCGGGCCGCCGGCGGATACGGCCGCGCACCGTGCGTGCCAGGATCGTCTGCCTGCTGATGGTGCCCGTCGTCTCCCTGCTGGCCCTGTGGGCGTACGCCACCGTCAGCACCGCACAGGACGTCTCCCGACTGCGCCAGGCGCACCGCGTGGACACCGAGGTCCGATCTCCGGTCGCGACCGCGGTGACCGCGCTGCAGACCGAACGTGCGGCCGCCGTACGCCATGCCACCGATCCGGCCGCCGGACACCGGGACGACCTGCGGGAGCTCGGCGAACGCACCGACCGCGCGGTGGCCGCACTGCGGCTCGACGACGACAGCACCGTCGCCGACGCCCAGGACCTGCCCGGCGAGGTCGCCCGGCGCCTGGAGGCGTTCGTCTCCGAAGCCGAGGAGCTGCGCTCGCTGCGGCCCGCGGTGCTCGACGGCACGGCGGACTGGGCGCAGACGTACGACGGGTACACGCGGACGGTCGCGGCCGCCTTCGCCGTCGGCGGGTCGCTCTCCGGCATCCAGGACGCCGAACTCGGCTCCGACGCGCGCGTGCTGCTCGAGTTCGCCCGCGCGGGCGAGGCCCTGGCGCAGGAGGACGTCGTGCTCGGCAGCGCCCGCCTGGCCGGACGCCTGGACGGGCCGCGCCTGCGGCTGTTCACCGGCGCGGTCGCCTCCCGCCGCGTCCTCACCGAGTCGGCCGCGGCAGACCTCGGCGGGTCCGAACGCATCGCCTGGCGAGAGCTGGCCGCGGGCAACGCCTACGCCGCCGTGAACGCCGTCGAAGAGAAGGTGCTCGCCCACGGACCCGGGGCCAAGGCCCTCGCGGCAGCGCCGGAGACGACCTGGAGCACGGCCCACGCGCGCGTGCAGGACGGCATGCGGACCGTCGAGACGGCCGCGGCACACCGAACCGCCGACCGCGCCGACCCCTTCACCCGGGGACTGCTCACCCCGGCCGGAGCGGCACTGCTGCTCGGACTCGTGGCCGTCGCCACCTCGCTCGTCATCTCCGTGCGCATCGGCCGCGGACTCGTCGTGGACTTGGTGGGCCTGCGCAACGGCGCCCTGGGGATCGCCCGCCGCAAACTGCCCGAGGCCATGCGCAGGCTGCGGGCCGGCGAGGAGATCGACATCGAGGCCGAGGCACCGCCCGGGCCGTCCGCCGAGGACGAGACCGGCCAGGTCGCCGAGGCCCTGGGCACCGTGCACCGCGCCGCCCTGCGGGCCGCCGCGGAACGCGCCGAGCTCGCCAGTGGCATCTCCGGAGTGTTCGTGAACCTCGCCCGCCGCAGCCAGATCCTCGTCCACCGCCAGCTCAGCCTCTTGGACAGCATGGAACGCCGCTCGGACGACCCGAACGAACTGGGCGACCTCTTCCGGCTCGACCACCTCACCACGCGCATGCGGCGCCACGCGGAGAGCCTGATCATCCTCTCCGGAGCCGCCCCCGGCCGGGCCTGGCGCATGCCCGTCCCGCTGATCGACGTGGTCCGCGCCGCCGTCTCCGAGGTGGAGGACTACGCGCGCGTGGAGGTCCGGCAGTTCCCGGAGGCCGCCGTCATCGGCTCGGCCGTGGCCGACCTCACCCACCTGCTGGCCGAACTGGTGGAGAACGCCGCCCAGTTCTCGCCCCCGCACACGCGCGTGCGGGTCACCGGCGAGCCCGTCGGCAACGGCTACGCCGTCGAGGTCGAGGACCGGGGTCTCGGCATGGGCAAGGAGAGCCTCGCCCGTGCCAACCTGCGCATCGCGCAGTCCGAGGCGCTCGACCTGTTCGACAGCGACCGGCTCGGCCTGTTCGTGGTCAGCAGACTCGCCGCACGCCACGGCGTCAAGGTCCACCTGCGCACCTCGCCCTACGGCGGCACCACGGCGGTCGTCCTGCTGCCCACCGCCCTGCTGCACGGCGCTACGCCGGAACGATCCGCCGACGAGCCGGCGGAGGCACCACGGCCGGCCGAACGCGGGTACGCGCGCGTGCCCGCAGACGGCCGGAACCAGGACGCCGTACCCGCCACGGCCGACCGGCCGGCGCTGGTCGCTCCCGTCCGGGCCGCGGCCGAACCGGCGGCGGCCGACACTCCTCCCCCCGGAGTCACCGCCTTGCGCCTGCACCGACCACCGGACGACTTCGACGCGTCGGACGACCTGCCGCGCCGGATACGGCAGGCACACCTGGCCCCCCCACTGCGACACGCTCGCCCCCCGGAGCCGGTCCCGGTGTCCGGCCCGCGCGGCGACGACGGGCGCACGCCGGAACTCGTACGGGACCGGATGGCCGCGTACCGGGAGGGCTGGGCGCGCGGGGGCGGACGGCAACCCGGCCGAGGCGCCACCCCTGATCCCGCACCGGGCGGCGACAGCAGCGAAGGAGGCCCCGCATGATCCAGGACCCGAGCACGAGAGCGGCCCGGGCGTCCGGCGAACTCGACTGGTTGCTGGACGACTTGGTGACCCGCGTGAGCGAGGTCCGGCACGCCGTGGTGCTGTCCGCCGACGGCCTCGCCGTCGGCGCCTCCACCGCCCTGGGCCGGGAGGACGCCGAGCACCTCGCCGCCGTCGCCTCCGGCTTCCACAGCCTCGCCAAGGGCGCGGGCCGGCACTTCGGCGCCGGCGGTGTCCGGCAGACCATGGTGGAGATGGACGACGGCTTCCTGTTCGTCGCCGCTGCGGGCGAGGGCTCCTGCCTCGCCGTCCTCACCGCCGTGAGCGCCGACATCGGTCTGGTCGCGTACGAGATGGCACGGCTGGTCAAACGCGTCGGCGAGCACCTCCACGCGCCGCCGCGCCGCTCCGCACGACCGCCCGCCGCAGGATGAGGCGAGAGGCGACCCGCGCGATGACCGAGGACGTGACCGACGCCCCCTGCCGGCCGGGCAGCCAGTGGTACGACACGGACGCCGGACCGCTCGTCCGCCCGTACGCCGTGACGGGCGGACGCACCAGACCCGGCCCCACCGGAGTCCGGTTCGACCTGATCGCCCTGGTCGCCCTGGACCCGGGCGCCCCGGGGGCCGACGGCGCCGGGCTCGGCCCGGAACACCGCGCCCTCGTCGCCCTGTGCCGTGCGGAGACCCAGTCCGTGGCGGAACTCGCGGCGGGCTGCGAACTGCCCGTGGGCGTCGTGCGGGTGCTCCTCGGTGACCTGCTCGAACGGGGCTGCGTCACCGTGAACCGCCCGGTGCCCCCCGCGCAACTGCCCGACGAACGCATCCTGCGCGAGGTCATCGACGGGCTGCGGGCCCTCTAGACGAGCGTTGGATCCCCCGCACCCCCGCACCCCCGTCGACCGGTTTCCCGAACTCCCGAGAGAAGTGATCCATGGTCTCCGAACAGGTGGACGCCCCAGGTGGCGACGCGTCCTTGCTGGCGTTGAAGATCCTCGTCGCCGGCGGTTTCGGCGTGGGCAAGACCACCCTGGTGGGGGCGGTCAGCGAGATCAAGCCGCTGCGCACCGAGGAACTGCTCAGCGAGGTGGGCCGGACGGTGGACGACACCGACGGTGTGGACCGGAAGGTCACGACGACCGTCGCCATGGACTTCGGCCGGATCACCATCCGCTCCGGCCTCTCCCTGTACCTCTTCGGCACCCCGGGCCAGGACCGCTTCTGGTTCCTGTGGGACGAGCTGTCCCAGGGCGCCCTGGGTGCCGTCGTCCTCGCCGACACCCGCCGCCTGGCGGACTGCTTCCCCGCGGTCGACTACTTCGAGCACCGGCACATCCCGTTCGTGGTGGCCGTCAACTGCTTCCCGGAAGCGCGGACCTACAGCGCGCCCGAGGTCGCACGCGCCCTCGACCTCGACCAGGGCACCCCCGTCGTCCTGTGCGACGCCCGCGACCGCGCCTCGGGCAAGGAGGTACTGATCCGGCTCGTCGAGTACGCCGGGCGGGTGCACACCGCCCGGCTGCTCGACTCCGTGAGCTGAGCCGTCACCACCGTCGGGTCAGGCCGCGACCGCCTTCTCGGCGCGCACCTTGTCGATCCCGACGCGAACCAGCAGTTCCCCCGGAACACCGTTGCGGGCGCCGAACTCCTCGGCACGTTCCTCGCCCATGTACCGCGCCGCGATCCGGGTCGCCCAGCCGCGGACCTCGTCCAGGTCGTCCGAGACGTCGGCCACGCCCTGCACCACCACGTAGTCGAACGGCGGCCGGTCGTCGTCGACACACAGGGCGACCCGGCCGTCCCGGGCGAGGTTGCGTCCCTTCACGGTGTTCGCGCCTGTGGTGAAGACCACCTCGTCCCCGTCGAGCAGGAACCAGACCGGCGTCACGTGCGGACGTCCGTCCGCACGCACCGTCGACAGTTTCGCGGTGCGCGTGCCGTGCGAGACGAACGCCCGCCATTCCTCATCGGTCATCTTCTGTGCCATGCCCTCATCCTCCTTGCCCGCCGGCCGGTGGTGGGGAAGGCTGGCGGACGGAGCCACCCGACGGGCGGAGCCACCCGA
Organism: Streptomyces sp. NPDC003248; assembly: GCF_055563235.1. NCBI lineage: Bacteria > Bacillati > Actinomycetota > Actinomycetes > Kitasatosporales > Streptomycetaceae > Streptomyces > Streptomyces sp. NPDC003248. The sequence goes on along the minus strand of NZ_JBVHDT010000007.1, from coordinate 187,337 downwards.
CGGGCGGGGACAGCACACGGGGAATCCTCACACGGGGAGAGGGAACATGGCGCAGAAGCAGACGCTGGGGTGGCTGCTGGACGACCTGACCGAACGGGTCGACCACGTACGGCACGCGCTCGTCCTGTCCAACGACGGGCTTGTGGCGGGCGCCAGCACGGGGCTGCGCCGGGAGGACGCGGAACACCTCGCCGCCGTCTCGTCCGGCCTCCACAGCCTCGCCAAGGGATCCGGACGCCACTTCGGCGCGGGTCAGGTCCGCCAGACGATGGTCGAATTCGATGACGCGGTGCTGTTCGTCACCGCGGCCGGTGCCGGCAGCTGCCTGTGCGTGTTCAGCGGGGTGGATGCCGACATGGGCCAGATCGCCTACGAGATGGCGCTGCTCGTCAACCGGGTCGGCGAGCACCTCGCGGTGGACGCCCGCCACCCCGAGCGCACTCCACCGACAGACCTCTGACCTGCTCTTCTCTCCCGTTCCATGGAGTTGTCCACAGGCTTGCCACGGGATCCGCGAATCCGGCTACGGTTTTTCCGAGGCCATCGCGGACGGCGCGGGGCCCACCACTCCACGGGGGAGACCGGCCATGTCAGGCGACACCACCACCCGACCCCACGCCCCCTTCACCGCCTTCGGCCGAGCGGCGAGGGAACTGGGCATGAAACGAAGCGAGTTCGAACTCGCCGTGGACCTCGGCCGGATCAGGACCGTGCCCGACGAAGGGGGAGGGGGACGCCGGGTCCCCCGCACCGAGCTCGACCGGCTACGCGCCGCGCCCGGCTTCCCCGAGGCACTCCGCAGGAGCGTCGAGGCCGTCGGCACCGCCGAGGGGGCGGCCGTCATGGAAGTGGCGCCCACCCGGTTCACACGCCTGGCGCGCCTGGGTCTCGTGGTACCTGTGAGGTTCTATCTGAACCGCTACCGGGCCGTCGTCTGGCTGTATCTAGCCGAGGAGCTACGACAGTTCGCCGCCGATGAGGACAACGCCCCGCTGCTCACCGGCCGGACGCCCCGAGCCCTGCGGCAGCAGGTGGCGGAGGGTCTCGACCTGCGCCCCCGCAACTGGCGGGGCCGCCGTCTCGGCTTCCTGCTGCGGCAGGCCGACGGTCCCTGGCAGCGAGCGGCAGCCGTGGCCTCTCTCCTCGATGCCGCCCACATCGCCGAGATCGTCGAGGACCCCTACGACCGCTCCCATCTGAACCGGTTCCGCCCGGGGCCGCCGGCCCACGGAGCGCCCGGCTCCCCGGCGGCTCGTCTCATCGAGAAGATCGTGACGGCGGACGCCCCCGACGAGATCGACTGGCTCCGGTCCGACCTGCTGCAAGCCCTGGACGAGGCCCGTGCCCATCAGCCCGCGCCACGGCCCTCGCCGAAACCGCAACCGCTACCGGAACCGAAGCCGCAGGCACACGCGGCGGGGCGTATCCCGGTCCCTCCACGACCGACGGCGGACCCGCGGCCGGTCCTGGACGCGCACCCGGTCCTGGACGCGCACCCGGTGCTGGGCGCGCACCCGACGCTGGACGCGCGCCCGACGGCGGACCCGCGGCAGTCGGAGCGGCACCGGCCCCGCCGGCTCATGAGCGGTCTGCTGGGCCGGCTCCGCCGCAGAAGCACCTGACGCACCTGTCTCCGGCGGGCACACCGGTCCTACAGGGTCCGGAACAGGCCCTCCTGGACGACCGACACCAGCAGACGGCCGTGCACGTCGTAGATCCGCCCACGGGCCAGCCCACGGCCACCTGTCGCGATCGGCGACTCCTGGTCGTACAGGAACCACTCGTCCGCGCGGAAGGGCCGGTGGAACCACATGGCGTGGTCCAGCGACGCCATGTCGAAGTTCCGCGGACCCCACAGGGGCTCGACCGGGAGACGGACCGCGTCCAGCAGCGTCATGTCGCTGGCGTACGTCAACGCGCAGGTGTGCACGAGCGGATCGTCGCCGAGCGGACCGACCGCGCGCATCCACACCGCGCTGCGCGGCTCGGCGTCCTTGATCTCCTCGGGGCTCCAGCGCAGCCCGTCCGCGTACCGGATGTCGAAGGGCTGCCGACGTGCCATCCGCTCCAGCTGCTCGGGCAGCCCGCCCAGATGCTCCCGGACCTCCTGGGCGACCGTCGGAAGCGTCTCCGGGTCCGGGACCTCACGGGCCGGCGGCAACTGGTGCTCGAACGGACCTTGCTCGGGCTTGTGAAAGGAGGCGGTCAGATTAAAGATCGTGCGGCCCTGCTGCACGGCGGTGACGCGGCGCGTGGTGAACGACCGCCCGTCGCGCACCCGCTCGACCTGGTACACGATCGGCACGCCCGGCCGGCCCGGGCGCAGGAAGTACGCGTGCAGCGAGTGCACGGGCCGGTCGCCGTCCGTGGTCCGGCCGGCCGCGACCAGCGCCTGGCCCGCCACCTGGCCGCCGAAGACCCGTTGCAGGGACTCCTGCGGGCTGCGGCCGCGGAATATGTTGACCTCGATCTGCTCCAGGTCGAGCAGGTCGACTAGCCTCTCGGCCGGGTTCGTCATCGGTGTGTTTCTCCTGTGCCTGCTTCTCTGCCTCGGCCCGTACTCACAACTGGCCGACGTCGGTGACGCGGACGACCGCGCGACCCTCCGCGTCGGAGGCCGTGAGGTCCACCTCGGCGCTGATGCCCCAGTCGTGGTCACCGTTGGGGTCGTCGAAGATCTGGCGGACGCGCCACAGCGCGTTCTGCGGCTCCTGCTCGATGACCAGCAGCTTGGGGCCACGGGCGTCCGGGCCGGTACCGAGGTCGTCGTACTCGTCCCAGTACTTGTCCATCGCCTCGCCCCACGCGTCGGCGTCCCAGCCGGACTCGGCGTCCATCTCGCCCAGTTCGTCGACCTGGTCGAGCGCGGCGAGCTCCACACGGCGGAACATCGCGTTGCGGACGAGGACGCGGAAGGCGCGCGCGTTGGTGGTGACCGGCTTGACCTCGTCGGCCTTCTCCTGCGCCTCCTCGGCGGTCATCTCCTCCGGGTTGGCGAGCTGCTCCCACTCGTCCAGCAGACTGGAGTCGACCTGGCGGACCATCTCGCCCAGCCACTCGATCAGGTCCTGCAGGTCCTCGGACTTGAGGTCGTCCGGAACCGTGTGGTCGAGCGCCTTGTACGCGCCGGCCAGGTACCGCAGCACGATGCCCTCGGTGCGGGCCAGCTCGTAGTGGGACACCAGCTCGGTGAAGGACATGGCCCGCTCGTACATGTCCCGGATCACCGACTTCGGCGACAGCGGATGGTCCCCGACCCACGGGTGGCTCTTGCGGTACGTGTTGTACGCGTGGAAGAGCAGCTCCTCCAGGGGCTTGGGGTAGCTGATGTCCTGGAGGCGCTCCATGCGCTCCTCGTACTCGACACCGTCCGCCTTCATCGCGGCGACCGCCTCGCCGCGCGCCTTGTTCTGCTGGGCGGCGAGGATCTGGCGCGGATCGTCGAGGGTGGACTCCACGACCGAGACCATGTCGAGCGCGTAGGAAGGCGACTCCGGATCGAGCAGCTCGAACGCGGCCAGCGCGAAAGTGGACAGCGGCTGGTTGAGCGCGAAGTCCTGCTGGAGGTCCACGGTGAGGCGGACGATCCGGCCCTCGGCGTCCGGCTGGTCGAGCTTCTCCACGATCCCGCCGTCCAGCAGCGAACGGTAGATCGCGATCGCGCGCCGGATGTGCCGCAGCTGCTGCCTGCGCGGCTCGTGGTTGTCCTCGAGCAGGTGCCGCATCGCGTCGAAGGCGTTTCCGGGGCGCGCGATCACGGACAGCAGCATCGTGTGCGTCACCCGGAAGCGGGACGTCAGCGGCTCCGGCTCGGACTCGATGAGCTTGTCGAAGGTGTTCTCCGTCCAGCCGACGAAGCCCTCCGGCGCCTTCTTGCGCACCACCTTGCGGCGCTTCTTCGGGTCGTCACCGGCCTTGGCGAGCGCCTTCTCGTTCTCGATGACGTGCTCCGGCGCCTGCGCCACCACGAAACCCGCCGTGTCGAAGCCGGCCCGTCCGGCCCGGCCCGCGATCTGGTGGAACTCCCGCGCCCGCAGCGTGCGCACACGGTTGCCGTCGTACTTGGTCAGCGCCGTGAACAGCACCGTCCTGATGGGCACGTTCACACCGACGCCGAGCGTGTCCGTACCGCAGATGACCTTCAGCAGACCGGCCTGGGCGAGCTTCTCCACCAGACGCCGGTACTTGGGCAGCATGCCGGCGTGGTGGACACCGATGCCGTGCCGCACGTAGCGCGAGAGGTTCCGGCCGAACTTCGTCGTGAAGCGGAAGTTGCCGATCAGCTCGGCGATCTGCTCCTTCTCCTCCCGCGAGCACATGTTGATGCTCATCAGGGCCTGCGCCCGCTCCACCGCCTGCGCCTGGGTGAAGTGCACGATGTAGACGGGAGCCTGTTTGGTCTCCAGCAGATCGGTGAGCGTCTCCGTGAGCGGTGTGTACTGGTACGCGTAGGACAGCGGTACGGGCCGGGTCGCCGAACGGACCACCGCGGTGGGGCGGCCGGTGCGCCGGGTGAGGTCCTTCTCGAAGAAGGAGACGTCGCCGAGCGTGGCCGACATGAGGACGAACTGCGCCTGGGGCAGTTCCAGAAGGGGGATCTGCCAGGCCCAGCCGCGGTCGCCCTCCGCGTAGAAGTGGAACTCGTCCATGACGACCTGGCCGACGTCCGCCGCCTTGCCGTCGCGCAGGGCGATCGACGCCAGCACCTCGGCGGTGCAGCAGATGACCGGGGCGTCGGCGTTGACGGAGGCGTCGCCGGTCAGCATGCCGACGTTCTCCGTGCCGAAGAGCTTGCACAGCTCGAAGAACTTCTCCGACACCAGCGCCTTGATCGGCGCCGTGTAGAAGGTGACCTCGTCCCGGGCGAGGGCCGCGAAGTGCGCACCCGCCGCGATCATGCTCTTGCCGGAGCCGGTGGGCGTCGACACGATCACGTTCGCGCCGGAGACCGCCTCGATCAGCGCCTCCTCCTGGTGCGGGTAGAGCGTGAGACCGCGCTCCTGGGCCCAGGACTCGAAGGCGTCGTAGAGGGCGTCGGGATCTGCGGTCGGCGGCAGCTGATCGATGAGGGTCACGACCCCATCTTGCCTGCCCCGGAGCCCGAGGGGGGAATCGGATGCCCGGCCGAAGATCACGGCCGCTACGCTGGGGCGCCGACGGAGCGTCATCGCACCCGGTCAACTGGACAGCGGCGAACGAGGAACAGGGCGGGCAACGGCCATGATGGGACCAGCACATTCACTGTCGGGCGCCGCCGCCTGGCTCGGCGTCGGTGCCGCGGCCGCGGCGGCCGGGCACACGATGCCGTGGCCGGTGCTGCTGGCGGGTGCGCTGATATGTGCGGGTGCCGCGCTCGCCCCGGACCTCGACCACAAGGCGGCCACGATCTCCCGGGCCTTCGGCCCCGTCTCGCGCTGGCTGTGCGAGATCGTCGACAAGCTCTCCTACGCCGTCTACAAGGCCACGAAGAAGCAGGGCGACCCGCGCCGCTCCGGGGGGCACCGGACGCTCACGCACACCTGGCTGTGGGCGGTCATGATCGGCGCGGGTGCCTCGGCACTGGCGATCACCGGTGGCCGCTGGGCCGTCCTGGCGATCCTCTTCGTGCACATGGTCCTGGCGATCGAGGGTCTGCTGTGGCGGGCGGCCCGCGGTTCCAGCAGCGATGTGCTGGTGTGGCTGCTGGCGGCGACGAGCGCCTGGATCCTCGCCGGCGTCCTGGACAAGCCCGGCAACGGCGCGGGCTGGCTGTTCACGGACCCCGGCCAGGAGTACCTGTGGCTGGGGCTGCCGATTCTGCTGGGGGCCCTGGTGCACGACATCGGGGACGCGCTGACCGTCTCCGGCTGCCCGGTCCTGTGGCCCATCCCGATCGGGCGCAAGCGCTGGTACCCCCTGGGGCCGCCCAAGGCCATGCGGTTCAGGGCGGGCAGCTGGGTCGAACTGAAGGTGCTGATGCCGGTCTTCATGGTCCTCGGAGGCGTGGGCGGCGCGGTCGCTCTCAACGTCATCTGAATCCCGCCGTGGGCGGGGGCGGCTCAACTCGCCGGGCCCTCTCCGCGGCGGCACTCGCAGCGGACGACGGCCCTGCGTGCGGGCCCTGCCCGGTGTGCTCCCCGCGCGGTGAGGGCGGGCGGGACGGACCGGGGACGGCCGGGTCAGCCGGGCAGAGAGTCCTCGTCGACGATGTGCATCGCGGCCTCCTCGGCGGAGGCGGCCGCTCCGTCGATGCCCACATCGGTGGCGACCAGGGCGCTCTCCTCGTCCTCGTGGGCCCCCTCGTCCGGTGCCACCAGCCGGCCGGAGCGGGCGGAGCCCACCTCATTGTCCAGGAGTTCCCCGTCGGTGCCGTCGGTGTCTCCGAGACCGTCGCCGTCGGGGGCGGCGAGGTCGGGCAGTTCCTCCGCGAGCCGCTGGTCGAGGGTCTCGCCCTGTCGGCGCTCCGCGGCCGTCACGCCGGTGTGCTCCACGGCCCACGGCCTCTCCGGTGGCGACCAGCCCCGGTCCAGCGGGTCGTCGACACCGTCGTCCACGAGCGTGTCCTCCGCGTCGAGCAGACCCGCGTCGTCCTGGATCTCGGACGCGTCGGGCTGGTAGACGTCGTCCCCCCATCCTTCGGCGCTGTTCACGGGTTCCTCCAGGGGATGACGGGCCCGTCCTCACCACGGCCGGCGATGGAACACCACCGCTCGGGGCGCGGGCCGGGGGCGGCAGAGCATGGACGGATCAGGACGTTCTCGGACGGACCGGCCCGCTGCCGTCCACACGGCTGCCGCTCTCCAGCGTTCCACCCCGCTTCGGGGGGGCGCAACGGCAGCCGGGGAGGCCGAGCCCGGGCCGGGGTGCCGGGCCCGGCCCGGCCGCCGTGCGCCGAACGCCTTCCGAAGCCCGCTCCGCCTCGGGCCCGGGACGGTCCCGTCGGCCCCGGCCCCACCCCGCCCCGTCCTCCGGCGCCACCGTTCCTTCCGCACCGACGGACGGCGCATCCGGTGTCACGGTCCTCACCCGTGCCAGGACCGCCACAGGGCCGCGTAGGCGCCGTCCGCCGCGACCAGCTCCGTGTGGCTGCCCAGCTCGCTGATGCGGCCGTTCTCGACGACGGCGATGACGTCGGCGTCGTGGGCGGTGTGCAGGCGGTGGGCGATGGCGATGACGGTACGGCCGTCCAGGACACGGGCCAGGGACCGCTCCAGGTGACGGGCGGCACGCGGGTCGAGCAGCGAGGTCGCCTCGTCGAGGACCAGCGTGTGCGGGTCGGCCAGCACGAGCCGGGCCAGCGCGATCTGCTGGGCCTGCGCCGGGGTGAGCGCGACCCCGCCCGAGCCGACCTCGGTGTCCAGACCGTCGTCCAAGGCCCGCGCCCAGCTCTCCGCGTCGACCGAGGCCAGGGCGGACCACAGTTCGGCGTCCTCGGCCCCCTGCGAGGTGTCCTCGCCGGGGTGCAGCCGGGCGTGGGGGAGTGCGAGGCGGAGGTTGTCGCGCAGCGAACCGACGAAGACGTGGTGCTCCTGGTTGACCAGCGCCACCTGCGAGCGGATGCGTTCGGCGGTCATCCGGGACAGTTCGGTCTTGCCCAGGGTGACTCGGCCCTCGCGCGGCGCGTAGATGCCGGCGAGCAGCCGGCCCAGTGTGGACTTGCCGGCGCCGGAGGGGCCGACCAGGGCCAGTCGGGTGCCGGGGGCGACTTCCAGCGAAACCTGGCGCAGCACGTCGACGCCCTCGCGGTAACCGAAGTGCACCCGGTCGGCGAGCACGTCCCGTCCGTCCGGCTCCAGCGCGGAGTCCCCGGCGTCCGGCTCGATGTCGCGCACGCCGACGAGCCGGGCCAGCGCCACCTGCGCCACCTGCAGCTCGTCGTACCAGCGAAGGATCAGGTTCACGGGGTCGACGAGCATCTGGGCGAGGAGCGCGGCCGTCGTCAGCTCGCCGACCCCGATCCAGCCCTGGAGGACGAAGGCCCCGCCCAGCATGAGGACCGAGCCCAGGACGGTGACGTGCACGAGGTTGATGACGGGGAAGAGCACCGAGCGCAGCCAGAGCGTGTACCGCTCCCAGGCCGTCCACTGCTGGATCCGCAGGTCCGACAGCCCGACACGGCGCTCACCGAGGCGGTGGGCCTCCACGGTGCGTCCGGCGTCCACGGTCTCGGCCAGGGCGGCGGCGACGGCGGCGTATCCGGCGGCCTCCGACCGGTAGCCGGCCGGCGCCCGCCGGAAGTACCAGCGGCAGCCGGCCACCAGCAGCGGCACCGCGACGAGCACGGCGGGCGCCAGGGGCGGTGCCGTGACGACGAGCCCGCCGAGCAGCAGCACCGCCCACATCACGCCGATGGTCAGCTGCGGCACCGCCTCGCGCATGGCATTGGCCAGGCGGTCCACGTCCGTCGTGATGCGGGACAGCAGGTCGCCCGTCCCGGCCCGCTCCAGCACGCCCGGTGGCAGCCGCACCGACCGGACGAGGAAGTCCTCGCGCAGGTCGGCCAGCATCCGCTCGCCGAGCATCGCGCCGCGCAGCCGCACCTGCCGGACGAACGCGGCCTGGACGACCAGGGCGAGCAGGAACAGCGTGGCGGTCAGCTCCAGACGCAGGTCCCGTGCCCCGTCCGACAGCCGTTCCACGAGGTCGCCCAGGAGCCATGGACCGATCATCGAGGCGATGGTGGCGATCGTGTTGACGGCGACGAGGACCAGGAAGGCGCGCCGGTGCCGGCGGAACAGGTCCCCCACGTAGGCCCGCACGGTGGCGGGGGCGCCGACCGGCAGTGTGGTGGCCGCGGTCGGTGCCGCCGGGTCGTACGCCGGGGGCGCCACGCCGATCATGCGGTCTCCTCGATCTCTTGCAGCTCGTTCTTCTCGAATGCCGTGAGCACACCGCTCAGAGCGGCTTCCTCGTCGGTCTCCCGGGTCACCACGGCGCGGTAGCGCGGGTCGGCGTGCAGCAGCTCGCGGTGCACACCGACCGCGACGGCCCGGCCCTCGTGGACGAGGACGACCTGATCGGCCCGGTCCAGCAGCAGCGGGGAGGAAGTGAACAGCACGGTGGTGCGTCCGGCGCGCAGTTCTCGCAGGCCCTCGGCGATCCGCGCCTCGGTGTGCGAGTCGACGGCGGAGGTGGGTTCGTCCAGGACGAGGACGTCCGGGTCGGTGAACAGTGACCGGGCCAGGGCCAGCCGCTGGCGCTGGCCGCCGGACAGCGACCGGCCGCGTTCGGTGATCCGCGCGTCCATCGGGTCCTCGGCGTCCAGCGACCCCTGGACGAGCGCCTCCAGCACGTCCCCGCACTGGGCGGCCGCCAGCGCCGCCGCCGTGTCGACGTCACCCGAGGCGGGCACGTCGAACAGGTCGCGCAGCGATCCGGAGAGCAGCACCGGGTCCTTGTCCTGGACGAGGACGGCGGTGCGGGCGCAGTCGAGCGGCAGTTCGTCGAGCGGAACCCCGCCGAGCAGCACCGACGGGCCGTCCTGTGTGGCGTGTCCGCCCAGGCGTTCCGCCAGCCGTCCGGCGGCGTCAGGGTCGCCGCACACCACCGCGGTGAGGCGGGCGGTCGGCGCGAGCAGCCCCGTGGCCGGGTCGTACAGGTCGCCGGAGGGGAGGTCCGGCGGGCGGGTTCCGGCAGCTTCCGTGGCGCGTTCCAGTGACAGGACGCGGGCGGCGCGTCTGGCCGACGGGCGGGAGAAGGAGTACGCCATCGCGATCTCCTCGAAGTGCCTGAGGGGATAGGTCAGGACCGTGACGGAGCTGTAGACGGTGACCAGTTCCCCGACGGAGATCCGGCCCTCGCGGGCCAGGCGGACGCCGTGGAAGACGACCGCGATCAGCAGCAGCCCCGGCAGCATCACCTGGATGGCGCTGATCAGGGACCACATGCGGGCGCTGCGCACGGCCGCGTGCCGGACCTCCTGGGAGGCGTGGCGGTAGCGGTCGAGGAACAGCTCCTCGCCGCCGATGCCGCGCAGCACCCGCAGGCCGGCCACCGTGTCGGAGGCCAGTTCGGTGGCGCGTCCGGCTTTCTCGCGCTGGAAGTCGGCCCGGCGGGTGGCGCGGGGCAGCAGGGGCAGCACCGCGACGGCGAGGACGGGCAGGCCCACGGCGACCACCAGCCCCAGGGCGGGTTGATAGACCACGAGGCCGACGCAGACCAGCACGACGGTGAGGGCCGCGGCGGTGAACCGCGACACGGCCTCCACGAACCAGCCGATCTTCTCGACGTCACCCGTGGACACGGCCACCACCTCGCCGGCGGCGACCCGCCGGCTCAGCACGGAGCCCAACCGCGAGGTCTTGCGGGCGAGAAGCTGCTGGACGCGGGCGGCCGCGGTGATCCAGTTGGTGACGGCGGCGCGGTGCAGGAAGGTGTCTCCGACGGCGGTGGCGACACCGGCCAGCGCCATCAGCCCGCCGGCGAGGGCGAGTCGCGAACCGGAGCGGTCGACGACTGCCTCGACGGCGAACCCGACACAGAACGGCAGCGTCGAGACGGCCACGAAGTGCAGCAGTCCCCAGGCCAGTGACTTGAGTTGACCGCCCGACTGATTGCGGCCGAGCCACCACAGGAAGCGGGGCCCGGAGCGTACGTCCGGCACACCCGGGTCGGGGTACGGAAGGTCTTGGATCTGCATGACGTCCCAGTGGCTCGTGTCAGGAGGGGAGGGGGGAACGCGGACCAGGGGAGTGCCCGCGAGAGCGGCGGCAGCAAACCGTGCAAGGTTCCCGTCGGAGGCTGGTCGGAATCAACCGGTTTTCCGCGGCACCGCATGGATCCGGTCGGCCCGCACGGACATGCCTCCCGTGTCCGGGGCCGAGCCGCCGACGGGAGCCCCCGTCCGTCCTCCGAGCCCGCTCAACAGCGGGGAGCCGCGGTCCCGTCGATGAGCGTGTCCAGCAACTTCCCGAGTACCGCCCGCTCCACGTCCGTCAGCGGTGCGAGCATCTCCCGCGCCGCTGCCTGGCGGGCCCGGCGCAGCTCGCCGAGCGTCTCGCGGCCCGCGTCCGTCAGCTCGATCCGTATCACCCGTCGGTTCGTGGGGTCCGGCACCCGGCGCACCTTTCCGCTCGCCTCCAGCCCGTCGACGAGCGTGGTCACCGCGCGCGGCACGACCTCGAGGCGCTCGGCGAGGTCCGCCATGCGCGGTGGCTCGCTGAAGTGGGCGAGGGTGCGCAGCAGGCGGGACTGCGCCGGGGTGACACCCATGTCGGAGTGCTCCAGGTGGCGCTTCTGGATGCGGTGCACCCGGCGGGTGAGCCGCAGCAACTGCTCGGCGAGCAGGCCGTCGGGATCGGGGGTGGTCATGCGGGAACAATAACAGGATGCCGTTCATTGTGAATATAGGTAACAATGAGCTACGCTCCACGAGTCCTCCCGATCGACCTCCCGAAGGAGCCCATGCACCCCGACACGCCAGATTCCTGGACCCCGCCCACCGGCGCCGAGCAGCAGCCGCGTCAGGTGCGCCGCATCCTCAAGCTCTTCCGCCCCTATCGCGGCCGGCTCGCAGTCGTCGGCCTGCTGGTCGCCGCCTCCTCGCTGGTCTCGGTGGCCACGCCCTTCCTGCTCAAGGAGACGCTCGACGTCGCCCTCCCCCAGGGGCGTACGGGCCTGCTGAGCCTGCTCGCCCTCGGCATGATCCTCAGCGCCGTCCTCGCCGGGGTCTTCGGTGTCCTCCAGACCCTGATCTCCACGACGGTCGGCCAGCGTGTCATGCACGACCTGCGCACCGCCGTCTACGGCCGTCTCCAGCGCATGTCGCTCGCGTTCTTCACGCGTACGCGGACCGGTGAGGTGCAGTCGCGCATCGCCAACGACATCGGAGGCATGCAGGCGACCGTCACCTCCACCGCCACCTCCCTGGTCTCCAACTTCACCAGCGTCGTCGCCACGATCGTGGCCATGGTCGCCCTCGACTGGCGGCTGACCGTCGTGTCCCTGCTCCTGCTGCCGGTCTTCGTGTGGATCAGCCGCCGGGTCGGCAACGAACGCCGGAAGATCACCACCCAGCGTCAGAAGCAGATGGCCGCCATGGCCGCCACCGTCACCGAGTCCCTGTCCGTCAGCGGCATCCTGCTCGGCCGCACGATGGGCCGCGCCGACTCGCTCACGCAGTCCTTCGCCGGAGAGTCCGAGCGCCTGGTCGACCTCGAGGTGCGGTCGAACATGGCCGGCCGCTGGCGCATGGCCGTGATCGGCATCGTCATGTCCGCCATGCCGGCCTTCATCTACTGGACCGCGGGACTGGCCCTCCAGCTCGGCGGCCCGGACGTCTCCCTCGGCACCATCGTCGCCTTCGTCTCGCTCCAGCAGGGACTGTTCCGCCCGGCGGTCAGTCTGCTGTCGACGGGCGTGCAGATCCAGACCTCGCTCGCCCTCTTCCAGCGCATCTTCGAGTACCTCGACCTCCCCGTCGACATCACCGAACGCGCGAACCCGCTCCACCTCGACAACGTCCGGGGCGAGGTCCGCTTCGAGGACGTCACGTTCCGGTACGACGGCAAGGGCGGACCGGTCCTCGACGGCATCGACGTCACCGTGCCGGCGGGCGGAAGCCTCGCGATCGTCGGCCCGACCGGCGCCGGCAAGTCCACGCTGGGGTATCTGGTCCCCCGCCTGTACGACGTGACGGGCGGCCGGGTCACCCTCGACGGCGTCGACGTCCGCGACCTGGACTTCGACACCCTGGCGCGCGCGGTCGGCGTCGTTTCTCAGGAGACGTACCTCTTCCACGCCTCGGTCGCGGAGAACCTGCGCTTCGCCAAGCCGGACGCCACCGACGAGGAGCTGTACGCCGCGGCGCGGGCGGCCCAGATCCACGACCACATCGCCGCCCTGCCCGACGGGTACGACACGGTCGTCGGCGAGCGCGGCCACCGTTTCTCCGGTGGGGAGAAGCAGCGCCTGGCCATCGCCCGCACCATCCTGCGGGACCCGCCCGTCCTCATCCTCGACGAGGCGACCAGCGCCGTGGACACCCGCACCGAGCGCGCTGTCCAGGAGGCCATCGACGCGCTCTCGGCGAACCGCACCACGCTCACCATCGCGCACCGGCTGTCCACCGTCCGCGGCGCCGACCAGATCGTGGTCCTCGACGCCGGCCGGGTGGCCGAACGGGGGACGCACGAGCAACTGCTGGCGCGGGACGGGCGGTACGCGGCCCTGGTGCGGCGGGACGCCCGGCTGGAGCCGACAAGATGACGATACGCCAGGTTATGCCGATTTCCTGACGATATGCGGGTTACCGTGCCCGCATGCAGATGAACACTCCGCCACGGAGCACGATTCGACTGACGCGCCGGGGCCGTCTCGCCCTCATCGCGACCGGAGCCGTCGTGGCCGGCACCGCCGTGGCGGTGCCGCTGCTGAGTCCGGACAGCCACGAGGAGAAGAGACCGACCTCCCTGGTGATCCCGGAGGGCTGGCGGGCGAACCAGATCTACGCGGCCGTCGACAAGGCCCTCGCCCTGCCCGCCGGCACCACCAGGAAGACCGTGCCCACGGCCAACCTGAGGCTCCCGATCGACGCCGAGGGCAACCCGGAGGGCTACCTCTTCCCGGCGACGTATCCGCTGGGCAGGAAGCCGACGCCGCAGGCGCTGCTGACGCGGATGGTCGACGCGGCGAACGAGAAGTTCAACGGAGCGCCGATCGCCGCCGGAGCCCAGCGCAACGCGATGAACGTGTACCAGGCGGTGACCGTCGCCAGCATCGTCCAGGCCGAGGCCGCCACCAAGGCGGACATGGGCAAGGTGGCCCGGGTCGTCTTCAACCGCCTGGAGCGCGGTATGCCCTTGCAGATGGACTCCACCGTCAACTACGCGCTGAACCGCTTCTCGGTGAACACGACGGAGCGGGACACCCGCATCGAGAGCCCCTACAACTCCTATCAGCGCATGGGTCTGCCCCCGACGCCGATCGACAGCCCCGGCGGGGACGCGATGCGTGCCGCGATCAACCCGACCCCGGGCGACTGGCTGTACTTCGTCACGGTCAAGCCGGGCGACACGCGTTTCACGTCGGACTACGCGGAACACCAGCGCAACGTCGCCGAGTTCAACAGACACCAGCAGAGCGCACCGGTCGCGACGAACCCGTCGAAATCCCGGTGACGACGCGCTCCGGCGGCCCGGCGGTCCCGGGGGCGGGCATCGGGGCGCGCGACGGACGTCAGGCGGCGGCCGGCTCCTGCGAGCGTCCGGCGAGCAGCCGTCCGATGTCGCGTACGGCGGCACGACCGGCCCGGTTGGCTCCGATCGTGCTCGCCGACGGCCCGTAGCCGACGAGGTGGATACGAGGGTCGGCGACCGCGCGCGTGCCCTCGACCCGGATCCCGCCGCCCGGTTCGCGCAGCCGCAACGGCGCCAGGTGATCGATGGCGGGCCGGAAGCCGGTCGCCCAGAGGATGACGTCCGCGGCCACCCGCCGCCCGTCGCGCCACTCCACGCCGTCCGGGGTGATCCGGTCGAACATGGGCAGCCGGTCCAGCACTCCGTCCGCCAGCCCCCGCCGGATCGCGTCGTTCAGCGGCAGCCCGGTCACGGAGACGACGCTCCGCGGCGGCAGCCCCTGGCGCACGCGTTCCTCCACGAGCGCGACCGCGGCACGGCCGGCGTTCTCGTCGAAGGGGCCCTCGCGGAAGACGGGCGGGCGCCGTGTCACCCAGGTGGTGGCGGCCGCGAACGGGGCGATCTCCAGCAGATGCTGCGTACCGGACGCCCCGCCGCCCACCACGACCACCCGCTGCCCGGCGAACGCCTCCGGGCCCGGATACCGCGCGGTGTGCAGCTGACGTCCGCGGAACGTCTCCTGGCCGGGGTAGCGCGGCCAGAACGGCCGGTCCCAGGTGCCGGTCGCGTTGATCAGGGCCCTCGTCGCCCAAGGGCCGTCGGAGGTCTCCACGAGCAGCCGCCCGCCGTCCCCCTCACGTACGGACCGCACGTCCACCGGGCGCCGTACGCGCAGGTCGAAGGCGCGCTCGTAGCGGTCGAAGTACGCCGCGATCACCTCGGACGACGGCCGCCGAGGATCCGCGCCCGTCAGCTCCATACCGGGCAGCGCGTGCATCCCGTGCACCCTGCCGTACGTCAGTGAGGGCCACCGGAACTGCCAGGCGCCGCCGGGTCCGGGCGAGTGGTCCAGCACCACGAAGTCGCGCTCCGGCGCGAATCCGGTACGCCGAAGGTGATAGGCGCCGGCCAGTCCCGCCTGGCCGGCGCCTATCACCACCACCTCGACCTCACGCATGTCGTTCACGCTTCTACCAACAGCGCCGGGGCAGCGGATCTTCCAGCGGCACCAGTGGCACTAGTGGAACCAGCGGAACCAGCGGGACAACAGGACAGCGGGGCGGTCGCCGGGGTGTGGGGACCGGTGCGTGGGTCAGGATGGGAACATGTCAGACGCGTTCACCACCCGAGTACTGCACATCGCCTCCGGCTCCCGGGAGCGGGTCGTCGACCTCACCCGCGACTGCGAGGCCTTCCTCCAGGACGCCGCCGCCGGCCGCGACGGCCTGCTGAACGTCTTCGTCCCGCACGCCACGGCCGGCATCGCGATCATCGAGACCGGTGCCGGCAGCGACGACGACCTGCTCGCCGCGCTGCACAGCCTGCTCCCCGCCGACGACCGCTGGCAGCACCGCCACGGCAGCCCCGGCCACGGCCGCGACCACGTCCTGCCGGCCTTCGTCCCGCCCCACGCGACCCTGCCGGTCCTGGGCGGGCGGCTGGAACTCGGCACCTGGCAGTCGGTGTGCCTGGTGGACACCAACAAGGACAACCCCGAGCGCAAGGTGCGGCTGAGCTTCCTGAGCTGATCGGCGTCGCGCGGCGTCGTCCCGGACCGGCGTCCCCCCGGGCGCCGGGCGCCGGGCGACCCGTCGCCCGTCAGCCCAGCGCCCGGTCCAGGTTGAACGCCGCGCTGATCAGCGCGAGATGCGTGAACGCCTGGGGGAAGTTGCCCTGCTGCTCCCCGGTGTGGCTGATCTCCTCGGCGTACAGACCCAGATGGTTGGCGTACGTCAGCATCTTCTCGAAGGCGAGCCGTGCCTCGTCGAGCCGGCCCGCGTGCACGAGGGCCTCCACGTACCAGAAGGAGCAGATGGAGAAGGTGCCCTCGGCGCCGTGCAGCCCGTCGGGGCTGGCCAGCGGGTCGTAGCGGTAGACGAGGGAGTCCGACACCAGGTCGTGGGTGAGCGCGTCCAGCGTGGACAGCCACTTCGGGTCGGTCGGCGCGATGAACTTCGTCAGCGGCATCATCAGCACGGCCGCGTCCAGCACCTCCCCGTCCTCGTGCTGCACGAAGGCCCGGCGGCCCGGTGACCAGCCACGGGAGTGGATGCGCCGGTAGATCGCGTCCCGGCACTCCTGCCATCGGGGCAGGTCCGCGGGCAGGCCGCGCCGGTGCGCCATCCGGATGGCCCGCTCGATGGCCACCCAGCACATCAACCGCGAGTACAGGAAGTTCTTACGGCCGCCGCGGGTCTCCCAGACGCCCTCGTCCGGCTGGTCCCAGTGGTCGCAGACCCAATCGACGAGGGCGCACACGTCGTCCCACTGGTCGCTGGAGACGGGCCGCGCCCACTTGTCGTAGAGGTAGATCGAGTCGATCAGCGCCCCGTAGATGTCGAGTTGGAGCTGCTCCGCGGCGGCGTTGCCGATCCGCACCGGCGCCGAGCCGTGATGACCGCCGAGATGGGTGAGCTCGGACTCCGGAAGGTCCGTGCGCCCGTCGATGCCGTACATGATCTGAAGCGGGCCGGAGGGCCTTCCGTCACCCGGGCTGATGTGCCGGGTCACGAACTCCATGAACGCCTCGGCCTCGTCGGTGAAGCCGAGCCGCAGCAGCGCGTACACGCAGAAGGCCGCGTCGCGCACCCAGACGTAGCGGTAGTCCCAGTTGCGGTCACCGCCCAGCTGCTCCGGCAGGCTCGTGGTCGGCGCGGCGACGATCGCCCCCGTGGGCGCGTAGGTGAGCAGTTTCAGGGTGAGGGCCGAACGGTGCACCATCTCCCGCCAGCGGCCCCGGTACCGGGAGGCGGCCAGCCAGTGCCGCCAGTACGCCACCGTGGCGTTGAACTGCTCCTCCGCCTCGGCCCGCGCACATCCGCGCGGGGTCACCTCGCCGCCGACCTGGTCGAGCGCGAACACCGCCGACTCGCCCTCGACCAGCTTGAACTCCGCGTGAGCGTCCCGCCCGTCGGTCTCCATGGCCACCGTGGCGGTCAGCGCCAACGACAGGTCGTCGGAGGCGAAGACCGCCACGTCATCGGCCATCCGGAGGGTGTGCGCACGGGCACCGTAGGCGAACCGCGGTGCGACGCGGACCCGGAACGGCAGGGAGCCGCGCACGCACACCACCCGCCGGATCAGCCGGTGCCGCTCCGCCTCGACCTCGCCCCGGCCGGTCACCGGCATGAAGTCCTGCACCTCGCCGACCCCGTCCTCGGTGAAGAACCGGGTGATCAGGACGTTGGTGTCGGGGAAGTAGAACTGCTTCGTCCGGGCGGGAACCGCGGCCCCCAGCGTGAAGGCCCCGCCGCGCTCGGTGTCCAGGATCGAGGCGAACACGCTCGGGGAGTCGAAACAAGGGCAGCAGTACCAGTCGATCGTGCCGTCCGTCCCCACCAGGGCCACGGTGCGCAGGTCGCCGATCAGCCCGTGCTCGGCGACCTCCGGGCAGCGGGCGTCTCCGTGCGGGTACCGGTCGCTCGACGCATCCGTCATCGCAGCCTCCCTGGCCCGGCCGGCGAGCACGATGCCCGCGGCGGCCGTGAACGCCTGGCGAGGCTTCCAGCCTAAGCTCCCTCCTCCCGCGGGACCGCCGGAGGAGGGAGCGGCGGGGCGACACGGCCGTACGGCACGGGGCCCGCGGGGAGGCGCGCCGGCCGCTCACCCCATGCTCTTCGCCCCGTCCAGGGCCTCCCGGATGATGTCGGCGTGACCGGCGTGCTGGGCGGTCTCGCCGACGATGTGCAGCAGCACCCGGCGGGCCGACCACCGCGCGCCGGGCTCGAACCACGGGGCCGGCGGCAGCGGGTGCGCCGCGTCCAGGTCCGGCAGGGTGGCGACCAGCTCGTCCGTACGGCCGGCCACCCGGCCGTACTCCGCCAGGACCCCGGCGAGCGTCTCGCCGGGCAGCAGACGGAACTCGTTCGCGCGCCGCTCCCAGTCCGCCTCGGTCATGCTGCTGAAGTCGCCCAGTGCCGACGGACCCTTCAGGATGAAGTCCGCCCAGCCCCGCTCGACCGAGGTGACGTGCTTGATCAGGCCGCCGAGGCACAGCTCGCTCACCGTGGTGCGCCGCGCCGCCTGCTCGTCGGTCAGGTCACGCGTGGTCAGGCGCAGGAAGCGGCGGTGGGCGGTCAGTGACTCCAGCAGGTCCGCCCGCTCGCCGGTGACGGCCGGCAGGCCGGCGGCGGGGGCGGTCGTGGGCGTGGCGGCCGGCTCGGCCGTGGCAGCGGACTCGGTCACGGTGCTCGGCTCTTCCAGGTGCTTCGGCGTGTTCATGGTCTGCGGCCTCCGTCGGTCGTCTTCCGTGGACGAGGAACACGTTAGGAGCGATAGAGGACAGATCCTGACCTAAAGGGGCGGGGCGGGCCGATGTGGCGCCGACATCGGGTTCCCCGTCCGCGGAGGTCCGGTTCCTGTCGGCGGCCACCGGCCTACGCGGCGTGGACGGATCCGCCCCATGCCGCCGCGCACAGTGCTCGCTCCACCTCCTCCGTGTAGAGAGCGGCGGCCAGCCAGGCGCGGGAGAACCGGTCCGTGTCCGCCGGGAGCAGACGTCCGAAGACGTCACGGGAACGGTCCGCGGCGGCCGTGTGCAGCGCGTCCAGGAGATCGCCCGCCGTGGCCAGGCCGCAGCGGCGCAGGCGCGCGCTGTCGCCCGCCCCGCCGCTGCCGGGGAACGCCAGCACCCGGCGGCCCCCGGACACCGCCTGGTGGACGCGGCGGCGCAGCAGGTGCAAGGGGGCCTCGTCCACCGCGGGCGCCGACGCGTCCGACGACGGGGCCGCCGCCGGGGGCAGGTCCGCGTGCTGGAGACGGTCCAGCCCCAGATCCACCCGGGCGGTGGGGTCGCCGGGATGCTCGGCGGCGAGCAGCAGGGCGCGGGGGAGCGGCCCCGGGGCGAGGCGGGCGACGATCCGCAGCCGGCTGCCCCCGGCGGCGGCCAGGAGACGGAGGTTGTCGCGGTAGGGGAGAGCGGGATCGTCATGGGCCGTGACCAGGCGGAGGGCCAGGCCGTCGCAGTCGGCCAGCAGGCACTCGCCGGCCGTCTCCCGGACCGTGCCCCGCAGCGTCACATCGAGGAACAGCAGGTCGTGACCGTCCTTCAGGGCCCGGGACACCTGCTCGGGGACGGGGACGGACCACAGTCGGTCCAGCGGCTCGCCGTACCACGACGCGCCGGCCGCGCGCACCGCCCGCACCCCGGCCCCCGCGCCGAGCCGGCCCGTCGGCGAGACGGTCGCGCCGGACACCGCGAGGCCCGCGCGCGACAGTTCGCGGTGGGTCAGGGCGGTGTCGCCGATGCGCACGGCCCGGTCGGCGGCTCCGGTCGCGCGCCCCGGGCCGCCCGGGGCCACGTCGGAGACCGTGTAGAGGCGTCCCTGGGCGTCGGCGGTCCAGCTGACGGCGCCCGCGTACCCGGTCGCCGTCAGGACGGGCTCGGAGAAGAGCCCGTACAGGCGCAGGGAACCGTCCGGGCGGTACGGCTGCCGCACCGTGCCCCGCAGGTCGGCCAGTTCGCGGCCGTCGGCCCGCGGCAGCCGGTGGGTGAGGTCCAGGACCTCGCGCACGGCGGCCGACAGGTCCGCGAGCCGGTACGCGGGGTCGGCGGAGCGCGCCGCGCGCACCCCGGTGACCACGGAGACCGCCGCGGCGGAGGCCCGGGGCAGGCCCGCCAGACGAGCGGTGTGCGCGGCGCGCAGCAGCTCCGCCTGGAGCACGGCGCCGGCCCCGTCGGTGCCCGCTTCGAGGACGGCGGCCGTCGCCTCGTACACGGCCCGTGCGGCGGTGCGCCGGCCGTCGGTGGCGGTCTCGGCTTCCGCCCGCTCCTCCCTTCGGGCGTCCGGGCCGCTCTCGGGCCCTGCTGCTTCCGTCCGCCGGCCGTCCCCCTCCGCGGCGGTCGCGGCCGGGGCTTCGGCACGGGCTCCGGCCGGAGCGCCGGCACGGGCGGCTACGGGCGGGTCGGCGGGGGCGTCGGCGGCCTCGGCCACCGGAGCGGCCGACGCCGCCGCCGCACGGTGCAGACAGTCCGGGGCCAGCAGGCACCCGCACCGGATCGCGTCCGCGGCGGTCACCGTCCCGCCGGGTGCGTGCAGAACGAGGTCGGTGTCGTCGTCGACGGCGATCCGTACGGTGTCGCCCGCACGGACGACCGGCCGCGCCGCGAGTTTGGCCACGCCCGCGTCCAGCCGCTTGCGGAGCCGGGGGGAGAGCGCCCCGACGAGTTCGGCGGTGACGGACGGATCGACCGGTGGCAGCCCGGAGCCCGGCCCCTCCGCGGTCGGCTCCGGAAGCGACGCGTCCGTCGGCGGCTCCGGATACGACGGGTCGGTCGGCGGGCCCGTAATCGACTGGCCCGCGGACCGGCCCGTAACCGATGGGTCCGGAGCCGATGGGGCCGAACCCGATGAGTCCGTAACCGATGGGGCCGGAGCCGATGAGTCCGGAGCCGATCGGTCGGAAGCTGATGGGTCCGGAGCCGATCGGTCCGAAGCCGATGGGTCCGGAGCCGATGGGTCCGGAGCCGACGGGCCCCGCTCCGTCCGGTGCGGCGGCGGTGCCGGATCCGTCCGGTCCCGCGCCTCCCCCGCCTCCCCCGACTGCCTCGTCTCCCCCGACAGGTCCTGGCTCATGCGATCTTCTCCCCTACCCAGCGGGCCAGTTCGAGCGGACTGAGGGCGGCGACGGGCATGCCCGCGGCGACGAGCCGGCCCGCGACACCCGTGGAGTAACGGGGCCGGCCCGTGTCGTCGAGGCTCGCGCAGCCCAGGACGTGACAGCCCGCCCCGACGAGCGCGCGGACCTCCGCCAGGAGGCCGCCCAGCGGATAGCCCTCCTCGAAGTCGCTGACGACCACGACGAGGGTCCGCGAGGGCACGGTGACCAGCTCGCGCGCGTGCCGCAGCCCCGCCGCGATGTGCGTGCCGCCGCCGACGCTGACCTCCAGCAGCAGCGACAGCGGGTCCTCCACGTGCCCGGTGAGGTCGATGACCTCCGTCGAGAACGCCAGGAAGTGCGTCGACAATGTCGGCACCCCCGCCAGCACCGAGGCGGTCAGCGCGGCCCACACCGTGGACGCCTCCATGGAGCCGGACACGTCCGTCACCAGGATCAGCCGCCAGTCGGCGGCCTGCCGGGCCCGGGTACGGAACACCGGGCGCTCGGGGACGACCTGGACGGTGCCGTCCGGGCCGCGGCGCGCGGTCGCCAGGTTGGCCCGCAGGGTGCGGGCCAGATCGAGGCCGCCCCCGGGCCGTCTGCTGGGGCGCGGCAGGGCCGTGCCGTGCAGGGCGGGACGCAGTCGGGTGGCCAGTTGCCGGGTCAGGGCGTCGACCAGCCGCCGGACGAGCGGGCGCAGCGCGGCCAGCCGGGCCTCGGGCAGCCCGCCGGCGTGGCGGAGCACGGTCCGCAGCAGATCCACCGAGGGCCGCACGCTGTCGGCGTCCAGCTCGGTGAGGACGTCCTTGCGGCCCGCCGCGGCGGCCGCCGCCAGCACCTCCTCCCGGATACCGGGCCCGAACAGCGCGGCCAGCTCCTGCGACCACTCCCGCACCCCCGGGTACGGCACCTCCCGGCCGCCGCCGGTCCCCGCCCCGGTGAGATCGCCTCTGCTGCCCTCTCCGCGCCCGCTGCCGTACAGCTCGTCCAGCGCGGTCGCCAGCGGCGCCACGGACGCCGGCAGCCGGTCGGAACGGCGGCCCAGGACGAGCCGCCACCGGTCGGCGGGCGCCAGGCGGCGGTCCTCGTCGGCCGACGGCGCGGCGGCGCCTTCCGTGGTGGTGCCGGCCCCGGGGTCTCCCGGTGCGGGCAGCAGGCCGAGCGAGCGCAGGGTGCCGCGGGCGGCGAGGTCCGCCCCGGTCCACACGGCGAGCGCGGCCGGGTCGATCCCGTCGGTGTCGGCGACGCGTGCGGTGTCGAGACGCTCCTCGACGGCCGCCAGGAGCCGGTCGCGCGCCGCGGGACTCAGGGTGTCGAAACCGCCCCGCAGTGCCGGCAGCCGGTCGAGGAACTCCCGGTCGGGCAGTTCCGCGACCCGGTCGAGCAGCGGTTCCAGCGCGGGCGCCGCCGCCTCCAGCAACGGGCCCGCGGCGGTGAGCAGCCCGCCGAGCCGGGCGGTGAGCGCGGCGCGGGAGTCGGGGTCGACGGCGCCGTCCACCCAGGAAGCCACCCGGTCGCCGAGGACGCGGGCGTCCTCCTGCCCGAGCAGGACACGGACGGCCCCGGCGGCCCCGCGCATCAGGGGCGAGCCGTCGGCGGCGAGCCGGGCGAGGGCGTCGGTGAGCCGGATGCCGCCCAGCAGGTCGGCGCGGTGCGCCAGTTCGAGCAGGGCGTGCGCGTCGGCGGGGTCCTCGGACCCGGTCAGGCCGTCCACCTGCCGTACCGCCGCGGAGGTGAGCAGCTCGGCGGTGGCGGCCGCCCGGGCCGTACGGTCCGGGTCGGCGCCGAGGCCGGGGACGTGACCGGCGCGCAGCCGGTCCACCAGGCTCAGACCGGCGAGGAGTTCGGGGAGCGTGCCCGCCGGGGGAAGGGACTCGGCGACGTCGTCGAGACGTTCGTCGGTGAGCGCGGGCAGACCGCACTCCGCCGCCCGCGCGAGCCCTTCCAGACACTGCGCGGCCGTCGGACCTCCCTCGTCCCGCTCCGCGCGCCGCCGTTCCCGCAGCACGCCCTCGGCGGCCTGCGCCGGGGTCACACCCCGCACGGCGGCCGCGGTCAGCATGGCCGCCGTCGCGGGCGTCCAGCGCACCTCCCAGCGCGAGGTGAGGGCCTCGGCCCCGCCCGCGCCGGCCACCTCCCTGGCCTGCGCGTACGGCACCCCGCACACCGTCAGCCGGCGCAGCAGCAGCTCACGGCGCCGGTCGAGGTCGGACCGCAGCGGGTCCAGGCGCAGGTCACGGGCCGTGCCGGGACCGCCCGTCGTGGGGCCGGGCAGGCCCAGCTCCGCGACCTCGGCCTCCACCGCCGGGGCGAGACCGCTGCGCGGCGCCCGAGGTGAGGGGCGCCCGGTGCGCGTGCCGACGAGCACCCGCTCCATCGCCCGCGCCACGGCCCGCCCCCGCCCGTACGGCTCGCCCTGGGCCAGCACCGTCTGCACGGCCTCGACCAGTTCGCCCCGGCCCGCCGCGGGCAGCCCGCGCAACCGGGCGAGGTCGGAGGCGAGGCGGGCGATCTCGCGCGCGTCGGCGGGCCCCGACGGATGCCCGAGACTCCGCAGTTCCGCGCAGATCTCCACGGCGGCCCGCGTCAGCGCCTCCTCCAGCGCCGTCGGATCACCCGCCGCGCGCAGCACCCTGTCCTGCCACTCCGGGTCCCGGATGCCGGCCGGATAGCCGGAGCGCTCGTCGAGGAGGGCGTAGGTGTACGGGATCAGCGAGGTCGTCCAGACCGTCCGGCGCCCGTCGGGGGCGGCTCCGGCCTCCTCGTCCGCGGGCTCTCCCACCAGCGCCGGGGCATGGAACGCGCCGACCACCACGGCGGCCCGCTCCCCGCGCGCGGTGGCCTCGGCCAGCCGGGCCCGCATCCACCGCTCCCGCCGCAGATCCAGTGCGGGCACTCCGTCCGAGGCGGCCGCGTCCTCGCGCAGCGCCCACCCGGTCAGCAGGGCCGCCCGGCGCAGCGCCTCGGGCGGGGAGCCGGGGGCGGTGGCCTCGACGAGCCGGTCCCACAGGTCGTCCCCGGGACGGCCGGTCAGCCCGGCCCGCAGGGCGGCGGTGAGCCCGGGACCGCCGGCGCCCGGCGCCGGGGCTCGGCGGCCCTCGTCCCACGCCCGGTCCGCGAGCGGCAGGTCGCAGGCGATCACCGGCACACCGTGCCGGGCGGCCCAGCGCACGGCCGCCAGTTCCGGCGAGAAGTCCGCGAACGGATAGAACGCCGGCCCTCCGCCCCCGTCGCCGGGGGCCGCGGCGAGCGCTACCGGGGCCCGTGTCTCCTCGTGCCCGAGCCACGGCAGCCACTCCTGCATCTCGGCCGGCAGCTCCACGAGCAGCACGTCCGGACGTGCCCCGTCGAGCAGCGCGGGCATCGCGGCGGCCAGCGACGGCGCGTGGTGCCGTACGCCGACCAGGTAGGGCGCCGCCGGACCGGTGAGGGCGGCCAGTGCCGCGTCGGGGCCACCCCCCGCCCCAAGGGGCAGGGGGAACCCGTCGTGAGGGGACCGGGCGGAACGGGACACGTCGCCGGGCGCGGCGGCCGGTGTGTCGGCGGAGGTACCGGGAGACCCGGTGCTGGGGGTGAGGGGCACGGCCGTCAGCCCTCCAGGACCGCGCGCAGGTCCCACAGGGTGCGCCAGGTGGCGGAACCCTGCTCGGCGCGCCGGCGCACCGGGCCGTCCCAGTAGCCGCGCAGGCGGGCCGCGTCGGCGGGGTCGTCCTTGCGGACCACCCCGAGCAGATGCCCCGGCAGCAGGCCGAGCACGTCGTGGTCCCCCGGGAAGTACGCCGCCGCGAGTGCCAGCGCGCCCGCGACGGACACCGCCTCCGCGGTGCTCATCACCGTGGACGGCCGCTCCACCTCCCAGCCCTCCGCCGACCGGCCCTCCCGCAGGTCCCGGAACGCGGTGACGAGGGCCTCCAGCACGGCGTCGTCGACCTGGAACGGCGCCCCCGCCCGCTCCACGGACGCCCGCGCCTGCCCGCGCACCAGCGCGGTCTCCGCGTCGAGGTCCGGAATCGGGCCCACCGTCTCGAAGTTGAACCGCCGCTTGAGGGCGGCGGACATCTCCGAGACGCCCTTGTCCCGCAGGTTGGCCGTGGCGATCAGGTTGAACCCGGGCGCCGCGTGCGCCAACGCGTCGTCCGTGCCCGCCAGTTCGGGCACGGCGATGCGCCGCTCCGACAGCAGCGACACCAGGGAGTCCTGCACCTCGGGCAGACAGCGCGTGACCTCCTCGACCCGGGCGACGGCTCCCCGGCGCATGGCGGTCAGCACCGGCGACGGCACCAGCGCCTGCGGGCTGGGGCCCTGCGCCAGCAGCAGGGCGTAGTTCCAGCCGTACTTGAGCTGGTCCTCGGTGGTGCCGGCGGTGCCCTGGACCGTCAGGCCACTGGTGCCGCACACGGCCGCCGACAGCAGCTCCGACAGCATGGACTTCGCGGTGCCCGGCTCGCCGACCAGCAGCAGACCGCGCTCGCCCGCGAGGGTCACCACACACCGCTCGACCAGTGCCCGGTCGCCGACGAACTTGCCCTCGACCGCCATGCGGCGCGGCACGCCCTCGGGCACCTCGGCTCCCTCGGGCAGCTTCAGTGCCCGGCCGTCGCTGCCCATGACGAACGTGACGACCGCGCGCGGGGTGAGCCGCCAGGCGGGCGGGCGCGGCCCGTCGTCGTAGGCGGCGAGGAAGGCCAGTTCGGCGGCGTACCGCTCCTCCGGCGGCACGATCTGGCGGGCGGGGGACGAGGTGAGGGCGGTGGTCATCGACGTGGTGTCTTCCAGGTGGGGCGGGACGGCGGTCATCGGCGGCGGCCCTTGCGGGTGGCGCGGGTGGTGAGTTCCTCGTAGGCCGGGGCGTCCCCGGTGCGGACGCGGTCCCACGCACGGGTGAACAGCTCCGGCACCGGCACCAGGGGCACGGCGAGGGAATGGTCGCGGACGGGGTACAGGCCTTCCTTCCAGACCTCCACCGGCAGCGCGGGCGCCTTGAAGTCGTACCAGCCGCACGGCAGGAACAGGGTGCGTCCGGCCCGCGGCCGCTTGGCCTCGACGACGAGAGCGGTGGCCGCGAGTTCGGCGCGCGCCTTCTTCGCCCGGGCGGGCTTCCAGCCGGTCCAGCGGGCGCAGTTGCGGTCCGTGGGGTCGGGCAGGGCCAGCAGCTGGAGGTACAGCGCGGCGGCGTCCTCGCCGAGGCCGTGCGTCACGGCGACCTCGGACACCAGCTCCGGCACGCTCACCGTGGGGTCCTGCGCGTACCCGGCGGGCCCTTCGGTGCCGCCACCGGCGGCGAGGGCGCGGGCGAGATCGTCGCCGAGGATCGTCCGCAGCGCCCGCAGACCAGCACCGCGGCCCGCCCCGATCAGCCCTTCGGCGAGCCCGAACACGGCGTCGTCCGGTCCGGTGAGTCCGGCCGGGCGCACCAGGACGGCCTCCTCGTCCTCGTACCAGGGGCGCAGCACGAGGACCTCGCCCAGCCGCGTCATGCCGTCCGCGCCGGCGCCCCCGGCGGCCGGCAGACCGTACGCCCCGCGCAGCTGGGCCGCGGTCGTCCCGCCGTTCTCCGCCCAGGTGACGTCGAGGTCCAGCAGCAGCCCCGGGTCGGCGACCCGGCGGCGCAGCGCGGCCAGGCCCTCCGGCAGGGCGGCGCGCAGCGGGTGACCGTACGGCAGGGAGTAGGCGAGTCCCGCCAGCGCGGCCACGCCACGCGTCAGGTCGTACCGTCCCGGCAGCGCGTCGGGATCGTCCGGGACCAGGTCGCCGTCCTTGTCGGGACGCTGGACCGTGGTGCGGCTGAGCCAGGGGGTACGCCCGGGATTGAGGACCTGTTCGGCGGAGACCGTGGGCAGGCCGGCGAGGGACAGCTCACCGGCGAGGTCCTCGGGCAGCCGGACGATCCCGCCGAGCCGCTCCTGCCACACGCGGCCCACCGCGTCCGTGTCGGGTCCGCGGGTCCACAGGTCCCCGGGGGTCTCCGGGAGCAGGGCGCCGGTCAGCGCCGCCAGGTCGTCGGCCGGGAGCGAGCCCAGCAGCGCGTCGCCCTGGTTCTTCTGCCGCGGCTTCAGGCCGGTCGCGGCGATCACCTCGTCCGTGAGCTGTCCCGGCCTGCCCGCGAGCAGCAGGGCCGCCTGCACCGGCCCCAGCCCGCCCCCGGTCACCGCGGCGAGGGCGTCGGGCGCCTCCGCCTGCCAGGGCGCGGCCCCCTTCTCCCGTACCAGCCGGGTCACGGCGGCCAGCGCGTCGGCGGCGAACACCGGCGGGTGCGCGGTCTCCCGCTCCAGCGTGAAGTGGGCGACCGCGCCGAACACGCCCGCCGGATCGTGGTCCAGGGCGAGCCAGTGCACGCGCCCGCCCCGCGTGTCGACGTTCCGGCAGTCGAGGACGACCACGGTGCGGCCGTCCCGGCGCAGCACCTGACCGGACCGCTCCTGCCTGGGCAACGGCTCGCTCAGCACGATCTCGCGCAGGGCGCCGCCCGGTGCGGCCAGCGGTCCCTCCGTGATCGCCTCGAACAGCAGCAGCAGTGCCTCCCGGTGCGCCTCCGTGACGGTCGGGGAGGCGGCGCGGTAGGCGAGCGGGCGCAGCGCGTCCAGCACGGACGGCCACATCAGCCCCATGCCCGGCACGGTGAAGTCGTCGCTGTCCCACCCGCCGGCGGCCGAGGTGAGCCTGGCCCCCGCGGGCAGCGGCCTGCCGTCGGCGGGCTTCCCGGAGAGCACGTGGTTCACGGCGCGGATCTGCCGCAGGACGGTGTGGCGCGGGTCGCTGCCCGCCCAGCCGTGCAGGTGCGCGAATCCGCCCACGGCCTCGCGCAGGGTCTGGTCGTCGCCGTTCTCGGGGCGGTAGTCGCCGAACATGCCCTCGGTACGCCGCCGGTCGGCCTGCGGCCGCTCCACCGGAGGCGCCACGAAGGCGGCGGTCGACTCCTCCAGACGCACCACGGCACGCACGAGGGAGGCGACACCGGCGAGCAGGTGCGGCTCGGTGAGCGCGGGCAGGCAACGGGAGACGGCGTCCTGGAGCACGCGGTCGGCGCTCGGGACGGCCTGCTCCGTGGCCGTCACGCCCACCGCCGCCGTTCCCACGGCCGACGTTCCCGCAGCCGCCGTGCCGGCCGCCGTGCCCGCCGCGGCCGCGCCCGCGTCCGACGCCTTGGCCGCTGCCGCCGCCAGCGCCGCCCGCTCCGCGAGGGCCCGGGCGCCCGCACGCAGCAGTTCCCCGGCCCGGTCGTCGTCCAGGGCCCGCAGGAGCGCCGACGCCTCCTCGTCCCGGGGCCGCAGCGCGTGCCAGAAGTCGACCGGCGGCACGAGGCGCGTACCGGCGGCGAACTCGCCGCCGCGCTCCAGGGGCGTCACCCGCCCCCACTCCAGCGCGCCGGCCTCCTCGTCCGCCGTGTACAGGGCGAGGTGCCGGTGCAGGGCGACCACCATGGGCTCGGCGCCGGGCAGACGCAGCGCGCCGAGCGGCACGCCCGCATCCCGGACCCGGCCCGCAGGCAGGCTGACGGTCCGCCCGTCCGGGGTGCCGGCGGTCGTACGGGCCTCGGCGCCCGTGCCCTCCCGGCGCACCCAGCGGCCGAGGACCGTGCCGTCCGTGCCGAACGGGCTGTCTTCCAGACCGGGCTGGAGCGGCAGCACCGCGCAGTGCTGCTGGAGCAGGGTCGTGTCCTCGCGGATCCCGGTCCGCAGGAACGCGGGCAGCGAGGCACGTCCGTGCGTGCCGGTGGCCGGGTCGTACTCCAGCCACACGCGGCGGCGGCCCTCCCGGCCCTGGCGCCAGTACGAGGTGCCGTCCCCGAGGACGGGACGGCCGGGCGGTACGACCGTGTCCCCGGCGTGCAGGGCGCGGCCGCCGGTGGCGCGGCCGCCCCCGGGCAGCGGGATCGACGGCTCGCCCGCGTCGCCGCTGCCGTACCAGTGGGGGAGCTGTTCGCCGCCGAGCGGGAACACCTCGGAGGGGCGGGCCGACCAGTAGCCGAACTGCTTGCCGCCCTGCCGCCACATGACCAGCAGTTCCCCGTCCGTGTACCGGAAGACGGGACGCTGCCAGCGGTCCAGTTCCGTGGGCAGCCGCAGGTCGTGCTCCAGCAGGATCTCCTGCGGGCCGACGACGATCGCCTTGTGCCGGCGGGAGAGGATCAGCGCGGGCCAGGCCTCCTCCACGGCCAGGGTGTCGTCGCGGCCGCTCCGGGTCTCGGCGTCGAGCCGCGCCAGCGCCTCCTCCAGGGCGGGCCAGCCCAGCTCGTCGGGGATCCCGGCCCGCAGGGTGCGGCCGAGCAGCGGCGCCGCCCGGTGCGCGGCGACCTTGGCGACGGCGGCCGGGCTCACCCGGGCGGCGACCGTCCGGAACGGACGCAGCCGGTCGAGCGCCGTACGGGCCGCGGGCAGGCCGGCCGCGCCGGTCAGCTCCTCGGCCGCGTCGTCCAGCCACTCCCGCAGCACGTCGGCGAGGACCGGGTGCCCGGCCAGGCCGTCCAGCAGCTCCGGTTCGGGGCGGTGGCCGCTCAGGGTGCCGACGGACCGGTACAGCAGCCGCCGGTGGCGCGGGTCGGCCGCGAGGGCCGTCAGATCGCGGCGGCCGGGCCGGGTGTCCTGCAACCAGCGGTTCAGCGGCAGGAAGACGTCCTGGTCGGCCGCGGGCGGCGTCAGGGGTACGCCCTGGGCGACGCACAGGTCCAGCAGGTCGAGGTCGGCGCCGGCGTGCCAGCGGCCCGTGAAGAGGTCCACGGCGCGGCCCCGGGCGCGCAGCCGCGGCGCCATCCGCTCGACGAGCGCGAGCGTGGACGGCGAGCGGTCGGAGACGGACGAGCCGTGCTTGCGGTGCAGGGCCCAGCGGCTGAGCCAGTCCGCCGGGTCGACACCGGCCGCCGGGTCCTCCCCGTCGGCGGTCGCCCCGGCGTCCCCGGTCAGCAGCAGGTCGGCGCGGGTCTCGGCGAGCAGCGCCAGCCAGAACTCGTCGTCCTCGGTGGACCGGCCCAGGCCCGCCGGCATGATCTCCAGCAGCCGGGCCCGTACGGCGGGCTGCTGTTCGGCCAGGACGACGAGGGCCGCCCGGTAGGTGTTCCAGAAGGACGCCGGCGCCCGGACCGCCGCCGGGGAGGCGAGCAGGTCGGCGACCAGGGAGCACTCCTCGGTGACCCGGTCGAGCCCGGCGGCCTTGATCAGCCCGCGCGCGTCCTGCGGCAGCGAGGCGTACGGCGGCATGCCGGCCGCGCAGCGTTCCACGGTCAGCTGCCGGAACTGCGTCCAGGCGTCGGCGGGGCTGAGCCGTGCCGCGAGGGCCTTCACGTGTTCCTTGAGCGCCTTGACCGTGAGCGCCCCGGCGAAGGCGAACTCCAGGAACACGGCCCGCTGCCGCTCCTCGTCGACGGCCAGCGCGTGCACCCGCTCGGCCTCGCGGGCCTTGCCGAAGAACGCGGCCGCGTAGGTGGTGTTCTCGTGCTGGAGGAAGACCCGGGCGGCCTGCTCGTAGAAGGTGGGCAGGAAGTGCGGCACGGCCCGGCCGAGCCTCGTGCCGAGCGCTTCGAAGCCCTCCTTGGCGGTGCCGGGGCGGGACTTGGCCTGCCGGGCGAGCCGCTCGACGTCCTTGACCAGGGCCAGCGCGTGGTGCCCGTTGGCCGGGTCGTTGACCAGCGCCCAGGCGGGGAAGCCGAGCGTCTCCCGGCGCACCTGGCCGACCTCGGGCGTCTCCGGCTCGCGGACCAGCCCCAGGAAGTCCAGGGCGAGGTCCTCGGCCTCGCCGAGCGTGCCCGCCACCAGCCGCACGACCCGCCGGTCGTCCAGAACGGGGTGCGTGTACGTGCGGACGGTGAGGACGTCGGCGTCCTCCCGGCCGGTGGTGCCCGGCGGCAGGACGGCGCCGGCGTCGAGCAGCGCGGCCGTGGTGGTCTCGTCGTACGTCATGCCGCCTGCTCCTCGTCCTCGATGTCGCGGCCCGCGTACAGCGCGGCCGCCATGCGCATTCCCTCCGACCAGGCCACCGGCCCGACCTGACCGAGCTTCAGTGCCCGCCCCGCGCCGTCGGTGAAGACCAGCGGGCCGGTCTCCGTCTCCTCGTAGCCGTCGTAGTCACCGACCCACACCCGGGCCTCGACGCCACGGCCGTCCTCCAGGACGGAGCACACGGCGTGGCCGCCGCGCACGCGGTAGCCGAGCTGCGCCGCCCGGCCGTGCAGGAACCGCAGCTGCTTGAAGAGCCCGCCCGCGTAGTCCTCGACGGAGGCGGCCTCCGCGTCGAGTGCGGCGGGCCGGTGCCACACCTCGCGGAAGAGCTGCTGGGCGCGCTGCTCGACGCCGAGTTCGACGGCGAACTCCCGCAGTTCCTCCAGGTCGTCGAGGAGCACCGGGTGCGGGAGCCGGACGAGGTCCGGTGCGATCCGGACGGTGTCGCCGTCCAGGTCGACCAGACCGAGACCGCGCTCGGGGTCGGCGTCCCGCAGGAAACCGGCCACCTCGCCGTCGGCCCCCGTGACGACGAGGTCGCGCAGGGCGGCCCGCCACGCCGGGTCGGGCCACACCCGGGTGAGGACCGTGAGCGGTACCGGCAGCGAGCGCACCATCCACCGCTCGACGTCGGACAGGCACTGGCGCTCGTGCCGCTCCAGCCACTCGACGAGCTGACGCAGGCCCACCACGGCCGGATCGTCCGCGATCTTGGGCGGTACGGACTTCAACCGCCGCCCGGCCGCGTTGCGGCACACCACCTTGCCGTCGTCGAGGGCGACTTCGTAGTCGCCGGCCGACACCCACCCCATGTGTGCCTCCCGCACCCGCAGTGATCAAGTGACGGGAACTGTAGAACAGGCCACTGACAACGAGTCCCGGGCCGAGGCGGCGGCACGGCGATGCGCGGCACCACCGAGACGAAGTCCCAGGTCAACGGAGGTGAGCGCGGCTGGCTCGATGAGCGGACAGCAGCCCGCGGAGGGCTCGTTCCGGTCAGGAGCCGCTCGCTCCGCCCGGCGTCCCGGCGAGGTTCCGCCGACGTTCCGTCGGAGGCGTCCTGACGATCTGATTGTGTTCCGGGAGACGCGCCGGACGGCATGCGTCGCCTCGATCATCGAGGCGATCGACAGGCGGGCCCTGATGCGGGCATCGACGCCCGGGGCACCGACGCTCCGGAACACTCCGGGGCCGCCCGCACCTCCCGCGGCCGGTACACGCTCGCCCGGGCGGGGACGGCGGGCGCACCGACCCGTGCCGGCCCCGGCTCCACCGGAGCCGGGGCCGACAGGGAACGTCCGGCCGGGAGCCCCGGCCGGGACGCTCAGCCCTCGACCCAGCCGTGGTTCTTCGCGAACTGGGCCAGTGAACCCCGGACCTGGAGGATCTGCTCGGCGGTGAGCGAGGGCGCCGCCGTCAGCAGGGCCTCGGTGACGTCCCGGGTGAACTCCTCCGTGCTGAGCACGTCGCACAGGACGTCGTCGTCGGCCGCCAGCGGCTTGCCGTCCGCGCCCCGCGCGAGCCGCACCCCGGACGCCTTCGGCCCGCGCTCGCCGTCCTCGATCTCGAACTCCACGACGATGCCCCGCCGCACCTGCGACTCGGGCATCAGCATGTCGTTCACGTGCAGGAAGACGTCCTCGCCGCCGTCGTCGGGCGCGATGAACCCGTAACCACGCTGGCTGTCGAAGCGCACCACACGACCAGCAACCATCCCGACCCCCAACAACCTCGAAACACCCACGTCGGTGAACCTGGCCAGATCGTAGTCAGCCCGACGGCCCCCGAGCGACTCCCGGGGCTCACTGCGCACGGTACAGCGCCGCGTCGGCCCGCCACGGCGCAGGTGAAGGAACCCGGGCGCCGGACCGCACCACGCGGGGAGCGCCGCGGTCGAGGGTCTCTTCCCTGCGGGCCATCGTGGGTCGCGAACCGCGGGTCGCCGACCGTCGGCCGCGTACCGCGCCCCGCGAACCGTCGGCCGGGTTCCGGGTCAGCGCTCCGTGCGCGCGGCCCGCTCCGCCTTCTCGGCCTTCTCGGCGTTGCGCTGCTTGAGGCGGACCGCCTCCTTGCGGACCTCCGCCTGGGTGGCGCGTTCCTTCGCCAGCCACTCGGGACCGGCGGTCTTGAGGGCCTCGATCTGCTCGGTGGTCAGCGCCTCGGTGACGCCTCCCCGGGCCAGTCCCGCGATCGACACGCCCAGCTTGGCCGCCACGACCGGACGGGGGTGCGGACCGCTCTCCCGCAGCGCGCGCAGCCACGCCGGCGGGTTCGCCTGGAGCTCGTTGAGCTCGGCGCGCGAGACGACACCCTCCTGGAACTCGGCGGGGGTGGCGGGGAGGTACACACCCAGCTTCTTCGCCGCGGTCGCGGGCTTCATCGTCTGGGTGCTCTGGTGCGACTTCATGCCGTCCAGACTATCGGCCGCGGACGGCGCCCCCGACCACAGCCGGTAGCCTGGCGGGATGACCGACTCGGCGGATTCCCCCTCGTTCCGGCTCGCGTACGTCCCCGGAGTGACGCCCGCCAAGTGGGTGCGGACCTGGGAGGAGCGCCTGCCCGACGTCCCCCTCGCCCTCCTCCAGGTGACGGCGGAGGAGGCCTCCGGCGTGCTGCGCGACCGGGCCGCCGACGCCGGTTTCGTACGGCTCCCGGTGGACCGTACGGTGTTCAGCGCGATCCCCCTCTACACCGAGACGAGCGTCGTCGTGGTCCCCAAGGACCACCTGCTGACCGCGGCGGACGAGGTGACCCTCGCCGACCTCGCCGACGAGGTGGTTCTCCACCCCCTCGACGATGTCCTCGGCTGGGAGCGGCTGCCCGGCGAGCCCGCCTTCGAGCGCCCGGCGACCACGGCGGACGCGATCGAACTGGTCGCGGCGAACATCGGCGTCCTGGTCGTGCCCCAGTCGCTGGCCCGTCTGCACCACCGCCGCGACCTCACGTACCGCCCGGTCGTGGACGCCCCGCAGTCGAGCGTCGCGCTGTCGTGGCCCGAGGACGCGACCACCGACCTGGTCGAGGACTTCATCGGCATCGTCCGGGGCCGCACCGTCAACAGCACGCGCGGCCGGGCCCAGCAGGCACCGGTGGAGCGCGGGGGCGAGCGGAGCGGCGACGGCAAGGGCGACCGCAAGCAGGAGCGGAAGGGCGAACGGCGGACTCCGCAGTCCGGCGGTGGCGCCCCGCGCAAGGCCGCGGCGGGTGGGGCGACCCGCGGCCGCGCCGGCGGGTCCCAGGGCGGCGGCCGGCGCGGTACCGGCGGCGGCAGGCCGCGCCGCCGGTCGTAACGGCCGCGCACCGGGCGACGTCAGCGCACGATCCACGATCCGCGATCCACGATCCGCCAGCCGCGATCAGTCATCCGTCATCCGTCATCCGCGATCCGTCACGGCACGAAGGTCGCGCTCCGCGCCGTGCTCACCACCGTCTCTCCGTCGGCCTGTCCGAGCAGTCCGTCGGCCACCCAGGCGTTCACCACGCTCCGCACCCGGGCCACCAGCGCCGCCTTGCCGCTGAACGGCGCCCCCGCCCAGACCTCGTCGAGCAGGGTGGTGCCGTCCGCCTTGGCGGGGTTGGCCACGCCGGAGTCGCTGTTGCCGAAGACCACCCGGGGTTCGGCCCGGCGCACGTAGGCGTGGGTCGGATCCTCGGTGCCCTCGAAGAACGGGGCGAACTCGGTCCCGTCCAGCGTGTGGTGCAGCGGCTTCCCGTCCACGGGGGTGAGGGAGGGCAGCAGGTCGCCGGAGAGGGCCGCGTTGCGGTAGAGGCCGAACTCCAGGTAGGTGGTGGCGGCGTCGCGGGCGACGAGATGGACCGGGCCGTGGAACAGGGTCTGGAGGGACGGGTCGTCCAGGGCCTTCTCGACGCGCAGCCGGAACGGCGCCTCGATGCGGACGGTGTCCCCGTCGTGCCAGGTCCGGGACACGGTGAAGTAGCTCCCCGGAGTGGGGGTGCCGCCGGCCCCGCGGCCGTTGACCGTCACCCGGAACCCGGCGGTCGCCCAGGACGGCACGCGCAGCCGCAGCGCGAAGGACGCGGTCCGGCCCCGGACGGTGAGCGTGGTGCCCTGCTCGCGCGGGAAGTCCGTGCTCTGCGTGACGGTGACGCCCTTCTCCGCCCAGGTCAGGGTGGAGGGGCTGTACAGGTTGACGTAGAGGGCGCTGCCGTCGGCGGCCGCGAAGTAGACCGAGTCCTGGTACTTGGTGGCGCTCTCCATGCCGGTGCCCTCGCAGCAGGTGGTGCCCTGCTTGGGGGTGTAGTCGCGGACGTGTCCCGGCGTGAGCCCGATGAAGTAGGTGACCAGCGGCTTCTCGGCGTCGGGGGTGTCCTGCTTGGAGCCGAGGACCTGGTTGAGCAGGGCCCGCTCGTAATACTCCATGTACTTCGGGTCCTGCTCGTGGAGGAACAGCAGCCGGCTGAGTTTCAGCAGGTTGTACGCGCAGCAGGTCTCGGCGGTCGTGGCGCTGAGGGTGCCCGCGACGACGTCCCGCGCCCTCCAGAACTCACCCGTGCTGGTGCCGCCGATGCCGTACATCCGGTGCGGTACGACCATGTCCCAGAAGTTCTTCGCGGCGGTGAGGTAGCGCTCGTCGCCCGTCGCGTCGTACAGCCGGACGTACCCGGTGAAGATCGGGATGTGCTGGTTGGCGTGCAGGCCGTCCAGGATGTCGGTGTTCGCGGCGCACGCGTCGATGAGCCGGTCGAGGTCGAACAGCTGGGCGAGCGCGAGGTGCTCGGCCTTGCCGGTGAGCGCGTGCAGATCGCAGATCGCCTCGACGATGCCGCCGAACTCGCCGCTGGAGAACAGCCCCCACATCCGCTGGAGCGTGGCCTCGGGCAGGGGTGACAGCCGGGAGTGCATCCAGTCGCCCAGCCCGGACGCCAGGTCGAGGGCGCGGGCGTCGTCGGTGGCGAGGTGGGCGTCCAGCAGGCCTCGCAGGATCTTGTGCGCGGTGTAGTAGGGCGCCCACACCCGTGTGTAGTCGCTGGCGGTCATCGACTCCAGCTCGATGAACTGCGTCTCCGGGTAGGCCGCGAGGAAACCGGGGTGGCTGGGACCGCCCCAGGTGCGGCGCAGGGTGGCGGTCAGGCCGTGCCCGGAGGCGTCCGCGAAGGTGGAGCCCCACGTCTCGTCGAAGGCGTACGAGGCGAGGTCGCCGGTGCCGCGGACGCTCCGCAGGCCGCCGATCTCCGCCGCGCTCAGGGCGCGCGACCACACGTCGAAGCCGCCGAAGGCGCCCGCGAAGACGGGGTCGGAGGTGTAGTGGGAGCGGCCGAGCCAGTGGTGGGCGAGGGTGCCCAGGGCAGCCGGGGTGAGGGACATGGCCGTGTTCCGGGCCACCTCCGTGCCGTTGACGTACAGCGTGCCGGTGCCTCCCGCGAGGGTCACCGCCAGGTGGCTCCACTCGTCGAGGGGAAGCGGGGCGGTGCCGTCGAGGCCCTGCTCGGCGCCGGGCCCGCCGGTGGTGACGGCGAACCGGGGCACCCCGCCGGCGTTGCGCGTGGTCAGGTACAGATAGCGGGTCGTGTCGTCGCCGAAGTCGAGGACGCGGGCCCAGACGCCGGCGTGGGTGGGCTTCACCCAGGCGGCCAGGGTGATCTCCGACGCGCCGCCGAGGACGCCGGCGGGCAGGTCGACGTACTGGTAGGAGCCGCGGACGTTCTCCACGGCCGTACCGAACCTGCCGGTGACGCTCAGCACGGCCGGGTCGTGCCGCAGCGCCTCGCGCACCTCGGTCAGCGCGCCGACCACGGTCCCGATCCGGTCGGCGTACAGCTGGTCGCCGGTGCTCGCGTAGGCCTGGGACAGCATCGTCAGGAAGTGGCCGGTGTAGTGGCCGCGCAGATTGCCGTTGGCCTCTCCGTCGAGCCCTTCCCAGCCGCCGGGGGCGACCGCTCCCAGCGTGGAGAGCCCCGCGTTCGCCCGGTACACCTGGAGCAGCCGGTTCACGTCGTAGCCGCGGGCGTGGTCCAGCATCAGGCGGCGCTTGTCCGCGAAGACGCCGGGGCCGAGGGAGACGCTGCCGAGGCCGAAGGGGAGCAGGGTCCAGGCGGCCGGGGGCGGGAGCGCGGCGGTCGGGGCGGCGGTGGCCGCCGAGGACGCCGCGGAGGCTCCGCCGGCGATGCCGGGGACGGAGGCCGCGAGGACCGCGCTCTGAAGGAGGGTCCGTCTGGTGAGGGGCTGCGCCATGTACTGCTCCTCCGGAGGCCAGTATGTTCGATATCACGGACAGCGTGCGAGAGATCGACCAGACGTTAGAGGCGGCGCGGAGGAGCGTCAACGGTGTGGGCGGGATCGGCCGCCCTTGTGTGCGGTCGCTCTCCGGCGGCCGGACCGGCCGCCGGGCGTGCTCGGGGTCACTTTCCGGCCGCGGACCGGCCGATCGACTCCACCAGCGGCAGCAGGCGGTGCGGCACCCGTTCGCGCAGGGCGACCTCGGTGCGGGTGCGGACCACGCCCGGGAGGCTGATGAGCTTCTGGATGACGTCCTCCAGGTGCGCGTTGTCCCGCGCCACCACCCGGGTGAGGAGATCGCCGCCCCCGGTGATCGAGAACGCCTCGACGATCTCCGGCACGGCGGCCAGCGCGTCACCCACGTCGTCGAGGTGGCCCTGGGTGACCTCGATGTGCACGAACGCCAGCACCGGGTGACCGAGCGCCGCGGGGGAGAGGGACGGGCCGGTGCCGGTGACGACGCCCTCCCGCTCCAGCCGGTCGAGGCGGGCCTGGAGGGTACCGCGGGCGATGCCCAGGAGGCGCGCGTACTCGCGCGCGCTGGTGCGCGGCTGCTCCAGCAGCAGGCGCAGGATGCGGGTGTCCAGCTCGTCCACGGCCACGGGGTGCCCGGCCTCCTCGGTCTGCGTGCCTGCGATCTTCCGGCGACTGTACCAATGGCTCAGGGGCGCGCCCTGTGGGTGAGCCGTTTGATCCTGGGCCGTTGGTCCGCTGATGGCCTTGCCTGTGCGCGAAGCAGTGCGCCATTGGCTCACTTTCTACGGAGACACTTGAGCCAGTGGTGGCCTGGATGCTGTCATGGGGACATCGATGGCGCTGCGGACCCCGCGGCGCCTTTTGCGTGCCGATGTCACGGAGGGGCGGGAAGCAGTGCTGAAGAGGGTGTTCGTGGCTCCGGACCCGGGGCGGGCGCGGCTGCGGTTCGCCGCGCGGGCCGTCCTCGGTATCGGGTCGGCGGTCGTGGTGTGCGGCCTCGCCGGGCACTCCCTGGCCGGTGCCGTCACCGGCGGGCTCGCCGCGCTGCTCGCCCTGTTCACCGTCACCGACGCCACCGTGCGCGGCCAGGCGGTCACCACCGCGCTGCTGCCCGCCGTCGGCCTGCCCGTGCTGGCGGCCGCGGCCCTGCTGCACGGCCACCCGGTGGCCCGCGACCTCACCTTCCTCGCCGTCGTCGGCGCGGGCGTGTACGCGCGCCGCTGGGGGCCGCGCGGGCACAGCCTCGGCGTGTTCGCGTTCATGATGTTCTTCGTCGCCCAGTTCCTGCACGCGACCGGTGGCCGGCTGCCCGAGCTGTGCGCGGCCGTCGTGCTGTCCGTGCTGAGCGCGGCGGCGGTGCGCTTCGGGGTCTGGTGCTACGAGCGCCGGCTGCCGCCCGCTCCCGTTCCCGCGCCGCCGGGCGGCCGAGGACTCGTCCGCGTCACCACCCGTCAGGCGGCCCAGGCCACGGCGGGCGCCGGCTTCGCCCTCGTCCTGGGCCAGCTGGTGTCGGGCCAGCGCTGGTACTGGGCCGTCGGTGCCACCTGGTGGGTCTTCGTCAACACCACCTCGCGCGGCGAGACCCTGGTGCGCGGCTTCCGCCGGGTCCTCGGCACGGTCCTCGGCATCGGACTCGGACTGCTCGTCGCCGTCCCCGTGAACGGCGCCGGCGTGCCCACGGCCGCCCTGGCCGCCGTCAGCGTCTTCGGCATCTTCTACACCGCCGCCGTCTCCTACACCTGGATGATGCTCTGGGTGACCCTGCTCGCCGAGCTGCTCTACGGACTCCTCGGCGTCCTCGACCCCGCCCTGCTGGCGCTGCGGGTCGCGGAGACCGGCGTCGGCGCCCTCGGTGCCGTACTGGCCGTCCTGCTCGTGCTGCCCGTCACCACCCACACCGTCACCGACGACTGGATCCGGCGTGCCCTGCGCTGTGTCCACGCCTGCACCGCGGAGGCCGCGGCACGCCTCGCCGGCGACCCGGAGGCCGACCCCGCCGCACGGGTCGCCGAACTCGAACAGCTCCTCGGCCGGGTACGGCTCTCCGTCGCCCCGCTCGTCCACCCGCTGAACCCCGTGCTCGTCCGCAAGCGGCGTGCCCGCCGGGTCCTGGCCCTGCTCGACGACTGCGCCCGCGAGATCCGCGGCCTGGCCGCGGTCGCCGCCGACCCCGAGGCCTCCCACGACGCCCGCCTCGCCGCCGCCTGCCGGCGTGTGCAGGGCACGGTGGAGGCGCTGACCGTGGGCGGGCCGGAGCGGGCCGCCCGCGCGCAGTGCCCGCAGCCGAACCTCACGCACACGCAGACCACCTCGTACGCCGACGGTCTGCCGGTGCCGTACTCCGACCGTCCGTCGGTGCTCTTGGCCGACGGTCTGCCGGTGCCGTACTCCGACCGTCCGTCGGTGCCGCACGCCGACCGTTCGGCGATGGCCTTGGCCCACCGCCCGCCGGTGCCGCCCGCCGATCGCCCGCCGACATGGTCAGCCGACCGCCGCCCGCCGCTCGGCGGTGCATCCGCCCTCACGCACCTGGACGGTCTGGAGCGGGCCTTGGCGGAGCTGGCCCACCCCCTGCGGGCCAGGCGTGAGGAGCCGCTGGTCGGGGCGTGAGGCCCGTCTGCCCCGCGTCCCTCCAGGCCCTCCAGCCCCTCCAGTCCCTGGAGACCCTCAAGACCCTCGCGGGGCCGACGCCGGGACGATCGGGCCGGGTCCGGCGCCACGCCCGGACCGTCGGTGCCCTCGACGTGCCCCGTATCGGGCCTCCCGCCGCGGGCCTGCGGAAACACCCGTCCGGACCCGGGCTCGTTTGGTCTAGACCGTGTGAGGTCGGCTGCTACCGTCGCCCCCGGGACGGCGGCGACACGAGAGGGGACAGCGGTGGCGGAGGTCGGCAGACGGCCCGGGCGGGCGTTCATCGGTTCGTTCACCGCGGCCGGCGGGCCGGGGATCGTGGTGGCGGCCGTGGATCCGGACAGCGGTGCGCTGACCGTCCTGAGCAGGGCGAACGGCATCCCCGACCCCTCGTACCTGGCCCTGTCGCCGACCGGCGGCACGCTGTACGCGGTGAGCGAGACCGCCGAGGGCGCGGTGGTGGCGTACGGCGTGACCGGGGACGTCCCCGAGCCGGCGGGGGCGCCCGTGCCGGTCGACGGCAACGGCCCCACGCACCTCAGCGTCTTCGACGGCCACGTCCTGACCGCCAACTACGGGTCCGGGAGCGTCACCGCGGTGCCGGTCCGGGCGGACGGCACCCTGGCCCGGGCCGCCTCCGGTGTCCTGCGGCACAGCGGATCCGGGCCGCACACGAAGCGCCAGCAGGGGCCGCACGCCCACCAGGTCCAGCCGGACCCGACGGGGCGCTGGGTGGTCAGCGTGGACCTCGGGACGGACTCGGTACGGGTGTGCGACCTGCGCGACGGCAGCCCCCTGCTGCACCGGGAGGTCGCCCTGCGCCCCGGCTCCGGCCCGCGTCACCTGGCCTTCCATCCGGGCGGCTCGTACGCGTACGTCGTCAACGAACTCACGCCGAGCGTCACCGCCTGCCGCTGGGACGCCCCGGAGGGTTCGCTGAAGCCGCTGGTGGAGGTCCCCGTGCTGCCCGACGCGCCCGCCGGGGACGCCTACCCCTCGGGCATCGCCGTCTCGCCCGACGGCCGGTTCGTGTGGACGGCCACCCGTGGCGAGGACGTGCTGTCCGTGTTCGCCGTGGAGGGCGAGGGGGAGGCGCTGCGCCTGGTCGGCACCGTGCCGTGCGGGGGCCACTGGCCGCGCGCGCTCGCCGTCTCCGCGGGATTCCTCTACGTCGCCAACGAACGCTCCGGCGACGTCACCTGGTTCGCCCTCGACCCGGCCACCGGTCTGCCCCGCCGGGCCGGCTCGATCGAGGTGGCGGCGGCCTCCTGCGTGGTGCTCGGCTGACCGGCGCCCGCTCACCCGCCCGACCGGGCGCACCGGGGACGTCGGGCGCGTCGGACACAGCGCATCACCGGCCGCCCCGCACGACGAAGGGCCCGCTCCGCACCCGGAGCGGGCCCTTTCGGCGTTCTGCGATCCCTCTGCCACGATCTGCCAGGACCTGCAACCTGCTGCGACGAACCGCGACGAACCACGAACCGCGACGAACCGCGATGTGCCGCGACGAACCGCGATGTGCCGTGGGCCCGTACGGACGTGCCGTGGGCCCGTACGCGCGACGCAGGGGCCGCCGGAAACGGGCGGTCAGCGGACCGGCGTTCCCTGCGGTTGCTGGGGGGCGATGCCCAGGGCCGTCGTGTACTTGGCCAGGGCGAGCTTGCCGATGGCCGGGTAGGGGCCGAGGGCCTCGGCGGCGGGGCAGCCCGCTTCCTTGGCCGCCTCCTCGATGAGCGAGGCGTCGATCTCCGGACCGATCAGGTACGGCGCCAGGGCAAGCTGCTGCGAGCCGGACGTGCGCAGCTGCTCGGCGACGGAGGCGATCGAGCCCTCCTGGTCGAGGGCCGCGGCCATCACCGGCACGGCGAGGCGCGCGGCGAGCAGCATGCCCGTGATGCCGGCGGCCTGCACGGCCTCGTCGCCGCCCACGGAGGCCAGGATGATGCCGTCCGCGGCGGTGGCCACCGTGAACAGGCGCGCGCGGTCCGCGCGGGCCAGGCCCGCCTCGGACAGGCGCACGTGCAGCGCCTCGGCGAGGAGGGGGTGCGGGCCGAGGGCGTCGGTCAGGTCGGCGGCGACCCGGCTGTCCATGACGGCCTGGCGGACCTGGCGCAGCAGTGCGCTGTCCGGCCCGGCCAGCAGCGGCACGACGACCGCGACGGGGCCGTCCGGCTCCTTGACGTCCAGCCCGGCGGCGAGGGCCTGCTCGTAGCGGGCGGTGCGCTCCTCACCGGCGTACGCCAGCACGGACTGGAGGCTGGGGAAGTCGCTGTCGTCCCCGTCGAGGTACCCGATGCGCGCGTCGAGGCCGGGAAGCTCCGAGCGGGCGATGCTCACGATCTCCTCGGCGAGGCCGCGGGTGGCGGCGCTCGGCGTGCCCGGCACGGCGAGGACGAGCGCGGGCGCGCCCTCGGGAGCCGCCAGGGGCTCGGGTCGGCGGTGCCGCCCGGGCTGGCGGGGGCGCGGCATTCGTACAGGCAGGCCGGACGCGGGCCCAGTGGGGGAGCTCATGGCGCCGCATGTTACTGGCTTCCTGGGCTCCCCTGTTCGGGGAGGGTGCAGGTGAGCGGTATCCGTCCGCTTTTGTCTGATGAGTTACGTACGGATCAGAAGTGATCAGCGTGTTTTCCGGGCGACTTGCCCGCGGAGGGGGTAATCCCCCTTTCGTGTCATGGTGTGCGGTTCACCACGTACAGCACGGTCTCGTCGTCCGGCAGCGTGAGCGTGCCCGCCGCCAGGTCGGCGGCGATCCGGATCGCGCCGTCCAGCGGATCGCCGGCGGCCGTTGTCCGCCGCGCGTGCGGCAGCCGCCGTGCCAGTTCCTCCTCCACGGGGGCGAGCAGGGCGTCGCCCAGCAGGAACAGACCGCCGGTCAGGGCCACTCGGGGCTCCCCGCCGGTCGGGCAGACGGCGGCGGCCGCGTCGGCCATGTGCCGGGCGGCCGCCCGCAGGATGCCGGCCGCGACCGGGTCGCCGGGTGCGCACGCGGCGACCTGCGGCGCGAACGAGGCGAGGACGGCCGGCCGGTCGGAGCGCGGGTAGAGCAGGCCGGGCAGGCCGGGCATCGGTCCGAACCGCTCCTCGGCACGGGTGAGGAGCGGCACGGAACCGCCGGGCCGGCCGTCGTGGGCGCGCAGGGCCGCCTCCAGCCCCGCCCGCCCGATCCAGGCGCCGCCGCCGCAGTCGCCCAGCAGGTGGCCCCAGCCGTCGGCCCGGTGCCACGCCGTCAGGTCCGTGCCGAGGGCGATCAGGCCGGTGCCGGCCGCGACCACGGCCCCGGGCCGGCACCCGAGGGCGCCGGCGTAGGCGGTGACGGCGTCGGCGGCGAGGGCGATGCCGCGCACGCCGAACTCCCGGGCGAGCGCGGCCGGGAGTTCGGCGCGCAGTGCCTCGCCCAGGGTGCCGAACCCGGCGGCGCCGACGGCCGCGGCGACGGGACGGCGGACGCCGGTCTCCGCCGTCAGGGCCCGGACCATGGGCGTCAACTGCTCCATCAGATGTGCCGGGTCGATGCCCCGCGCGTAGGTGCGCACCGGCACCCGGGAGGAGCGGCGCGCCGGCGCGCCGTGTCCGGCGGTGCCGAGGGCGACCCGCAGCCCGGAGCCGCCCGAGTCCACGGCGAGGACGCCGGGGGAGGGGCGCGGGCCGGCGGGATCGGTCACGGCAGGCGCCAGTCGACGGGGTGACCCCCCTGACGGATCAGCAGGTCGTTGGCGCGGCTGAAGGGGCGCGAGCCGAAGAAGCCCCGGTCCGCCGACATGGGGGACGGATGAGCCGACTCCACCGCGGGCAGATCGCCGAGCAGCGGGCGCAGATTGCGGGCGTCGCGGCCCCACAGGACGGACACCAGCGGCTTGCCGCGCGCGGCCAGTGCCCGGATCGCCTGCTCGGTGACCTCCTCCCAGCCCTTCCCGCGGTGCGCGCCCGGCTTGCGCGGGGCCGTGGTGAGCGCCCTGTTGAGCAGCAGCACCCCCTGCCGGGTCCAGGGCGTCAGATCGCCGTCGGACGGCTGGGGCAGGCCCAGGTCGGTGGTCAGCTCCCGGTAGATGTTGATCAGGCTGCCGGGCAGCGGCCGCACGTCCGGCGCGACCGA
This sequence comes from Streptomyces sp. NPDC003248, assembly GCF_055563235.1. Lineage (NCBI taxonomy): Bacteria > Bacillati > Actinomycetota > Actinomycetes > Kitasatosporales > Streptomycetaceae > Streptomyces > Streptomyces sp. NPDC003248. The sequence continues at coordinate 143,594 of NZ_JBVHDT010000007.1, read as the reverse complement.
GAACGACAGGCCCACCGCGTGCGCGTGAGTTCCGAGATCCGGGGACCGGCGACGAGAGGCTGACAGCTTGTGATGGCCATGGCGGAGTGGCTTGATCACTGGATGCAACAGGCTCCCCTCCTTCCCGGCGACCGGTTGGGCGATCTACTGGGCCGGCTCGGTGACCTCGATGAGGAGCAAGAGTAGCGCCGGTTGCGGCGTCCGCGCGTGGGGGCGTCTGCGATCGTGCGGGAGCCCGGTGCCTGCCAGTAGGGTGACGCCGTGGCACCACGACCCTTGCATGAACTTGTTGAAGCAGGCTGGGCGAAGGCTCTTGAACCTGCGGCCGAACGTATCGCTGCGATGGGGGACTTCCTCCGGGCCGAGATAGCGGCCGGCCGGACGTACCTGCCGTCCGGAGCGAATGTCCTGCGGGCCTTTCAACAGCCTTTCGATGATGTTCGCGTCCTGATCGTCGGCCAGGATCCCTACCCCACACCGGGAATGGCCATCGGGTTGAGTTTCGCGGTCTCGCCCGAGGTGCGTTCGTTGCCGGGAAGCCTGGAGAACATCTTCCGGGAGATGCACTCCGACCTCGGGGTGCCCAGGCCGTCGAACGGCGATCTGACGCCCTGGACCCGGCAGGGGGTGCTGCTGCTCAACAGGGCGCTCACCACGGCCCCGCGCAAGCCGGGCGCGCACCGCGGGAAGGGCTGGGAGGAGGTCACCGAGCAGGCGATCCGGGCACTGGCCGCGCGCGGCAAGCCGCTGGTGTCCGTCCTGTGGGGCCGCGACGCCCGCAATCTGCGCCCGCTGCTGGGGGATCTTCCGGCGATCGAGTCGGCTCATCCGTCCCCCATGTCGGCGGACCGGGGTTTCTTCGGTTCGCGTCCGTTCAGCCGGGCCAACGACCTGCTGCTGCGGCAGGGTGCCCAGCCGGTGGACTGGCAACTTCCCTAGGCACGGCCCGCGTTGCTTCCTTGAGGTAGCGGTACCCGCGGGTGTCGGGGCCCAGGCGCAGCCGGATGCCGTCATCGTCGTCGGCTCGGGGGTGTGGGGTGTCCGGCAGCGAGATGCCGGGTTCTGCAGCCCGTCCGGTGCCCGAGCCGGGTGAGTGAGAGTTCTTGGAGCTGGTCGGTCCAGGCCCTACTCCAGTTCTGCCGCACGTCTCTTGAGGTCCTCGGCGAACGTGTCCCAGTCGGGTCCGAAGCACAGCAGGTCCGCGGCCGCCTCCCGGAGCAGTCGTGGGTCGTCAGGACGTTGCAGGCAAGCCAGGCGGTAGGCGAGATTCCGGGCCCAGGGCGGCAGGGCCATCCAGTCCTCGGCGAGGACGTCCCGGAGCATGGCGAGGATCTCGTCGGCCGTCGCGAACGTGAGCTTCTCGACGTAGTCACGGGCCGCTTCGTTGACCTGCTGGCTGTCGGCGCCGTCGATCGCCTGGCTGAGGCTCCTGGCCGCGTGGGTCGGATCGGGCATCTGTCGGTTCTCCTGAGGGGCTTCTTCTGGTTTCTTCCGGCGTCCCGCAGGGCCGGGGTGGTCGCGGGCGGTACGGGCGCCCAGACCTTAGCAGTCGATCCCGGCGCCGCCCGGGCGGCCGGTGCGGTGTCGGGACCGGGAACCGGTCGCTACGGGTTGAGCCAGTAGGTGGACAGTTGGTAGGCGCCATCGGGCCGCTGGATGACCCGGTAGCCGATGTCGTGCCCGTCGATCTGCACCGATCTGTCGAGTGGGCCGGTGAACCCGGGGCCGGGGCGGGGAACGACCCCGCCGTCCTTGATGTACGCGTACACGTCGGAGACGATCGCCTGTTCGATCTGGTCGGGCTTCAAGTCGGTGGTGCGCAGATCGTTCGTGGTTCCGTCGGGTCCGGTGTGGGCTCGGTCGTACCCGTGGCCGGTGTTGAAGTTCCACTGGTCGTCGCCCACCATGGCAGAGCGTTTGAGGTCCTGCCCTTCGCCCTTGGAGGTGTACTCGCCGATGGTCGGGCCGTCGCTGTTCGGGTACGGCGACAGTCCGAAGGGGTCGCAGACGGTGTGTGGGTTGGTCACGTAGGCGACCGGATTCGGCGCCGGTGAGAGCCCCAGCGGGTCCGGGGACGTGTAGCGGCCGGTCTCCGGGTCGTAGTGACGGAAGAGGTTGTAGTGGAGGCCGGTCTCCGGGTCGTAGTACTGGCCGGGGAAACGGAGCGGGGTGTAGGCCGTGCTGGAGCGGGACCAGGCAGTGGTTCCCCACAGAGTGGTGCGGGTGTGCCAGGCCACGTGCCCGGACTCGTCGACCAGTTCGGTGGGGCTGCCGATCAGGTCGGTGGCCACGGCGAAGAAGCGCCGGTCGATCTCCTCCTGGCGGGCGTCCGGGGTGAGGATGCGTTCGGTCTGCGCGAGGGGCACCAGGCCGCGGTGCTCCCAGGTGAGCGTCACCGGACGGGGCAGGTCGCCGGAGACGGTGGTCTGTTCGCAGAGGGTGAGGCCGTCCCAGGTGAAGCGGATCTCCTCCGCCACGGTCTCGCCGTCCGGCGCCAGCCGCTGCTTGGCGGTGCGCCGGCCCAGGGGATCGTAGCGGTAGCGCCAGCGGGTGCCGTCCGGGGTGACCACGGAGGTGAGGCGGTCCTCGGCGTCCCACGTGTAGCGCCAGGTGTCCGGTTTGCGGGAGAGCCGGGTCTTCTGGCGCAGGGTGACGCGGCCGAGGGCGTCGTGCTCGAAGCGGACGTCACCCGCACGCGTGAGGGTGGTGCCGGTGTAGGCGCGGGGGCCGGCGGCCTCGTGGCCGGGGTGCGAGTCGGGCCAGGCGGCCGAGGTCTGGTTGCCGCTCGCGTCGTAGGCGTACCGCTCGCTCCAGCCGCGCGCGTGGACGGCGGTGACCCGGCCGACCGGGTCGAGGTCGAAGGTGCGCGTCCCCGACGTCCGGTCGGACATCGCGGTGAGACGGCCGTCGGCGCGGTAGGTGTACGTACGCTCGTTGAGCGTGCGGGAACCGGCAGAGAGGTGCTGGGCGGACAGCCGGCCGGTCTCGTCCCAGGCGGAGGCCTGGCTGACGATGTCGTCGAAGACGCGTTCCACTTCGCGTCCGGCCGCGTCGTGGGTGAAGGTGATGTCGTGGCCGCCGGAGGACACCCGGGTGGGGCGGCCCGCGGCATCGTAGGCGTAGTTCGTGACCAGTCCCGTGGGGGTGGCGCGACGGATCCGGCGGCTGGCGGCGTCGTAGGCGTGGTCCAGGGCGCGGCCGTCGACGAGTTCGGTCCTCAAGCGGCCGCACCGGTCGTAGCGGCGCACCAGTTCGCTGTCCGGACTCGATGCCTGGACAAGGCGTCCGGCGCGGTCGTAGGTGTGGACGGTGACCCGGCCCGCGACCTCCTTGCGGACCAACCGGCCGAGCTCGTCGTACGTGTACGCGGCCACGCCGCCGAGGTGATCGGTCCGGGTGATGAGCTGTCCGGCGGCGTCGAGGCCGTAGGTGAGGGTGCGGCCGTCGAAGTCGGTCTCGGAGACGAGTCGGCCGACCCGGTCGTACCCGTACGTCCAGGCGAGTCCCTGCGGGTCGGTGACCCGGGTGAGCCGCAGGCCGGCGTCGTGCTCGAACTCGTACCGTGCGCCGTCCGGCTGGGTGCGGGCGGAGAGGAGGTCGAAGTGGGTGTACTCGAAGCGGGACACCCCGCCCGCCGCGTCGGTATGGGTGAGGCAGTTGCCCTCGCCGTCGTAGGTCCACGACTCGGTGGCGCCGTTGGGGCCCATGCGCCGGGCGAGCTGCCCGTCGGCGTGCCACTCCAGGCGGGTGACGGCGCCCACCGGATCGGAGATACGGACCAGACGGCCGAGGGCGTCGCGTTCCAATCGGGTGGTGCCGCCGGCCGGGTCGGTCACCTGAACCGGGCGGCCGGCGGCATCGCAGCACACGACGGTGGTGGCTCCCAGGGCATCGGTGACGGACGTCAGGAGACCGGATTCGTCGTAGGCGTGGCGGGTGGTGCGGCCGGCCGGATCGGTGAGCGCCGTGCGGTTGCCCCGCTCGTCGAACTCCTGGAGCCATCGGGCGCCGTCCGGGTCGTGACGCTCCGTGGGCAGGCCGGACGGGCCGCGTGTGACACGGAGCTCGGTGCCGTCGGGGCGGGTGACCGTGACGAGTCGGCTTTCCTCGTCGTAGGAGTACGCGGTGGTGCGGCCCAGTGGGTCCGTGCGGGTCAGCAGGTTGCCGCGGGAGTCGTGGGTGAATCGGGTGGTGTGGCCGAGGGGGTCGGTGGTGGCCAGGACGCGGCAGCCCGCACCGATCAGGTGGCGGGTCGTGTGCCCCTCGGCGGTGGTGAGGGTGGTGGTGCGGTGGCTGGTCTCGGGATCCGGTTCGGTGTAGGTCAGGGTGATCTGGACGTGGCCGGCCTCGCCGCCCTCGGCGACGACCCGGTCGCGGTCGTCGTAGACGTAGTCGTAGCGGCTTCCGTTGGAGTCGATCCAGGCGATGACGCGGCAGCGGTCGTCGTAGAGGAAGGTGGTGGTGGCACCCGACGGCTTCGTGACGGTGGTGAGGTTGCCGTCCTCGTGGCCGTAGCCCATCAGGGGCAGATCCGCGCTTCCCTCTCCCGCACCGGCCAGGAAGAGCCCGGTGACCCGGCCGTCGGCGGTGGTCAGCTTCACCTGGTGGCCTGCCGAGTGGATCAGTGCCAGCGGCAGGCCGTCCTCGGTGCGGTCGACGGTGATGGTGTGGCCGTTGGGTTCGGTGATGCCGGTCAGCCAGGCGGCTCCGTCGCCACCCGGTTCGCTGCCGGGAGGGGCGGTGAAGTGGCGGGTCAGGCCGGTGTCGGGGTCGGTGACGGTGTAGTCGCCGTGCCCGTCCCGGGCCAGGAGGGCGCGGGAGGCGCCCGTCTCCGGCCGGGTGGGGTCGCCGGGTACTGGGTGCGGATAGGTGATCAGCAGGCCGTCGGCGGTGACATGGACGACTCCGACGGCATCGATCTCCAGCCGCTCGTCGACCGTGGACGACCAGGAGGGTCCCAGAAAGCGGCCGATCGTGAGGCCGGACTCGGTACGACGGGTGAAGACCAGCGGCAGGACACCGGCGATCTCCACATCGGTCTGGGGCAGGAACATCCGGCCCGTTGCGAGGTCCACCGGGTCGGAGCCGTCGGTGGTGCGCTCCCCGTCCACACGGTTGTGGGTTCCCTCCGGGGCGTCGTCGAGCAGCCTGCGCGCCCGTGCGAGGTCGGCCGCCTCCTCGGCGATCCGCACGCCCTTCACCGCGGCGCCGCCTCCGCCGGTGGCCACGGTCAGCGCGACGTCGGGCAGTAGACGGCCGAAGCCCTCGGCCGGGTCCTTCATGAAGTCGCTGATCATCTGCTTGCCGGTGCCCACCGGGTCGTTGGCGGCGACCACCAGCCCCGCGGCCAGACTGTTGAGGGACATCGCGTACTCGGCCGGGTGCGTGATGTTGTACGGGTCCATGGGGTCGACCGAGCGGACGAAGTTCAGGATGCCGGCCGTGCCCTTGATGAGGCCGCCCTCGACATGGTCACCCATGATCTTCAGCTCCTGGATGCCGTCGCCCAACTGCTCGGTGTAGGACGGCTTCTTCGGCGCCAGGTCACGGGCGGCCCGGATCGCGGAACGCGCGGTCTCCGCCGCCGCATTCCGCTGCTTGCGGGCCTCGGCGAGGATGTCCTGCGCATCCTGCATCAGCTTCTTGCCGGGGTCGTCGAACGTGTCGGCAGGGCAAGGCGGGAGCGCGGACGGGTCACGCTTGTCAGCGGGCTGGGCGTAGGAACGATCGACCGCGCTCTGGTAGTCGTCGACCTTCCTGCGATGGGCGTCGGCGGCCTTCTCAGAAGCCTTGACCCCCTCCTTCCACGTGTCGATCGCCGTCTGCGCCTGCCCCTGCGCCCAGGTGACCGTACCGGCGAACGCCTCCAGCGCTGTGGCCGCCTTCTCACAGGCGTCGGCACCGGTGAACCACTTGGGCGGCTGGGTGCTCACCGCAGTGCGCAGCGCCTCGGCCGTCTCGCCCTTGAGCCCGGACGAGTCGAGGCCCCTGAGACCGTCGCCGGCATCGTCGAGGGACTTTCGGAAGCCGCGGAGTTTCTCGGCGGTGGAGCGGATCTCGTCCGGGCTGCCGTAGATCAGTTCGGTCTTGTCCTCGGTCTGCCCGAGATCCATCTCGTCGACCTCGGCGCCCAACCGGTTGGCGACCGAACGTGACTGCTCGCGCACCCAGTCCGCGCCCGACTCCCAGCCGACGTCGTCCAGACGGTCGGCCGTCCAGTTCCCGGCGTCCTCGACCCGGCTGCCGACCCACTCGACGCCGTCCTCGACCACGTCCTCGACCGAGTCGGGCGTGATGTCACTGATGAAGTCGCCGATACCCACGGTCAGTTCTCCCCGGACTCACCCTGCTGCCGCGCCTGCTGGGCGCGCTCCTCCGGCGACGGGCCGAAGGTCTCGTCCAGCGCCTGGCTCCACTGGTCGTCGGAGATGCCCAGCGCGTCGTTGACCATCTGCGACCGCTGGCCGCCTTGGCCCTCGGTGAGAACCGTGCGGCCGGTGTCCTTCCAGGTCTGCGTGATGTCCTGATCGGCCTTGTCGAACGACTCGGCGCTCCACTCCGGGTCGAGGAAGTCCGGCGTGAACACATCGCCCCAGTCCTGCTGGGCGATCTCCTCCTCGCCGGCATGCGGATTGCCGCCCATCACGGAGTTGACACCCACCTTCAGCGCGCCCGCGACGTACTGGTCGTTCTCCCACTGGGTGCCCGCCGCCAGGCCGAGGCGGTTCGCGAGCGCGCTGGCGTCGCTCACCAGGGCGCGCACTCCCCACTCCCAGCGCTCGCAGAAGTCCTCGAAGTCGACCGAGAGGCCGTGGTGCCCGGCCTCCATCCCGGTCATCGCCAGCTCCGAGAAGCCCTTTCCCATCACCGAACCGGTGGCACCACCGAGTTCACCGAGCTGGTCGATGGTCGCGCCCACGCCCTGCGTGAACTTGGCCACGGCCTCCGTGCCGAGATGCAGGTCCGCACCGTCACCACCCATGCCCGCGCCCCTCGCCCGACCGACCGGCATCGACGGCGACCGTGTCCGGGACGATGCCGACGGCTGGCGGGAAGAACATCGACCCGTCCTCCGTGGCGATGTCCACGGCGAGACCGGCGGGCTCGTCCAGCGACGGCACGACCTCGTCCACGACACGCGCGCCCAACAGCGCCGCGTAGTCCATGGGCTGACCACCTGACCCGTGCCGCAGGGCGAACCGTGCCAGCGCGGCCTCGTCGGTGAACCCGCAGATCCACCGCACACCGCCCGAACGCACCGACCACAGCCCTCCATGGGCCGTCGGCACCAGCAGGACCGAGCGTCTCATCTCACCGACCAGTGCCCGAGGGTCACCGACTCCCCTTCTCCGCTCGGCGATCCGCTCGGCCAGCGCCGTCCTTGCCTGCTCCACGGCCCCTCCCCCGTCGTACGTGGTTGATGACACCGTAGATCACGACGCGTGGGAAGGCGCGAGTGGTGCTCACGGAGGCTCACCCCGGCCGGCAGGCAAAGCGTCCGGCCACCGGGCAGACAGCCGATAGGGCTGACGAGCACCTGGCGAACGCTTCCTGTCACGTGCTCGGATGCAGGGACGGAAGACCCACCCTCTGATCTATTCGGCCGGGCTCGGGGACTCCAACGGTTCGGCGGCGCACACGGAGAAGTAGCTCCCACCGGTGTGTCCCGGTGTCGGGTAGGGGGCCTGCCCGACGATCAGGACGCGGACCTCGTCGAAGGGACCCTACTGCCGTACGGCTTACGGCGGCGGCAGGGCTCACCCGACCACCGCGGCGCGCACGCACAGCACGTCGGGCAGGTGGGAGGCCAACTGCCGCCAGGTGTCCCCGTCGTCGGCCGACGCGAACACCTCGCCGTTGCGATTGCCGAAGTAGACGCCCGCCGGGTCCGCGTCGTCCGTGCAGAGCGCGTCGCGCAGCACGGTGCCGTAGTGGTCCTCCTGCGGAAGTCCCGCCGACAGCGGCTCCCAGCTCCTGCCCGCGTCCGCCGTGCGGAAGACCCGGCAGCGGTGGCCGGCGGGCACCCGGTCCGCGTCGGCGTTGATCGGGAAGACGTACGCCGTGTCGCCCCGGCGGGGGTGTGCGGCGGCGGCGAATCCGAAGGTGGAGGGCAGTCCCTCGCCGATGTCGGTCCAGTGCGCGCCGGCGTCGTCGCTGCGGTACACGCCCCAGTGGTTCTGCAGGTACAGGCGGTCGGGGGTGGCCGCGTCCCGCGCGACCTTGTGCACGCACTGCCCGAACTCGGGGTTCGGGTCCGGCAGGAACACCGCGGAGACACCGGAGTTGGACGGTGTCCAGCTCGCGCCGCCGTCGGTGGTGCGGAACACGCCCGCCGCCGACACCGCCACCGTGACCGCCCTCGGGTCGCGCCGGTCGGTGAGCACCGTGTGCAGCCCCTCACCGCCGCCGCCCGGCACCCACCGGGACCGCGTCGGGTGCTCCCACAGAGGGCGGACCAGCTCGAAGCTCTCCCCGCGGTCCTCGGAGCGGTACAGCGCGGCCGGTTCCGTGCCCGCGTACACCACGTCCGGCTCGGCGGCCGCCGGGTGCAGCTGCCAGACCCGCTCCAGCGAGGCCTCGGTGTCCGGCGGGAACTTCACGGCCGGCCGTGCCGGTTCGGTCCAGGTCCGGCCGAGGTCGTCGGAGTGGAACACCGACGGGCCCCAGTGGGCGCTGTCACCACCGGCGAGCAGCCGCGGCCGGTCACCGCGGGTGTCGATGGCCACCGAGTAGATCGCCTGCGCGTTGAAACAGGGGGATGCGTCGAACTCCCATGTGCCCGTGCGTCTGCGCCCGATGAACAGGCCCTTGCGCGTGCCCACGGCGAGCAGTACCTCGGTCATGCCGGTCACCTCCGCTGTGCTGGACGGGACGGCGCTGTCCCAGCCAACGGCCAGTCTGCACCCCGCCACTGACAGTCACCTCCGGAAGCGGCGTCGCCGCAGGTCACGTCGGCGGTGATGGCCCCCGGGGCGCCGCCCGCCGGAGGGTACGGGGCGCCGCTTCGATGAGGAGGTCCCGCCTCGAGGGGCACGGTCGTGCGGCACGGCCCTGGTGCGTGTCCCAGGGCAGATGGCCTGGTCAGAGCCCGTCCGTCACAGCGTCCGCTCGTCAGAGCCCGCCCGTCGGTGCCCGCTCCAGGATGCCGTCGAGGTCGGCGCCGTCGGGGAGGGTGCCGAAGGCGTACCCCCGGTCGCCGCCGAGCCGGGTGGCGCAGAAGGCACGGCCCGGGCCCTGCTCGCGCACATCGCGCGGGCCGAACGGCCCGCCGACCGCTTCACCGCCCACGCGGCCGCCGTACGGCACCTGCTCGCCGACCCCGTCCTGCCGCCCGAACTCCTGCCCGCCGACTGGCCGGGCGCCGCTCTGCGCGCCGCGTACACCGCCTACCGGCGGGAGCTGACGGAAGCGGTCCACGGGCGGACGCCCGTCCGACCGGCCGCGCCCGGCTGAGGCAGCCCGGCAGCCCGGCAGCCCGGCAGGCCGGCAGGCCGGCAGGCCGGCAGGCCGGGCAAGAGCCCGCCGCCGACGGCGACGGGCTCTCCCGCGACTGCTCCGGGCGGACGGCCTAGGCGACCTCCTCCCGGGACTTCCCGACGCCCGCGTCGGCGCCGCCGTCCGCCCGCGCAGCCGTCGACACAGCCGTCGACGCAGTCGTCGACCCAGCTGTCGACCCAGTCGTCGACGCGTCCGCCTCGGCGGCCGGCGGACCGCTCTTGCCGGGGAGGTGGTTGAAGAGCAGGTTCAGGACGATCGCGGTCACGCAGCCCGCGCTGATCCCGCTGTTCATCACCGTCTGGAACCAGTCGGGGAACTTCTCGTAGAGCGTCGGGACGCCGACCGGCAGCACGCCCATCGCCACCGACACGGCCACCACCGTCAGGTTGTGGTTGCCCTTGAAGTCGACCTCGGCCAGGGTGCGCAGCCCGCTCGCCGTGACCGTGCCGAACATGACCAGGCCCGCGCCGCCCAGGACGGGCGCCGGGATCGCCGCGACCACCGCGCCCAGCTTCGGCAGCAGACCGAGCAGGACGAGGATGCCGCCGGCCGCGGCGACCACCCAGCGGCTGCGCACCCGGGTCATGCCGACCAGACCCACGTTCTGCGCGTACGCCGTGTACGGGAAGGTGTTGAAGACACCGCCGAGGACGGTCGACAGACCGTCGGCGCGCAGACCGTCCGCGAGGGAGCGCGGCTCCACCTTGCGGCCCGTCATCTCGCCGACCGCGATCAGGTCACCCGTCGTCTCGGTCATCGTCACCAGGGCCACCACCAGCATCGAGATGATCGCCGACGCCTCGAAGACGGGCGCCCCGAAGTGGAACGGCGTGCTGATCCCGACCCAGTCGGCGTCCGAGACCCCGCCGAAGTCCGTGAAGCCGAAGGGGACGGCGACCGCGAGGCCCACCGCTATGCCGATCAGCACCGCCACCCGGCTGAGGAAGGCGGGCGCGAACCGCTGCACCCCGAGCACCACCGCCAGCACGAACGCGGCGAGCGCGATGTTCCTCGGCTCCCCGAAGTCCTCCGCACCGGCGCCGCCCGCCACCCAGTTGCCCGCGACCGGCAGCAGCGAGATGCCGATGACCAGGATCACCGTGCCGGTGACGAGCGGTGGGAAGAACCGGAGGAGCCGGCCGAACACCGGTGCCAGCAGCACGATCGCGAGTCCCGCGACGATCACCGAGCCGTAGATCGCGGGCAGTCCGCCGCCCGTCGTCCCGATCAGCACCATCGGCGACACGGCCGCGAACGTACAGCCCTGCATGATCGGCAGCCGTACGCCGAAGCGCCAGAACCCCACGCACTGGATGAGCGTGGCGATGCCGCAGATCAGCAGGTCCGCGGTGATCAGGTACGCCAGGTCGGCGGGCGACAGCTTCATCGCCCCGCCCACGATCAGCGGTACGGCCACCGCGCCGGCGTACATCGCGAGCACGTGCTGCAGGCCGAAGGCGGCCAACTGCCGTGCGGGGGGCACTTCGTCGACGGGGTGGACGGGTGGGGGCGTGGGCATGGGCACTCCAAGGCGGCGAGGGAGGGCGGGCTTGAGGGGGTGGCGACATCCGGACAGCACGAGACCGTACGAGCCTTAAACAGTTTGTTGATTTCACCGGTGTTGCCGGTGTGTGTCCTGCCCGCCGGACCCGGCCGTGCCCGCCGCCGCCCGCAGGGCCGCCCAGTCCGGCAGCTTCACCACGCCCCGCCCCAGGGAGGCCCCCAGCTCCGCCTCGGCGCGCTCGATGGCCAGCCATCCCGCCCACTCGACCGGCTCCGCCCCGGCGGCCCGCAACAGGGCGAGCGGCTCCCCGAGTTCCCGCCGCAGCAGGACGGGGGCGTCCTCCACCAGGGACGTCACCGTCTCCTTCGCGCACGGCCGGTTGGTGCCGATGACACCCGTCGGGCCCCGCTTGATCCAGCCGGCCACGTACTCGCCCGGCGCCACGGCGCCGTCGCGCAGCACCCGTCCGGCGAGATGCGGCACCGTACCCCGCTCCGCGTCGAACGGCAGCCCCTCCAGCGGTACTCCGCGGTAGCCCACCGACCGCAGCACCAACTGTGCGTCGACGTCCTCGTGCACGCCGGTTCCCGTCACCCCGCCGAGCCCGTCGGGAGCGGTGCGTTCGCAGCGCACCGCGCGCACCCGGCCGCCGGCCGCGAGGAGTTCGACGGGCCGCAGGAAGAAGCGCAGCCGGATCCGGCGCCGCAGGCCCCGTGGCGGCGCGGCCGCCCAGCCGCGCAGCACCTCGATGTTGCGGCGCTGCGCCGCCGGCAGGGCGGACGGGTCGCGGTACGCGGGGTCCAGCGCCAGCTCCGCCTCGTCGACCATCACATCGGTGTCCGGCAGACCGCCCAGCTCCCGCAACTCCTTGGTGGTGAACCGCGCCTGCGAGGGGCCGCGCCGCCCGACCATGTGGATCTCGGTCACCTCGCTCGCGGCCAGGGCCGCCAGCGCCGCCTGCGGCATGTCGGTGGCGGTCAGCTCCGCCGCGCCCCGGGCCAGGATCCGCGTGACGTCCACCGCGACGTTCCCCACGCCGATCACCACGGCCGAGCGGGCACCCGACAGGCAGCCGTCGACGACGGCGTCCGGGTGGGCGCTGTACCAGGCCACGAAGTCGGTCGCCGACCAACTGCCGGCCAGGTCCTCCCCGGGGATCCCCAGCCGTCGGTCCGCCGCGGCGCCGACGCAGTACACGACCGCGTGGTACACCTCCCGCAGCCGCTCGACGGGCACCCCGCCCGCCCCGACCCGCACCCCGCCGAGGAAGCGCACCCGCTCGTGCTCCAGCACCGTGCGCAGGTTCTGCTGGAGCGATTTGATCTTCTCGTGGTCCGGGGCGACGCCGTACCGCACCAGCCCGTACGGGCACGGCAGCCGGTCCAGGACGTCCACGAGCACCTCGGGGTCCTGCTGGACCAGGCTCTGGGCGGTGTAGACCCCACTCGGCCCGGAGCCGACGACGGCGACACGGAGCACGGCCGAACTCCTTACCCCCGGCAGGCGCAGGAGAGCGCTGACGCTTCCAGCATGGCACCGCTCCCGCCGCGCAGACAGGTACCGGACGCCGAGGACACGCGCGTGTCGGCCTGCGAGGGGGGTGATCGCGCGGTTACGCGGCGTGCGGGCTGGGCGGGTCGTTTCTTCGCGGCGTGCGGCGTGCGGCGTGCGGCGTGCGGCACGGGCCCACGGGCCACGCGCCACGGGGCACAGGCCCCCGGACTGCGCGCCACGGGCCACCGGTCCCCGGGCTATGCGCCACGGCCCACGGCCCACGGCTCACGGGCCCCCGGGCCACGGCACGCGCCGGGGCTACGGCGGCACGGGGGCTCACGGGCCACAGGCCCCCGGGCTACGCGCTACGCGCCATGGCCCACGGGCCCCGGCACGGCACGCGCCATGGCCCACGAGCCACGAGCCACGGGCCTCATGGACCACGGACCTCATGGGCCACGGCCCCCGGCCCCCGAGCCACGCGCCACGGCCCCCGGCCCCCGAGCCCCGGCCCCCCGAGCCACGCTCCCCGGCCCACGCCGGCACGGCCCGCGTGCCACAAACTGCACGCTTCTGCGGCGAAGGCATGCGGGCCCGGCCGGTGCCGTCCCCCGTCGGCCGGCCGTCCCCCCCCGCCCCCCCGCCGGCCCGGCGGGGGACGGCGGGCCGGCGGGTCACAGCATCGCCCTCATCCGCGTGATCTCCGTCGTCTGCTCCGCCACCACGTCGTCCGCCATCTCCTCGACGCGGATGTTGTTCCCCTGCGCCTTGACGTCCGCGGCCATGGTGAGCGCGCCCTCGTGATGGGTGATCATCAGGGTGAGGAAGAGCTCGTCGAAGGCCTTGCCGCGGGCCGCCCGCAGCTTCCCCATCTGCGCCTCCGTGGCCATCCCGGGCATCGCGGTGTGATCGTGCCCGCCGTCCGCCGCGCTTCCGTTCCCCGCCGTGCTCCCCGGGCTCGCGCCGTCCGCCGTGCTCCCGTCGTCCTCCCCGTGGGCCGACAGCCAGCTCCGCAGGGCCTCGATCTCCGGCCCCTGGGTGGCGGCGATGCGCGAGGCCAGCGCCTTGACCTGCGCCGAGTTCGCCTGCTTCGGTGCGAGGGCGGTCATCTCCAGGGCCTGGCCGTGGTGCTCGATCATCATGCGGGCGAAGGAGACGTCCGCCGAGTTCGGGGTGTCGTCCTCGGCGCGCTGCTCCGCGGCGTCCTCGGCGGACAGCGTCCGGTTCTCCTCGCCCGGCTTCCCCGGCACGAGCACCGAGGGTCCGCCCGCCCCCTCGGGCGTGCCGTCCGTCCCGGAGTCGCAGCCCGCGAGGACGAGACAGCCCGCGAGGACGAGCGCCGGCAGCGAGGCACGGGTGAGGGACGCGCGGCGGAAGAGCACAACGACCTCCTGTCGTGGCGGGTCTGACACCCTGTCGGGAGCGGGCAGGGGCATGCGTGACCGTCCTAGCACGAATCCTGTCCCGGCCGGCCGCGGACCTTCGTGACGAGTGTGTTGCCAACTCTTGATATGTGCATGATGAAGACGATACTTCGGAGGACCGTGAACCGTTCCCCGTGAACGGCAGCAAGGGAGGAAGCAGTGACCCTGTTACACGATCCCCGAAGGCGGCGCAGACGGTCGGCGGTGGTCGCGGCCTGTGCCGGCATCCTGGCCGCACTGCTCACGGCCATCCCGGCGGCCGCGACCCCCGACCCGGGGGACGGCCCGGCCGCGGAGCCCGAGGTGTCCCAGGACGTACGGACCGAGGTGGCCGAGGCGATAGCCGCGGGAGAGGTGCCGGGACAGGACGAGATCGTCCACTCCGCCAACATCGAGCACCTCGCCAACGTGCCCAAGGACGCGCTCAGCAGCCTCAACTCGGACATCGCCTTCCAGGGCAGGTACGCCTTCGCCGGCAACTTCGACGGCTTCCGCGTCTTCGACATCAGTGACCCGAAGTCCCCGAAGACCGTCGCCCAGGTGCTCTGCCCGGGCTCGCAGAACGACATCTCCGTCTCCGGCAACCTGCTCTTCCTGTCCACCGACTCCTCGCGCAGCGACAGCAGTTGCAACAGCACCACGCAGCCCGTGACCGAGAAGTCCTCCTGGGAGGGCATGAAGATCTTCGACATCAGCGACAAGCGGAACCCGCGGTACGTCGCCGCCGTCGAGACCGCCTGCGGCTCGCACACCCACACCCTGGTGCCTGAGCGCAAGAACGTCTACGTGTACGTCTCCTCGTACTCGCCCAACGCCGCCTACCCCGACTGCCAGCCCCCGCACGACGGCATCTCGATCATCAAGGTGCCGCGCAAGGCGCCGGAGCAGGCCGCGGTCGTGAACTTCCCCGTCCTCTTCCCCGGTGCGGGACCGGACGGCGGCGGCAACCCGGGCGGGCCCACCAACCCGGGCGTCTCCAAGACGACCGGCTGCCACGACATCACGGTGCTCCCGGAGAAGGACCTCGCGGCCGGCGCCTGCATGGGCGACGGCATCCTGTTCTCCATCGAGGACCCGGAGAACCCGAAGGTCATCGACCAGGTCCAGGACAACGTGAACTTCGCGTTCTGGCACTCGGCGACCTTCAACCAGACGGCGGACAAGGTCGTCTTCACCGACGAACTGGGCGGCGGCGGCGCGGCCACCTGCACCCCGGAGATCGGCCCGGAGAAGGGCGCCGACGGCATCTACGACATCGTCGGCAAGGGCGACCACCGCAAGCTCGTCCTCCGCAGCTACTTCAAGATCGACCGGCCCCAGGCGGCCACCGAGGTCTGCGTGGCGCACAACGGCTCACTGATCCCGGTCAAGGGCAGGGACCTCATGGTCCAGGCCTGGTACCAGGGCGGCGTCTCCGTCTGGGACTTCACCGACTCCGCCCACCCGAAGGAGATCGCCTACTTCGAGCGCGGCCCGGTGGACACCGAGCGGCTGACCACCGCCGGCTCCTGGTCGGCGTACTACTACAACGGCTACATCTACTCGAACGACATCGCCAAGGGCCTCGACGTGCTGCGGATCGACGACCGGCGCACGGATCCGGCCCAGCGGGTCCGCCTGCCCGAGCTCAACGTGCAGACGCAGCCGGACTACTTCGGCTGATCGCCGGCGGGCCGTCCCGTCGCGAAGAAGCGGGACAGGTCGACGTCACCGTTCCCGCCGGGCGCCCCGGCGTCCGGCGGGAACCCCTGCTCCCAGCCGAGCCGGTAACGGGCGAACAGCTCGGCCCGCACCCGGGCGAGCGGTACCCCCGCGGCGGGCAGCACCATCGCGTAGACGGAGCCCATCAGCAGGGCGCGCAGCACGGGGTAGTCGGCGTCGACGTCCCGCGATCCGTGCCGTGCCACGGTGTCCCGCAGCAGCTCCGCGAGCCGCCGCTGCTCCGTGCACGGGACGAAGCCCTCCGCCTGGAGCAGCCCCGCCATGTGCTGGCGCATCAGCACCGTCCGGTCCCGCGCCAGGCCCAGGACGGCGTCGATGGCCCGCGCCATGCGCTCCCGGCCGTCCTCCGCGCGCGGCTCCCGCTCCAGTGCCTCCTCCAGCGTGCGGTGCATCAGCCGGTGCACCGCCGACTGCACCAGCCGGCGCTTGCCGGGGAAGTAGTACGACACCAGTCCGCGCGCCGAACCCGCCCGGTCCGCTATGTCGCCGAGCGTCGTCGCCTCGTACCCGCGCTCGCTCACCAACTCGACGGCGGCGTGCAGCAGTCGCTCCCGGGAACGCCGCCGCAATTCTTCATTGACCGAGGCGCTGCGCGGGGACATGCTGTAACTCCTGCGTTGACTGGCCGACAGCCAACTATACTCAGCGCATCCCCGCCGGTTCCGTGCGTGAGCCGGGCCGGGCGGCCGCCTTCTCTGGGCGACACGGGGGATCGTCCAGAGTCGGCGTGCTCCCCGCCGAGGGGCCCGCGGCCACCGGGCCCCGGGCCCACGGCGGACGCGGGTCCACGCGTCTCAGCCGACCAGATCCAGCACCGGCCGCAGCCCGTCCGGCCGTTCCGCCGCCGGCAGGTGGTCCACGAAGTGCACCGCGCAGCCGAGCGCCGCCGCCCCGCCGTCCGCGCGCCGGTCGTCTCCCACCATCAGCGTCGTCCGCGGATCGGCACCGAGCGCCTCGCACGCCGTCGCGAACAGCCGCGGGTGCGGCTTCTGCACGCCGTGCTCGTACGACAGCACGTACGTGTCCACGAACGGATCGAGGCCGTGCTCGCGGAACACCGGCCTGAGGTCCCAGCCGATGTTGCTCACCACGCCCACCCGGATCCCGCGCTCGCGCAACGCGCCCAGTACGGGCAGGGCATCGGGGTACGGCGCCCAGGCGGCCGGCGTCATGTGCCGGTCGTACAGCGCGTCGTGGAGCGTCGGATCGGGCAGCGGGACCTGACGGGAGAGCCCGGTGTACGCGGCCCGGTGCGCCTCGGCGCTCGCGTCCCGCACCCGCCACAGCCCGGCCAGTTCCTCGGGCACCCGGCCGGGCGGCGCGCCACCCGGCAGCGCACCGGCCGCTTCGAGCGCCCGCGCGGCGGCGGCCAGGTGCGTCCCGGTCAGTTCGGCACCCGCCGCGTCGAGCACGGCCCGCAGCCACGACTCCGCGGACTCGATGCGGAAGAGGGTCCCGGAGAAGTCGAACAGCACGGCGGAGGTCATGGCACGGATCCTACGGACGCCCCGCGTCGACGTTCCCCGAAAGCGGGAGCCCGGCGTCGCGGCACACGCAGGGACCGCCGGCCCGGTAGGAGTTCACGGCCGCCAGCGCAGGTGGGCGGCGATCGCCAGTGCCACCAGCGTCATGCCCAGGAGCCAGCCGCCGAGGACGTCCGAGGGCCAGTGGACCCCGAGCCACACGCGGGTCAGTCCCACGCCCGCCACCGAGACGACGGCCACCGCCACCGCCGTACGCCACACGGCGGGGCGGACGCCGTGGCGGTACAGCAGCCACAGCAGGAGGCCGAGGACGACCGTGGCCGTGAGGGCGTGTCCGGAGGGGAAGGCCGCGTAGTGGGCGGAGTCGACCGGGTCGGGCCAGCGGGGGCGTTCGCGGCCGACCGCCGCCTTGAGGCCCTGCTGGAGGACGGTGCCCACGGCCGACACCGTGACCAGCCACGCCGCCGTCCACCACGCCGAGCGCCGCCACACCAGCCAGGCCGCGACGGCCGCGCACAGCAGCCGCATCGTCATCGGGTCCCAGACCCAGTCGCTGAGGACGCGGCAGACCCGGGTGAGGCCGTGCTCGGTGACGGCCCAGCGGTGTGTCGTGCGCGAGATGTCGCGGTCGGCGGAGAGCAGGGGGTGCCACTCGGCCCACACCGGGACCAGGAGCAGCAGGGAGCACAGCCCCAGGGCGAGGCCGGCGCGGACGGCGGTGCGGAAGCGCGACGGGGCGGGCGGGGAGTCGGCGTACGGGTCGTGCATGAGGTGATCCTTGCCGAACAGCGGCGTTCGAAGCCAACCCGGAAGGCGGCCCGTGGCCCCGCGCCGGGTCAGCCGAGCGCCCGGAGCGCCGGCACCAGTGTCACCAGCACCGGGATCACGGGGACCAGCGAGGCGGCCGCCGTCAGCCGCAGCCGACGGGCCGCGGTGAGCCGGTCCGGGGGCGTGAGCAGGCGGTGCACGCGCTGCGGCACGTGCGCCCGCGGAGCGGGGGAGGGGCCGAACACGCCCCGGTCCTCGTTGAGTTCCACCAGCGCCAGCGCGGTCGTCAGCCGGCCGAAGCGCCGGGAGGCCGTGTCGTCGGCGGCGAGTTCGACCAGCCGGTGCATCTCGTCCCGGAACGCGGCGAACACCGGCACCTGCGGAAACCCGTCGGCCAGCGCGGAGGAGCAGTGCAGCAGCCAGTCGTGCCGGGCCCTGGCGTGCCCCTGCTCGTGCGCGAGGACCGCGTCGAGCTGACGGCCCTTCAGGCGGCGCAGCGCGGCGGTGGTGACCACCAGCCGGGGCGCCCCTCCCGGCAGCCACCAGGCGTCGGGCCGTTCGCCCTCCAGGACCACGAGCCGTCCCGCCGCGGGCTCCTCGCCCGGCAACAGCGGTGCCCGCGCGTGCAGTTCGGCCCGTCGGCGCCGGCGCCGGGAGCCCGCCCGCGCGACTTCCCGCGCCAGCATCGCGCCGCTCCACAGCCCGGCGCTCGCCAGGGCCACCGCGGTCGCCGCCGCCCAGGGGCCCGACGGGCCCAGGGCGTACGCCTCGACGACCGCGCGCGGGGCCGGCGCGAAGACGTGCCCGCGCACCGCCTGCCACGCCGCCGCCGCGCTGAGCGTCATCGACAGCGCGCAGCACAGCAGCACCGCCGCCACCACGCACTGCCACATCCACAGCGCGACGACCGGTTCCCGGTCCGGCCAGTCGGCCCGGGTGAGCGGCCGGGGAGCGACGACAGCGGTCAGAACGCCGAGCAGCAGCAGGACCGCGGGGACCACCATGGACAGCACCCTATGAGCGGCGCACCGCTCAGGGGTACGGCTTGTCACGTCAAGTGACGCAGGCCACCACCGCCCGACCCGGCCCGACCCGGCCCGACCCAGCCCGACCCGGCCCGGACCCGGCACGGTCCGTCGGGCCGGCGACGTCCGCCCCGTGAGTCCGCCGGACGGGCCGGCCCCTCACATGGTCAGCAGCATGGCGAGCATCCCGATCCCCATCGACAGCCGGCAGGCCCGCGCCAGTTCGGGCCGGTCGCTCCAGGCGAGGGTCCCTCCGGCCGCCGCCCCCGCGGGCAGCAGCCGCACCCCGGAGACGAGGACGTACCCGGTGAAGTACAGCAGCAGCACGCCCGTCAGCAGCGGGTTCCCGGCGCCGCCGTGGACGTGCCCGCCGGCGCCGGTGGAGGCCGCGGGGGCGGCGGCCATCACGACCGCCATGTAGACCATGGCCGAGGCGCCCACCAGGTGGTGCAGATGGTGGACACCGCCGCGGGCCGCCCACAGGGCGTGCAGCGCGGCCGCGCCGAAGACCGCCGTGTACGCCCCCCACGCCCACTCCGGCGGGGTGAACACCGCCGCGGGCACCGCCATCACCGCCATGCCGAAGCCCATGAGCGCCTCGCCGCCCGCGGCCCGGCGCTGCTCGTCGTCCCTGCTGCGCATCCGCAGCAGGCAGTAGGCGCCGGTCGCCGCACACAGCGCGACCAGCAGCCAGCCGGGCGAAGCCGGTCCGTGCACGCGCACCTCCCCGCTCGACGGTCGGTCGAGGGATGCGATGCCCAGGACACGCGGTGCGCACGCGAGCGCAAGGGGGTACGCGGGGAGCGTTCGGCGGAGCACGCCGCCGGGTGACGGGCGTCACGGTTGATGTTTTACGAGTAAAACACATGCTAAATTAGTGGACATGAGAAGTGCGACCCGACTCCCGCTCGCCGGTGTGCTGCGCCTCGGCCGGCCCTCCGACATCTGGTTCAAGCCCGCTCTCAGCGTGGTCGCCGCGGTCGCCCCGCCGAACCTGATCCTGCTGGCGCTGGGCCGCCTCGACCTGGCGATGTACACGATGGCCGGATCCCTGTGCGCGCTGTACGCCCACAACCGCCCGTACGCCGTCCGCGCCCGTGTCCTCGCCTGGGTCGTGCTGGGCATGACCGGCGGACTGGCCGTCGCCCTGCTCGCTGCCGCGCTCACCACGGACGCCGTCGTCCTCGTCACCGTCGGCGCCCTGCTTGCCGCCGCGCAGAAGGTGCTCTGCGACGTCACCCGCCTCGGCCCGCCCGGCAACGTCGTGCTCACCTTCATCACCTCCGCGTCGCTGTTCGCCTCCCAGACCCTGGGACAGATCCCCGGCCACCTGGGGCTGGCCCTCGCCGCGGGCGCCTGGTCCTGGCTCATCGGCATGGCCCCCGGGCTGCTGCGCCCGCACGGCCCCGAGCGCCGGGCCACCGCCCAGGCCCTCGACGCGGCCGCCGCGTACGCCGCCACCCGCGGCACCGGCGACGGACACTCCCGCGCCCGCGCCGCCGCGGCGGCCGCCGTCCAGGCCGCCTGGCAGACCCTGCTGTCGGCCCGCGAGGGGGAGACGAACCGCGCCCTGGAGAGGCTCGTGATCGGCGCCGAGGTGGCCCTCGCGGCCCCCGCCGACACCGACCCGGAGCGCCTGCGCACCTGGGCCCGCGCACTGCGCGGCACCGGCCGCGTCCCGCGCCCCGACGACCTCGCGTCCCCCGACGGCCGCCCCGGGCACGACGGCCCCGGCGGCCCCGCGCGCGGCGGCCTCGGCGAAGACGACGAACTGCTCGGCGTCGACGCCGAGCGGGCCGCCGGACGGCCCCCGCTGTGGAGCCGCCTCCGGCCGCTCACCCCGCTCGCCGTCCGCACCGCCCTCGGCTGCGCCCTCGCCGGATACGCCTCCCTCGCCCTCGGTATCGGCCGCCCTTACTGGGCCCTGGTCACCGCCGCCTCCCTCTACCAGGCGAACCTCACTCTCACCTGGAGCCGCGGCGTCCAGCGCGTCGTCGGCAACCTCGTCGGGGTCCTCGCCTTCGCCGTGCTCGTCCCGCTCGCCCACCTCCACCAGGCCGCCCTGGTCCTCGTCTGCGTCGCGCTCAACTTCGGCGCGGAGGCGCTGATCGGCCGCAACTACTGGCTCGGCAGCGTCTGCGTGACCCCCATGGCCCTGCTCATCAGCGAGTTCGCCCACTACCAGGACGCGGGCACGCTGATCACCGAGCGGGTCGTGGACACCGTCGTCGGCGCCCTGGTCGGCTTCGCCGCCGCGGTCGTCGTCACCAACCGCCGCGCCGGCGACCGCCTCGGACACGCCCTGACGGCCGCCGAACGCGCCCGCGAACGGGCCGCCCGCCTGCTGGCCGAGCCGAGTCCCGCCCCCGGCGTCCTGGAGTCCGCCCGCCGTGCTCTGGCCGCCGCCCTGGTCGACCTGCGCGCCACCGCCGACGCGGCCTCCGGCGAATGGTGGCAGCGGGCGCTGCCCCAGGAGAGGGTCGTCGCGGCCGAACAGTCCGGACACCGTACGCTCGCCGCTACGGTACGGCGCCAGGGACTCCTCCCGGCCCGGGACACCAGCACGAGAGCGGAGGGCGTACGGCCATGACGGCGACGCAGGGACGGCCTGCCGACGGGGACGGCGCAGCACGGGGACGGCTTGCCGGCGAGGACGGCCCGGCACGGGAACGGTCCGCCGCCGCCCGCCACGGGGGAACCGGGGAACCGGCCGGCGGCGACACCGTCGCCGCGGTCGTACGGCAGTGGCGGTCCGTCCGCCCGGACCTCGACACCGCCCCCATGGAGATCATCGGGCGCGTCAACCGCTGCGCTGCCCTGCTCCAGCAGGCCGAGGACGCCCCCCTGCGCCGGGCGGGTCTGAGCCGTCCCGAGTTCGACCTGCTCGGCGCGCTGCGCCGCACCGGTCACGAGCTGACGCCGGGCGACCTGGCCCGCGAGACCTTCTCGTCGGGCGCCGCCGTCACCAAGCGCCTCAAGCAACTGACCGAACGCGGCCTCGTGGAGCGCCGGGGCGACACCCGCGACCGCCGCGTCGCCCATGTGCGCCTCACCGACGCCGGCCGTGACCTGGTCGACGGCATCATGCCCGAGCAGCTCGCCTACGAGACCGCCGTCCTGTCCGCCCTCGACGCCGACCGGCAGGGCGAGCTGGCGGGGCTGCTCGGGGACCTGCTGAGCCGCCTGGAAGGACACATGCAGGCGCTGCGGGTCTGACCGCCGGCGGACCACCGGCGCGGTCCTCGGCGGGGCCTCCCGGCGCGGAGGAGGGTCCGGGGCGGGCACCGCCCGTGGCCGACTAGCCCTCGTCACCGGCCCGGTACACCCCGAACACGGCGCCCTGCGGATCGCGCAGCACCGCGATCCGCGGGCCGTCCGGCAGCGAGGTCGGTTCCATCAGCGCCGTGCCGCCCGCCCGCTCCGCCGTCGCCGCGCCGGCGTCCACGTCGGCGACCGCGAAGTACGGCAGCCAGTGCGGGGGCACCTCGGGCGGGAACTTGTCGTCCATCGTGACCATGCCGCCGAAGTCCGCGCCGCCCACGCCCCACTGCGTGTAGTGCTCCGAGGGGCGCACGGTCCAGCCGAACACCGTCGTGTAGAAGGTCTCCGCCCGTCTCGGGTCGCGGGACATCAGCTCCACCCAGCCCAGGGAGCCGGGCGCGTCGAACACCCCGGCACCCGGGAAGGCCCGCGCCTGCCAGAGCTGGAAGGCGGCGCCGCCCGGGTCGAGGGCGACCACGAAACGGCCCGCGTCGAACACGTCCATCGGGCCGACCAGCACCTTGCCCCCGGCCTCCTCGATCAGCCGCGCGGTGACATCGGCGTCGGAGACCGCGAACGAGACGCTCCAGGCGACGGGCCGGCTCTCCTGGTACAGGGGGCTGAGCGCGGCGGCCGCCGCGTCACCGAGGTACGCGACGGTGTAGCCGCCCGCCTCCTGCCGCGGATCCGTCTCGCACCGCCAGCCGAACAGTTCCCCGTAGAACCGCCGGGCCGCCTCCAGGTCACTGGTGCCCAGCTCGGCCCAGCAGGGCCCGCCGGGCACGGGCGCGTCGAGCTTCATCGCGTTCCTTCCGAAGGGAGCACCCCCTCCAGCACGCTAAGCCCGGGCCCCGGCCCCGGCATCCGCTGGCCTCAGATCCCCGGCCGGTACCGCAGGGGATGGTCGGCCGGCACCTCCACCAGCACGATCGGGGTCCCGTCCGGGTCCGCGACCCACATCTCCAGCAGGCCCCACGGCTCCCGCACCGGCGGCCGGACGATCCCGACGCCCTTCGCGCGCAGCTCGTCGTGGGCCGCCGCGACGTCCGGGACCTGCACCCACAGCCGTACGGCGGGGTCCGGCGGCGCCTCCGAGCGGCCCGAGACCTCCAGGAAGCCGCCGCCGAGGAAGTAGACGGTGCCCCGCTCCGGCCCCGTACCGAACTCGCGGTAGACGGGGAGGCCCAACTGCTCGCCGTAGAAGGCGCGGGACCGCTCGGGGTCGACGGGGCGGAGGAGGATCCGGCTGCTGAGTACATGCACCATGCATACGGAGATTAGGACAGAGTTAGGCTCTGCGGAGCCCGAGCCGCGCCGCACCCCCCGCTCACCCCGGAGAAGCCCGTATGGACGCCACCGCCACCGACCTCGTCTTCCGCGATGCCACCGAGGCCGACGTGCACACGCTCGTCGCCCTCGTGGAGTCGGCCTACCGCGGGGAGTCCAGCCGGGCCGGCTGGACCACGGAGGCGGACATCCTCCACGGGCAGCGGACCGACCCCGAGGGCGTGCTGGACATCGTCACGTCGCCCGACGGACTGGTGATCACCGCCGAGCGGGACGGCCGGACCGTCGCCTGCTGCCAGCTCGAGCACCGCGGCGCCCACGCCTACTTCGGCCTCTTCGCGGTCAGTCCCGCGGCGCAGGGCGCCGGTCTGGGCCGGAGCGTCCTGGCGGAGGCCGAGCGCCGGGCCCGCACGGAGTGGGGCGCCACCGAGATGCACATGACGGTGATCTCCGTGCGTGAGGACCTCATCGCCTGGTACGAGCGCCGCGGCTACCGCCGGACGGGCCGGACGACGCCCTTCCCGTACGGCGACGAGCGCTTCGGCATCCCGCAGCGCGACGACCTCCGGTTCGAGCTGCTGGTCAAGCCCCTGGCCTGACGGCCGCCGGGGACGCGTCACGACGGGACGCCGGGCGGCTCACGCCGTGAAGCGGCCGGCGCGCTTGGTCCCGGGGTGGTCGGTGGTGGCGCCGTCCAGCTCCAGGGCCCGCACCAGCCGCAGGTGGTCCGGTGTGTTGACCACCCAGCCGATGATCCGCAGGCCGTGCGCGCGGGCGTGCTCGACGGTCTCCAGGGTGAGCCGCCGGATGTTCAGGCACACGGTCGCCGCGCCGACCGCCACCGCCCGGTCCACGATGTCCAGGCCGTACCGGCTGCCGATGAGCGCCGTGCGCACGCCGGGCACCAGCCGGGCGATCTCGGCGACGGCCTCGTCGTGGAACGAGGACACCTCCACCCGCTCCACCAGGTTCCGCTCGTGTATCACCGCGGCGAGCGCCCGCGCCG
This sequence comes from Streptomyces sp. NPDC003248, assembly GCF_055563235.1. NCBI lineage: Bacteria > Bacillati > Actinomycetota > Actinomycetes > Kitasatosporales > Streptomycetaceae > Streptomyces > Streptomyces sp. NPDC003248. The sequence continues at coordinate 119,121 of NZ_JBVHDT010000007.1, read as the reverse complement.
CCTGCACGTCCTTGATCTCGGCCTGGAGGGGCAGCGACACCGCCTCCAGGACCTCCTCGAAGACGGGCACCCGCTCGCCGCGCCCCGCGTCGAGGGCGCGCAGCTCGGCCAGCGTGTGGTCCGCGATCGGCCCGCTCCCGTCGGTCGTGCGGTCCACGTCCGCGTCGTGCATGACCACGAGCGCGCCGTCCTTGCTCAGGTGCAGATCGAGTTCGACGACGTCGAGGCCGGCGTGCTCGGCGGCGACGAACGACCGGAGGGTGTTCTCGGGCTCGACGCCCATGACTCCGCGGTGACCGATGGTGAGGAGGTTCACGACTCGACTCGCTTCCGTCGTCGGCGGCGCTGGAAGAGCCCGCAGCCTAGTCGCCCCGGGCCGACATGGACATGTGTCTGCGCCGACGGTTCCCCTACCCGCGACGCCCTGACGAAAGTCGTCGAGCATCCTGGGTGTGACAGGAAAAAACGCGGTGACCATGGGTGTGAGCAGGATAATTTCCGGATGATCCTCTTGCTGGAGGAAAGCCCCTCCGCATACGGTGTTCCTACGCGAGGTTCTCCCGTGGAGGATGGGTCATGACGGAAATTCTTGTGCAGGTGGGTTCGGAGGATCAGGTTCCTCCCGCGGCCAGGGTGGTGGAGCACTCGGCGTGGCCCGTGCTCAAGGGTGCCGTGGAGCGGATCCGCCCCTGGCAGTCGAAGGACGGGTCGATCGACTTCTCCGCCGAGGGCGCCCCCGGGCGCGCCGACGCCGAGCACGCCGTACGCCAGGTCGCCGAGGCCGTCGAGGAGCTCTCCCCGCTGCTCCCGCACGACGCGGACTACCACCACGCCCTGGTGCGGGACCTGCGCCGCTGGGCCGACGGCGGCTTCGAGGTGCCGGACTTCCTCGACTCGCTGCTGGCCTTCCAGCCCGCGGCCCACCGCGCCGACGGCCTCCAGCACCTGGTCGTCTTCCCGATGTACACGCAGAACGGCAACCCCGACCGCAACCTGGAGGCGGTCGTGCTGCGCATGGTCTGGCCCGACTGGCTGGCCGAACTGGAGCGCACCCGCTACGACAACCCGCTGTTCTGCGGCATCACCTTCGAGGACTTCACGGCCGGCTACGACACCAACTCGGCCGTCCTCTTCCCGGAGACCATCGCCGTGCGCGAGGCGCCGGAACGCTTCTCCTGGGGCGGCATCTTCTGCGACCGTGAGGCGGCCCGATTCCGCCGCGTCACCGCGGCCGCCGTCGACATCCTGGGCCTGGAGCTGCCCGAGGACGTCGCCGCGATGATCCACGACCAGAAGCGCTGCGAGGAGGCCTTCGTCCTGTGGGACATGGTCCACGACCGCACCCACAGCCACGGCGACCTGCCCTTCGACCCGTTCATGATCAAGCAGCGCCAGCCGTTCTGGATGTACGGCCTGGAGGAGCTGCGCTGCGACCTCACCGCCTTCAAGGAGGCCGTGAAGCTCCAGGCCGACGGCGTCCCGCAGGCCCGCGACGTGCAGTACGCGGTGCTCTTCGACCGCATGTTCCGCTTCCCGGTCACCGGCGAGCGGGTCCGCAACTACGACGGCCTCGGCGGCCAGCTCCTCTTCGCCCACCTCCACCGCAACGACGTGGTCCGCTGGACGGACAACAAGCTGCACATCGACTGGCAGCGCGCCCCGCAGGTCACCAACGCACTGTGCGCCGAGATCGAGAAGCTCTACCGCGACGGCATCGACCGCCCCAAGCTCGTCCACTGGTTCGCCGGTTACGAGCTGGTCTCCGCCTACCTCGCCCCGCACCCCGGATCCCGGTGGGCCAAGGGCCCCGACGCCCTGGACCTGACCCAGCCGCCGCGCAAACTCGTCGATGACGTGCTTCCGGACGAGTTTCCGCTGAGCATGTTCTATGAGGCACTGGCCAAGAAGCTGAAGAACGTGATCGCCTCCACCAAGGGCATCACGGCGGGCGGCGCCGAGCGGATCGCCGCGTGAGCGACCGCCGTACCGGGAACACGGCTGACCAGGAGGCGAAGGACATGGGGAACGGGGCTCTCAGCGGTGCGGTGATCGCGGTGGCCGGCGCGGGCGGACCCGCCGGCCGGGCGGCACTGCTCCGCCTCGCGGAGGCGGGCGCGACGGTCGTCGCCGCCGACAACGACCCCGAGCGCCTGGCGGAGGCCGTCGACGCGGCCCGCTACGCGGCCGGCGGCGCCACCGTCACCGGTGAACCGGTCGACCTGCTCGACCTGCGCTCCACCCGCGAGTGGGCCGCCCACATCGAGAAGGAGTTCGGCCGGATCGACGGTCTCGTCCATCTCGTCGGCGGCTGGCGCGGCAGCGAGACCTTCGTCAAGACCAGCCTCGACGACTGGGACTTCCTCGAACTGCTCCTCATCCGCACCGTGCAGCACACCTCGCTGGCCTTCTTCGAGGCCCTCCAGGCGAGCGAACGCGGACGGTACGTGCTGATCAGCGCGGCCGGCGCCTCCAAGCCCACCGCCGGCAACGCCGCGTACGCCGCGGCCAAGGCCGCCGCCGAGGCCTGGACGCTCGCGCTGGCCGACGCCTTCCGCAAGGCGGGGGGCGCCGCCGGACCGTCCTCCGCGGCTGTGATCCTGGTGGTGAAGGCGCTGGTGCACGACGCGATGCGCGCCGACCGACCCAACGCGAAGTTCGCGGGCTTCACGGACGTGCGGGACCTGGCCGAGGCCATCGCCGGAGTCTGGGAGCAGCCCGCCGCCGAAGTGAACGGACACCGTCTGTGGCTCACCGAGAAGCCGTGAACCCACCGAAGACCGACGCGCGTCGCCACCACGACCCGCAGGTCCGCGGTTTCGCCAGCGACAACTACGCCGGCGCCCACCCGGAGGTGATGGCCGCCCTCGCCCTGGCCAACGGCGGCCACCAGGTCGCCTACGGCGAGGACGAGTACACCGGCAACCTCCAGCGGATCGTCCGCAGCCACTTCGGGCCCACGGCGGAGGCCTTCCCGGTCTTCAACGGCACCGGCGCCAACGTCGTCGCGCTCCAGGCGGTCACCGACCGCTGGGGCGCGGTGATCTGCGCCGAGAGCGCGCACATCAACGTGGACGAGGGCGGGGCGCCCGAGCGCATGGGCGGCCTCAAGCTGCTCACCGTCCCCACGCCCGACGGCAAGCTCACCCCCGAGCTGATCGACCGCCAGGCGTACGGCTGGGAGGACGAGCACCGGGCGATGCCGCAGGTGGTGTCGATCACCCAGAGCACCGAGCTCGGCACCCTGTACACGCCGGACGAGATCCGCGCGATCTGCGACCACGCCCACGCCCACGGCATGAAGGTGCACCTCGACGGCTCCCGGATAGCCAACGCGGCGGCCTCGCTGGACGTGCCGATGCGGACGTTCACCAACGCGGCCGGCGTCGACATCCTCTCCCTGGGCGGCACGAAGAACGGCGCGCTCTTCGGCGAGGCCGTCGTCGTCATCGACCAGGACGCCGTCGGCCGTATGAAGCACCTGCGCAAGCTGTCCATGCAGCTCGCCTCCAAGATGCGCTTCGTGTCGGTGCAGCTGGAGGCCCTGCTGGCCAAGGACCTGTGGCTGCGCAACGCCCGCCACGCCAACGAGATGGCGCAGCGGCTCGCCGAGGGCGTGCGGGCCGTGCACGGCGTGGAGATCCTCCATCCGGTGCAGGCCAACGGGGTCTTCGCCCGGCTCCCGCACGACGTGGCCGAGCGGTTGCAGAAGCGGTTCCGGTTCTACTTCTGGGACGAGGCGGCAGGGGTGGTGCGCTGGATGTGCGCCTTCGACACCACGGAGGAGGACGTGGACACCTTCGTGACGGCGCTCAAGGAGGAGATGGCGCGCTGAACCCGGCGCCCCCGGATATGCATAAGTATGCGGTCACCCGAAAAATCATTGACTCTCGGGTGATCGCGTTCCTATGCTCTCCAGACATGGAGCTGATCCAGGAGAACCCCGACCTGTCCGCCTACCTGGCCGCTGACGAGGTCATCGACCATGAGCACCCGCTGGTGCGGGCCACCGCCCGACGTCTCGCCAAGGACGCGGAAGATTCGTATGCCTATGCGCGACTGGCGTTCGAGTTCGTGCGCGACACCATTCCCCACTCACAGGACTCCGGCGATCTGCGCGTCACCTGGCGCGCCTCGGACGTCCTGGAGCACAGGACGGGCATCTGCTACGCCAAGTCCCACGCGCTGGCCGCGCTGCTCCGCGCGGAGGACATCCCGACCGCGCTGTGCTACCAGGTGTTCGACGTGGTGCACGGACTGGTCGCCGTCCGCTTCAACGGCGCCTGGCACCGGCAGGACCCGCGCGGCAACAAGCCGGGCGTGGACGCCCGGTTCTCCCTGGCCGGCGAGCGACTGGCCTTCATCCCCGACACCGCGGCCGGGGAGCTGGACCACCCCGTGCTGTACGCCGCGCCGCACCCGGCCGTTCTCGACGCGCTGAAAGCCGCCCCCGACCGGCCCTCCCTGTGGAAGACGCTGCCCACCACCCTGTGAGCACCGGCGGGTCGACGTCGTCGGCCGCCCCGGCCGCGGGAGGGGGACCGGGGGAAGGTGAGGCGCCGCCCCGGCCGGGGGAGGGGGGCGTGTGCGACCCGCCGTGGGCCGGGCGGCCCGTCAGCGGGCCTCGGCCTGGCGGACCTGCTCCGGCGTCGGTGCGGTGCCGCCCAGATGGGCCGGCATCCACCAGGTGTCGCTCGCGTCCTTCGGGCGTACCGGGTAGGCGCGCTGGGCGGCCTCCAGCAGCTCCTGGACGCGCTCGCGCAACTGCCGGGTGATCGCGCCCGCGTACTTGTCGCGGGAGGCCTCCACCGCCTCGCCGACCCGGATGGTGATCGGGGTGTGGCTGCGCCGGAAGTTGCGCGGGTGGCCCTTGGTCCACAGCCGCTGCGTGCCCCACAGTGCCATCGGGATCAGCGGGACGCCCGCCTCCTGGGCCAGCCGGGCCGCACCGGACTTGAAGCTCTTCAGCGTGAACGACTCGGAGATGGTGGCCTCCGGGAAGACCCCGACGACCTCGCCGGAGCGCAGCGAGTCCAGGGCGTGCGCGTACGCCGCCTCGCCCTGCTTGCGGTCCACCGGGATGTGCTTCATCCCGCGCATCAGCGGACCGGAGATCCGGTGCCGGAAGACGGACTCCTTGGCCATGAACCGCACGAGGCGCTTCTGCGGGAGCGCGGCCAGGCCGTTGAAGACGAAGTCGAGGTAGCTGATGTGGTTGCTCACCAGCACGGCTCCGCCCGAGCGCGGGATGTTCTCCGACCCCTGGCAGTCGATCTTGAGGTCCCAGACCTTGAAGAGCGTCTGGGCGAGGCCGACGACGGGGCGGTAGACAAGCTCTGCCATGGGCGGGGCGGACCCTTCCTTCTCTCCGTCCGGGAACGGCTCCCGGACAAAGTTACGCAGCCGTAGGTTTACGGCATCTCGCAGATCGTGCCCGAAGAACGCGCCGACAGCCAGTCCCCGTGCCTGTGAACCGCGAGATCCTCGTCACGTGGCACCTTGATCCACCTCGGGCTTTGACGTCCCCTTTACTCCACCCGTACCGTCACCCCGCCGTACGAGCAGGTACATCTCGCACCCCGGGCGGAGACCGGAGACGGCGTTCAGGAAGGCGGCCGCCGGAGCCGCCGCGGTGGCCGCGTGTCCCAGCCGTGCCGGGCCCGGCGTGAGCCCGGCCGGACCCACCCCCGCCGAGGGAATCTTTTCGGCCTCGTGAATGCTGGAGCCGTTGATGACCGGACTTTTCGTGTGCGGGGGTGCTCGCGGCGGCGAGCGTCCTCGGGGTGCCGCACCGGCGGCGGAGCGGGAGGGTGCGTGTGCGCGGGCGCGACGAGGGACAGCGGCTCGGTGCGGACCTGCTGGGGGGCGAACTCGGCGAGCGGGCCACGCTCGTCCAGTTCTCCAGCGCCTTCTGCGCCCCCTGCCGGGCGACCCGCCGGATCCTCGGCGAGGTGTCCGGCATGGTCCCGGGGGTGCGGCACGTCGAGATCGACGCCGAGGCCCGGCTCGACCTCGTCCGCGAACTCGGCATCCTCAAGACCCCCACCGTGCTGGTCCTGGACGCCGACGGGCGCGTCGTGCGCCGCGCCGCGGGCCGGCCCCGTACGGCCGACGTCATCGCGGCCCTGGGGGAGGCGGTGTGAGGCCGGCCGGTGTGAGGTCCGTCGCAGAGCCGGTCAGGGCACTTCCGGATGGCGGGACGCACTTGACTGTGCAGGCCATCCGTCGTCAGCCTGACCCCATGCCTGAGGACCCCCTTCTCCACGGACGGGCGCACGTCGACCTGGTGCGCACCGCGAGCGCGTGCTGTCCGGGCCGGTGAGCAGTCCCCGACGCCCGCGCCCCTCCCCCGAGAAGGACAACTCCATGACGGCCGTCCCCGGTCTCCGTACTCCTCAGCTCGCCTCCCCCGACCTGCTGCGCTCCGTCTTCCGCCGGCACGCGGCGGGTGTGGCCGTGATCACCGCGTCCGGCGGGACCGGTCCGGTCGGCTTCACCGCCACCTCCCTCACCTCGGTCTCCGCGCAGCCCCCGCTGCTGTCGTTCGGCGTCGGCACCGGCGCCTCCAGCTGGCCGGCGCTCTCCGACGCCGACCACGTCGGGGTGCACATACTCGGCGAGCACCAGCAGGAGCTGGCCGCCACCTTCGCCCGCAGCGGCGCCGACCGGTTCGGCGCGCCGACGGCCTGGCAGGAGGGCCCCGAGGGCGTCCCCGTCCTCGACGACGTCCTGGCCTGGCTGGTGTGCCGGGTCGTCGCGCGGGTGCCCGCGGGGGACCACCGCATCGTGCTCGCCGAGGTCGTGCACGGCGATCCGGCGGGCGCCGGGCGGCCGTTGCTCTACCACCAGGGCCGGTTCACCGCGCTGCGCGACTGACCGCCGCGGCGCTCTTCTGCGAAACCGTCCGATTCCGATTACGCTGCGTTGCACAGGTCACAGTTCAAAGCGCTTGCTTAGCGGGAATGAACTCGATGTACTGGCGAGTAATATTTCGGTCGGAGCGCAGGTCGCCCCGGTCGGGATCGGCCGCTTGTGGCGCCTATGCTGCCTGGAAGAAGGCAGCCGAGAACTGACGATGCAGTAGGAGAGCCGGCGTGAGCTTGAGGATCGTTGTCACTGTGAAGTACGTGCCCGACGCCACTGGCGACCGGCACTTCGCCGATGACCTGACCGTCGACCGGGACGACGTGGACGGTCTGCTCTCCGAACTCGACGAGTACGCCGTCGAACAGGCGCTGCAGATCTCCGAGAACTCCGACGACGACGTCGAGATCACCGTCCTGACGGTGGGCCCGGAGGACGCCAAGGACGCGCTGCGCAAGGCGCTGTCCATGGGCGCCGACAAGGCGGTCCACGTCGAGGACGACGACCTGCACGGCACCGACGCCATCGGCACCTCGCTGGTGCTGGCCAAGGCCATCGAGAAGGCCGGCTACGACCTGGTGATCTCCGGCATGGCCTCCACCGACGGCACCATGGGCGTCGTCCCGGCCCTGGTGGCCGAGCGCCTGGGCGTGCCGCAGGTCACCCTGCTCTCCGAGGTCTCGGTCGAGGACGGCACGGTCAAGGGCCGCCGGGACGGCGACACCGCCTCGGAGCAGCTGGAGGCCTCCCTGCCGGCCGTCGTGTCGGTCACCGACCAGTCGGGCGAGGCGCGCTACCCGTCCTTCAAGGGCATCATGGCCGCCAAGAAGAAGCCGGTGCAGTCCTGGGACCTGTCCGACCTCGACATCGAGGCGGAGGAGGTCGGCCTGGAGGGCGCCTGGACCAAGGTCGAGACGGCGACCGAGCGCCCGGCCCGCACGGCCGGCACGATCGTCAAGGACGAGGGCGAGGGCGGCAAGCAGCTCGCCGAGTTCCTCGCGGGCCAGAAGTTCATCTAGAGCCCCGCATCCGCTGACCGCCCCTCAAGATCGTTACGCAGGAGAGCATTCCCATGGCTGAAGTCCTCGTCTACGTCGACCACGTGGACGGCGCCGTCCGCAAGCCCACCCTGGAGCTGCTGACCCTGGCCCGCCGCATCGGCGAGCCGGTCGCCGTCGCCCTCGGCGCCGGTGCGGAGAACACCGCCGCCACGCTCGCCGAGCACGGCGCGGCGAAGGTCCTCACGCACGACGCCGCCGAGTACGCCGACTACCTGGTCGTACCGAAGGTGGACGCGCTCCAGGCCGCCCACGAGGCCGTGTCCCCGGCCGCCGTGCTGGTGTCGTCCTCCGCGGAGGGCAAGGAGATCGCCGCCCGTCTGGCGCTGCGCATCGGCTCCGGCATCATCACCGACGCCGTCGACCTGGAGGCCGGCGACGAGGGCCCGGTGGCCACCCAGTCGGTGTTCGCCGCGTCCTTCACCACCAAGTCCCGCGTCGTCAAGGGCACCCCGGTCATCACCGTCAAGCCCAACAGCGCCGCCGTCGAGGCCGCGCCGGCCGCCGGCACGGTCGAGGCCCTGTCGGTGACCTTCTCCGCGCAGGCGACCGGCACCAAGGTCACCGGCCGCACCCCGCGCGAGTCGACCGGCCGCCCCGAGCTGACCGAGGCCGCGATCGTGGTCTCCGGCGGCCGCGGCGTCAACGGCGCCGAGAACTTCGCGATCATCGAGAACCTCGCCGATTCCCTCGGCGCGGCCGTCGGCGCCTCCCGCGCCGCGGTGGACGCCGGCTGGTACCCGCACACCAACCAGGTCGGCCAGACGGGCAAGTCCGTCTCGCCGCAGCTGTACATCGCCAACGGCATCTCCGGCGCCATCCAGCACCGCGCCGGCATGCAGACCTCGAAGACCATCGTGGCCGTCAACAAGGACCCCGAGGCCCCGATCTTCGACCTCGTCGACTACGGCGTCGTCGGCGACCTCTTCGACGTCGTCCCCCAGCTCACCGAGGAGATCAAGACCCGCAAGGGCTGATCACCCGCCCGCTCCCGGGCACCCCCGAGGCCCCCCTGACCGCGCCGGTCACGGGGGCCTCGGCTCATCCCAGGCCGAGCGTGGCGCACACCGGCAGATGGTCGCTCGGGAACCGGCCGTCCAGCGAGAAGGTGTCGACCCACGCGCGGTGCACCGTGACGCCCGGACGCACCAGGATCCAGTCGATCCGGGCCCCGCCCGGGGTGAGCGCCTGGTAGCCGTGGTACGTCCCGTACCCCGCGCCGCGCCGCCGCGCCGTGTCCCAGGTGTCCACCAGACCGGTGGCGAGCAGGGCGTCGTAGACCGGGTTGCGGTGGGCGACGGCGTTGAAGTCGCCGGTCACCACGAGCGGCAGGGCCGGGTCGAACCGCGCCGTCCGCGCGGCGATCAGGGAGACGGAGCGCAGGCGCGCGTACTGGCTCTCGTTGTCGAGGTGGGTGTTGAGCAGGCAGAACTCCCGCCCCCCGGTGGTGACGTCGCGGAAGCGGACCCAGGTGACCATGCGCGGGTACGCCGCGCCCCAGGTGTTGGAGCCGCGCACGGCGGGCGTGTCGGAGAGCCAGAAGTGGGCGTGCTCGACCGGTTCCAGCCGGCGGGTGTCGTAGAAGACGGCCATGGACTCCTCGTCGCCGCCGCCGCGCCCCCGGCCGATCCGGTCGTAGTGCGGTCCGAGGCCGGCCTCGATGTCCCGCAGCTGCGGGGGTTCGCCCTCCTGGGTGCCGATGACGTGCGGGGCCGCCGCGCGCAGCAGGGCGCGCATCACCGGGCGGCGGGCGGGCCAGCTGTGGGGCTCCACGGTGCTCGGGAAGCGGAGGTTGAAGGTCATGACGTCCAGAGGAGGGACGGAGGGCGCCGGGCGGGGGCTGCCGCTCGCCTCGCGGGTCCGGGGGCCGGAGGAGCGGACCGCTCCGAGGACGGGGACCGCGACGGCCGCCGCCGCCACGGTCCTCAGCCCGGTGCGGCGCGTCGTCCCCCTGGTGACCGCCATGTGCCTCCTCCCCTCGTGAGCCAGGATGAAGGGGGGAACGGCTGTGCGGAAGGGGGCCCGGGGGCGGTCGGGGGGGCCAGTGCGCGGACAGGGTGTTGACCGGCCGGAAGATCCACGGATAACTTCGTTCTACGGATTGTTGATTCCGTACAGCGGAAAACAGGAGGGTCTGGGATGGGTCAGGGCCAGCAGGAGACCGTGACGACGAGCCTCGCGGGCGCCGTCAGCGAGGAGATCAGCGCCTCCCTCGCCCCGGTCGACGCCGAACTCGAACGCCTCTACCCCGGTGACCCCGGCACCCGCCAGCCCGTGCACACCGTCTACGTGCCCGGTGACGCCTTCACCGCCGACACCCTCCGCTCCTGGGGCGACCGGGCCCTGGCCGCCCTCGACGAGCACGCCCCGGACGCCGCGTCCTTCGCCGCCGTCCTCGGCCTGTCCGACGACCTCGCCGAGCCGGTGTACACCCGGGTGCGCGCCAAGCTGGAGCGCGAGCCGATCGAAGACATGCGCGTCGACTTCGAGGACGGCTACGGCCCCCGCCCGGACGCCGAGGAGGACGAGGCGGCCGCCCGCGCCGCGCGTCTGATCGCCGAGGCGTACGCGAAGGGCACGGCGGCGCCGTACATGGGCATCCGCATGAAGTGCATGGAGGCCGCCGTCCGCGACCGCGGGATCCGCACCCTGGACATCTTCCTCACCGGCCTGACGGAGGCCGGCGGCCTGCCGGACGGGCTGGTCCTCACCCTGCCCAAGGTGACGTACCCGCAGCAGGTCACCGCGATGGTCCGGCTCCTGGAGGCCTTCGAGAAGGCCCGCGGTCTCGCGCCCGGCCGGCTCGGCTTCGAGATCCAGATCGAGACCAGCCAGGCCGTCCTCGCCGCCGACGGCACCGCCGGAGTCGCCCGTATGATCCAGGCGGCCGAGGGCCGCGCCACCGGCCTGCACTACGGCACGTTCGACTACAGCGCCTGCCTCGGAGTGTCCGCCGCCCACCAGGCCAGTGACCACCCGGCCGCCGACCACGCGAAGGCCGTCATGCAGGTCGCGGCGGCCGGCACCGGCGTACGCGTCTCGGACGGTTCCACGAACGTCCTGCCCGTCGGCCCCACCGAGCGGGTGCACGACGCCTGGCGGCTGCACTACGGCCTCACCCGCCGGGCCCTAGCCCGCGCCTACTACCAGGGCTGGGACATGCACCCCGGCCACCTCCCCACCCGGTACGCGGCCGTCTTCGCCTTCTACCGTGAGGGCTTCGTCCAGGCCGCCGAACGTCTGGCCCGCTACGCCGACCGGGCCGCCGGCGACGTCATGGACGAGCCGGCCACCGCCAAGGCCCTCAGCGGTTACCTGCTGCGCGGCCTGGACTGCGGTGCGCTCGACCCCGCCGAGGTGACCGGCGCCACGGGGCTGTCGAGGGCGGCCCTGGAGGGCTTCGCGGCACCCCGGCGGGGCGATCTGACGGCGTCGGGCCAGTAGACCAGGATGGTCCGGGGCCCGGATCCCGGACCGGGGCGGCTGCCGCCCGGCAGTGCCGTGCGGGCGTCTGACGACAGGGCCTGGCGGACGCGGAGGCGTTCCTACCGGACACGGAGGTGTTCCTACCGGACACGGAGGTGTTCGAGCCCGGAGCGCGTCACCAGCCGCTCCCGCGCGAACAGCCGGGTGCCGCGCTCGCACAGCAGCGCGTCGGCCCGCGCCGCGGCGCAGAACGCCTCCGGGGTCTCGCCGAACAGCCGCCTCAACTCGGCCGATCCCAGCAGGAGTTCGCCGATCAGGGCGCGCTGTCCCGGATGGCTGCGCGGGGCGGCGGTGCCGTTGTGCAGGACGCCGTGGCGATTGACGTAGGCGAACGCGCCGGTGAGTTCGTCGCCGTTGGCCAGCTCGATCCGCACCTGGGAGGCGGGCAGCCGGACCCGGTCGAAGTGCGGCTCGGTCGCGTCGACGACGGCGAGCTGTACCGCGTCCAGCCAGATGACGAACAACTCCCGGGTGACGCGGGGGGCGAGGACCGGGGAGGCGGACACGTATCCCAGCCGGCTGACGTGCGCGGAGACGCCGATGCCGACGCCCGTGACCCGGGTCCGCACCATCGGGACCGGCGAGGTGACCCCGCACTCGGCCATCTTGTGGCGCAGCTGGCCCGGGCAGGCGTTGGAGCCCACGGCCAGGACCGGTGTGCGGCCGGGGAACACCAGGCGGTCCAGGGGCAGCAGCCGGTCCCCGGCGAGCAGGCCGGACTCCTCGGGCCAGGCGCCGGGATAGGTCAGCGGGTGGTCACGCGGCGCGACGGCGAGACCGAGCGCCTCCAGTGTGCGCCCCTCGTGTTGTCCGTCGTGTCGGCCTTCGTGTCGGCCTTCGTGGTGTCCGTCGTGTCGGCCTTCGCGGTGTCCGTCGTGTTGTCCGTCGTGGTGTCCGTCCACGCCGTCCTCAGTCCGCGGGGGGCAGCTCGCCCGAGCCGCGGGTGATCAGCCGTGTCGGCAGCACGACGCGTTCCGGGGTGATCAGGGTGCCCTCCAGCCGCTGGAAGAGACGCACGGCGGCGGTGCCGCCGATGGCGGCCGCGTCCTGGGCGACCACGGTGACGCCCGGCTGGAGCAGGTCGGCGAGCTCCAGGTCGTCGAAGGCCACGAGGGCTACCGGCCGGGCCTGCTCGGCGAGCACCCGGACGACGGTGACGGTCACCCGGTTGTTGCCCGTGAACACCGCCGTGACCGGCGTGGGCCCGGACAGCATCGCCTCGGTCGCCCGGCGCACGCGCGCCGGCTCCGTGGCCCCCAGGGACACCCAGGCCTCCTCCACCGGTATGCCGGCGTCCTCCAGGGCCGCCCGGTAGCCGCGCAGGCGCTCCGCCGCGGTGTGGATGCGCGGCATGTCGCCGATGAAGCCGATCCTGCGGTGCCCGTGCGCCAGGAGGTGGGCCACGCCCTGCCGGGCGCCGCCGAAGTTGTCCGACAGGACGCAGTCGGCGTCGATGCGCCCGGCCGGACGGTCGACGAAGACCGTGGCGACGCCCGCCCTGATCTCGGGCTCCAGGTACCGGTGGTCGTCCCCGGCCGGGATGACCACCAGACCGTCCACCCGGCGCGCGCACAGTGCCAGCGCCAGCTCCTGCTCCCGGTCGGGGTCCCCGGCGCTGGAGCCGTTGATGAGCAGCGCGCCGTGGGCCCTCGCCACCTCCTCCACCGCCCGGCTGAGCGGGCCGTAGAACGGGTCGGCGAGATCCTCCAGGACCAGGCCGATGCTCGCGGTACGGCCCTTGCGCAGCACCCGCGCGCTGTCGTTGCGGCGGAAGCCGAGCGCGTCGATGGCCTCCTGGACGCGCCGTTCCGTCTGCGGGGTGACCCCCGGCTCGCCGTTCACCACCCGTGAGACGGTCTTCAGCCCGACGCCCGCGCGCGCGGCGACGTCCTTCATGGTGGGACGGTTGCCGTAGCGAGGTCCGAAGAGTCCGACGGGCCGGCTGGGCGTCTCGGGCACGGGGCGGTGTCCTGTCCTGTTGTCCCCGGGGGTGCGGCGTTCCGGGAGTCGTATGAGGATGTGCCGACGAGCATAGGGCCTGGACAACGTTGTCAGATGCGAGGGAGACTGGCCACCGCAATCTCCGGCCCGCGTCCCCCACCGCCGGACCGGCCGGCCCGATTCCCGTGGTGGAGGGGGAGAAGCGAGACGTGATGCACACCGACCTCGTGGCCGCGCTCGACATCGGCGGCACCAAGATCGCCGGAGCGCTGGTGGACGGTGACGGAACGATCCTGCTCCGCGCCAGGCGGCCCACGCCCGCGCAGGAGGACGGCGACACCGTGATGCGCGCCGTGCGGGAGGTGCTGGGGGAGCTGACGGCGTCGTCGCTGTGGGGACGTGCGCGCGCGGTCGGTATCGGCAGCGCGGGTCCGGTGGATGCCTCCACCGGCACGGTGAGCCCGGTGAACGTGCCCGGCTGGCGTGACTACCCGCTGGTGGAACGGGTGCGCGCCGCGGTCGGAGGCCTGCCCGTCGTGCTGATCGGCGACGGCGTGGCCCTCACCGCCGCCGAGCACTGGCAGGGGGCCGCCCGCGGCCACGACGACGCGCTGTGCATGGTGGTCTCCACCGGGGTCGGCGGCGGCCTGGTCCTCGGCGGACGCCTGCACCCCGGCCCCACCGGGAACGCGGGCCACATCGGTCACATCAGCGTCGAACTCGACGGCGACCCCTGCGCGTGCGGGGCGCGTGGCTGCGTGGAGCGGATCGCCAGCGGCCCGCACATCTCCCGGCGCGCCCTGGAGAACGGCTGGCGCCCCGGCCCCGACGGCGACACCTCCGCCGCCGCGGTGGCCGTCGCGGCCCGCGCGGGCGACCCCGTGGCCCGGGCCTCCTTCGAGCGCGCCGCGCGCGCCCTGGCGGCCGGCATCGCCGCCACCGCGGCGCTCGTCGAGATCGACATCGCGGTGATCGGCGGCGGCGTCGCCGAGGCGGGCGACGTCCTCTTCACGCCCCTGCGCCGGTCCCTCGCCGACTACGCGACCCTGTCGTTCGTCCGGCGGCTGACGGTCGTGCCCGCCCGGATGGGCACGGACGCCGGGCTGGTCGGCGCGGCCGCGGCGGCCCTGGCGCGGCGGCCGGGGGTGACGGCGGCGGGGGTGTGAGGGGCGGGTGGGGCGGTGGGGGCCGGCGGAGGGTTCCGCCGGCCGTTCGGTGGAGAGGGCGGCGGGGGCGTCGCCCCGGTCGCCCGGGGGCGGGGCGGCGGGGGACGTCTTGCCTCCGCCGGACGACCGGCAGGCGCAGGCGTCGACGAAACGTTTCTTCGCTCTCCCGGCGAGACACACCGCTCGGCTGCGGTCCGGCGTGCCCCGGTTGCCGCGTGACCTCGCGCGCCCCGCGCAGTTGATCCCGGCATGAAGAAGCGCAGCATGCTCGCCATCGCCTCCCTCGCCACCGGTTTCGTCGTCGCGGCGATCACCCCCTCGCACGGTCTGGCCGGTCAGGACCACGACAGGCTGAACGTGGGGGACACCCTCACCACGCTCGACCCGGCCCTCGCCAGCGACAGCCTGGCCGGCGTCGACGAGAGCGCCCTGGGCGGGAACGACTGACGGATCCGCACACCGCCGTGGGGGGGGGGGGCCCCCCCCCCCCCCCCCCCCCCCCCGCCCCACCCCCCCCCCCCCCCGCGGGGGGGGGGGGGGGGGGGGGGGGGGGGGGCCCCCCCCCCGGGCCCCCCGCCCCCCCCCCGCCCCCCCCGGCCCGGCTGCGAGGTGCGCCCCGGGGGGGGCACCGACTCCCGTCCCCCCACCCCGCGGGGGCGCGGGCCCCCCCCCGGGGCCCCGCCGCCACCGTGTTCACGCGACCTCAACGGGAGGTGGTTTCCGTGGCAGGGTGGAGCGGGCAAGCCACAGGGGGCCAACAGACGGGTTGAGGCTGGTCAGGGCGGTATCGAGAGCCTCACCTTGGAGTACAAGGAGAGCTACGCGTCCAAGATCCCTGACTCGGTCGCGGCCATGGCCAACAGCTACGGCGGCCTCATACTGGTCGGCGTCACCGAGCGCAATGTGGACGACCGGCTCACCGGGGTGCCGGAGCCCACGATCGTCCAGATCGTCAGCGGCTGCGCCCTCGACCTCCTGGCCTGGATGCCCATGCTCGCCCTGACCGGCAGGGCCCGGCTCCGGGAACCCCGCCGCCTGCGGCTCTGCCTGTTCTCCGCGGCCGGCCAACTCGTGACCGACGGCCGTCGGCTGATCCTCCGCCTGACCCGGCACTGGCCCTGGACCAGCGAGATCACCGCCGCCCTCGACCGGCTCGCGCTCCTGCCGGACCCCGGCTGACCAGCTGACTCCCCGCCCCTACGACAACAGCCCGACACCGGAGCAGTGGAACCCGGCGCCACCCCGAGGCGACACTCGGGCCCTCAGCCTGCCCAGCCTCCGCCGCCCGCAACAAGATGGTCCGCCGACTCCGTCGACGGACCATCAAGAAACATCGAGGCTAGTAGTTGATGAAGTTCGAACCGTCGCCCGCCACCACCACCTGGTTCTGCGTCTCGGCCTTGTCCTCCCCGGCGCCCCATGCCGTCAGCAGCACGGCCGCGGCTGCGGTGAGCGCGACAATGACGGGCAAAGAGTAACGCTTCACAGTGAACCTCCGTAGATTTGCGATGTATTGTCGAGGGAGCACGTTGGTGATCCCTATGCATTATGACGTAAGTCCGCGCTGAATGGTTCAGCCCCAGACGCGTGAGGTTTCGTAAAACCTAACCTCGGGCTTTCGTGAAGCGGGCTGTCCGGCAGACGGTAGGAAAGCAGAAAGTGCCACTCACCAGCAAGAATCAGGATTGTTGAGGTCCTTGTTCCTGCCACCGCCGGAGGCACTTCCCAGGTGCAGCACTCCATCGGGTTCCACCCGCGCGTCCGTGTTCAGAACGACGGCCGCCAGGCCCTCTCCCAGGCTGGGTCGGTACTGCTCGTGGAAACGGTCCGCAAGACCGGTCTTGACCAGGCGATGTCCGCCGCACTCGCGCCATGGCGCAAGCCACGCGCGATCCATGATCCCGGCAAGATCCTCGTGGACCTCGCGCCGGCGGTCGCGCTCGGCGGGGACTGCCTCGCCGACATCGCCGCGCTGCGGTGCGAGCCGGCCGTCTTCGGCCCGGTCGCCTCCGACCCGACCGTCTCCCGCCCGGTCGACGCCCTCGCCGCCTCCGGCGAGAAAGCACTGCAGGCCATCCGCTTCGCACCGTCACAAGTCCGGGCCCGCACCTGGTCGCTGACCGGAACGAACGCCCCGGACGCCGACGGCCAGGTCATCGTCGATCTCGACGGCGTCCTCGTGATCGCCCACTCGGACAAGCAGGACGCGGCCGCAACCTGGAAGAAGACCTACGGCCATCACCCGCTGATGGGCTTCGTCGACCATGGCCCAGGCGGCACCGGAGAACCGGTGGCAGCGCTGCTGCGGCCCGAGAACGCGGGCTCGAACACGGCCGCCGACCACATCACCGTCACCCGCCTCGCCCCGTCCCAGCTGCCGAAGAAGTACCTGTGCGGACGGCAGACGCTGATCCGCACGGACTCCGCAGGCGGCACCCACGCGTTCGTGTCCTGGCTCGCCCGGCGTGGGCGGTGGCTGTCGTATTCCGTCGGAATGACGATCACCGAGGCGATCCACCAGCAGCCGCGGCCGGGCAGCTCGTCACCACCGGCCGCCGACGGATCCTCCGCCTGTCCCGGCACTGGCCCTGGAGCCGCCACATCACCGCCGCACTCGAACGGCTCGCACTCCTGCCGAACCCCGGCTGACCAGCGGATCCACCCGTCCCTACGACAGCAGTTCACCACCCGGAGCAGTGGGACCCGGCGCCACCCCGAGACGACACTCGGGCCCCTGGCCTGCCCCGCCTCAGCCCACAGCACGAAAACGGTCCACCTACTACGTCGGCGGACCGCCACGAAAGATCGAGGCTAGTTCTCGTGCCAGGTGTTACCGATTCCGCCGAAGGCCATCGTTACCTCGACACCCTCTTCTTTCTCCTTCTTCGATTCGGTCACATTCGAACCATGTGCGGCTGGACCCTTCTTCGCCATGGGGCTGGTGCCGTTCGAGTACCCTGTGAGACCCACGGCCGTCGCCGCCAGTGCCACCCCGGCAATCCAGCCCACAGTCTTCTTCCTGTGAAGATTCGAGACCATGCTGGCATCCTTTCAATCATTCAAGCCATCGGATTAGGTGCTATTCCCTCTTCGGGTGGACTCGGCATGCGATGTGGCTTTGGCGCATGCCGTCTCCCCTGAATGTAACGTGAGTTGCCCGCGCCTGGTTCAATGTGCGCGCCAAAAGGCGGGCCCGGAATGGAAAGTGCACTTTCCAGGCGGAAGAGCCTGTCTCGTCGTACTCGCGTGTCCGAGTCCAGGGAGACGGTCGGCACGTGGTCTCCCAGGCCGGTGCGGTCCTGCTGCTGGAGACGGTCCGCAAGATCGGCCTTGACCAGGTGATATCCGCGCAACTGGCGTCCTGGCGCAAGCCGAGGTCCGTTCACGATCCCGGGAAGGTCTCGATGGACCTTGCCCTGGCCATCGCGCTGGCGCGGACTGCCTCGCGGACGCGCACTGATCCGGGTGTGCCGTAAGGGCTCCGTGACCGCGGGCATGTCCACCCCGCGTTCATCGAGGGTGGTCCCCGCGGTGTGCCGGCCGCCGTCGTACGGGCGCGGGCCGTCGATGTCCGCTTCCGCCGGGGGCTGCCTGGATTTCCCCGGTCGGTCCGCGGACCGACCGGGCCGCCGTCCGGCCTGGTGAACACCGTGCCGCGTTCCTGCCACGGCTCGCCGGCCGCAGCACGCACGGCCGGTGGGTCCGCCGTCGGGCCGGGCCGTGGGTAACCGCTGGAGTGGCAAGCCTGCTGCGGGGAGTGGGGCGGTTCCACCGATGACACGGTGACACCGCCCAAGTACGGTGAGCCGGTGACGGGGGCGGGCCGGGACCACTCGGCGCGACCCGCGTCACAGGGCTGGTGGCAGGTCACCGGGCCTTCCATCCCCAGTCATCGGCTGTGGAGCCGCAGGATTCGATCTGGAGCTTGGCTTCGTTTCCTGCTTCCGTGCCACCGGTGACGCCGAGGCAGAGACCGTCGCTCGTCAGGTTGCGTATCCGGTAGTGGTTCTGATGCCCCTTTGCCAGGTACCAGAGCTGGTTGTCCCCGGTCGTGCTGTTGCAGGAGTACTCGATCACCTTCGTACCGGCCGGCACGGAACCGTTGTACTTGAGGTCCATGCACAGGCCGTCCTTGGCGTTGCGGATGATGAACGGCCGGGCCCCGCCCGGACCCTTCAGCCCCGAGATGACCTCGAGGTTCCACATCTGGTTGTCGTTCGGGCCCGGCTGGCACTGGAACAGCTCGACCGGCCCCTCCGAGGCCCCGTTGCCGTTGTACGGCAAGTCGGCGCAGCGTCCCGTCCCGAGGTTCCGCAGGAGCATGTTGGTGGCGCCTGCGAACGCCGCCGGGACGCTGACGGTGGACTTCGCGGTGCTGTGACCGCCGGTCGGGGTCTGGCTGGGCCGGTCCTTGTGCGTCCCCGCAGCGGCCTCGGCCGCGGATGCGGTGGCGCCGCGCGGGGACGGCGACCGGGAGGGAACGGATGACGGCGAAGGCTTGCCGGAGGGTGACGCCGACGGTGAGGCCGCGGTGGAGGGCGGGAACGCCTGGGGCCGTACGGGAGCGTCGGCGATCTTGAGCGGCGTTCTGTGGTCGCCCTTCGATGACGAGTCCGAGCTCGCCACCAGGAGCGGGATCACGAGCATCGCCGCGGCGCCGAGAGCGGCGCCGACGACTACCGTCCTCCTTCGGACGGACGGAGCCCGTTCCCGCTCGTCGCTGTCCGTGTCCGCGGACACGGACAGGTCTTCGGCGGTCGTCTCGGGCAACGACGGGTCGTTCTCCCACACGGCCAGTGCCCCGCCGTCAGCCGGTGTACTCCTGCCTCCGTCCCTGTCCGGGCTCCGGGGCGCGTCGGTCGCGTCACCTGCCGAAACCGCTGCTTGCTGCGCCGGTGGTGACCCGGGGTCCGGAGCCGGTGCCGTGGAGGCGTCGACGGCTACCGCGGGCAGTGTGACCGCTCGGCGAACCAGTGGACTTCTGGTGGCACCGGCGCCGTCTTGTTGCGTGGACGAGGACAAGCCCCGCCTCCTTCCAAGGGTTCTGGTTACCTGGCGACGGATCGGGCGGGGACCGTCCTTCGGGGCCAGGGAGGCCGGCGAACGTCGGCCCGGCCGGGCCCCGGCCGGTGTGGTCCCCGCAAGCACGGACAACGATGTCCGAACGGGCGTGCGGCGCGTCCGTGACCTCGTTCTGCCGCCGGGGCAGCCTCTTCGTGAAGAGGGGAGTCCCGGCCGCGGCTGGCTCCCGGGCTGCCCCTCACCTGTTCGAGGGCACCGAAAGCCCTCAGATGATGCCTGAACGTATGGCGTAGGAGACGGCGTGGGCCCGGTTGCGCAGCTGCATGCGCTTCATAAGGCCGTAAAGGACGTACTTGACCGTGCGCTCGGAGTAGGAGAGTTTCTGTGCGATCTCCGAGAGTTCCTGGCCCTCGGCCACCAGGCGCAGCACGTCCGCCTCCCGGGGAGTGACGCCGGAGGCGTTCAGACCGCGCGGGGTGAGCACCTCTCTGTGGGTCCACTGCACTTGTTCCAGCAGGGTGCCCTGAAGGGTGGGAGGGAAGCTGCCACCGCCTGACGCAACGGTGAGCAGCGTCCGGACGAAGGCCTGGGGGGTGAAGGAGTCGCGCCACAGCACGGCACGCACGCCTCGGTCGACCGCCGTCGAGACGTTGGCCAGCCACTGCCGTCCCACCACCAGTGCGAAGCGTGCCTCCGGCCGGTCGCACAGGGTGGGGAGCAGGTCGAGGGCCTGGGCGTCCACGGTGTCCATCGCCACCACCAGGACGTCCGCTTCGTGCGACTCGTCCGCGGACACCTCGACGATGCGGCGGTCGTTCTCGATGGAGCTGACCAGTCCGGCCCGTGTGACGACGTCGGCGGCGTGGATCACCACCCGGGTCGTGTCTCTCACCACCTGCTGAGGCATTCGATTTCCCTTCGGGAACCTGTGCTTGTCGTGCGGCCTGTTACGGCTGATGAGGATGGTGCCATGGCCGGATCCGCACCTGGTGTCCATGCGGACCCTCCCCCCTAAGGGCAGGGAAATGTCGCACGAGTATCCGGTGGGCGTATGGGGCGGAGCGGCTGTTTCCGGCGGATTCCGGAATCGCGTCCCGGCTCGTGGCGGACTCCGACCGGTACGGAGTGGACGACGGCGGAGAGGGGTGGAGTGCCGGCGTTGCGGCACTGCTGCGGAGCTCCGGGAGGCCGGCAGCGGCACCTGGGAGAGTCGGCGGCGGCGCCCGTGGGTCAGCGGTCCTGACTGAGCACGGCTGTCACGACTTCGGTGCGGGACCGCAGGCCGGTGCGCGCCAGTAGCCGGGAGATCCGGTCGGC
The DNA here is from genome assembly GCF_055563235.1 of Streptomyces sp. NPDC003248. NCBI lineage: Bacteria > Bacillati > Actinomycetota > Actinomycetes > Kitasatosporales > Streptomycetaceae > Streptomyces > Streptomyces sp. NPDC003248. The sequence continues at coordinate 98,270 of NZ_JBVHDT010000007.1, read as the reverse complement.
GACGGCCTTCTCGCTGAGGCGCAGCACGGTGGCGACCTGGCGGTTGGTGAGTCCTTCGGCAATCAGGGTGGCGAGGAGGTGCTCGTTCTCGGCTGTGGCCTGTTTGCGGCCGGGGACGGTGAGGCCGGCTTCGCGCAGCGCCGTCCTGGTGTGGAAGCGCCACAGTGCGGCCCCGGTTTCCTGGAACAGCTCGTAGGCCTCGTGCAGCAGGGTGGCCGGGCCCGCGCCGTTGGCCGCGGCTGCCGACAGGGTGACCGCGGTCTCGAACGGCTGGGAGCGGGAGCGGGCCAGATCCACCGCTTCCCGCAGGTCGCGCCGGGCGTCGTCGGGGGCGTCCGGGCGCAGGACTTTCGCCGAGGCCAGCAGGTGGAGCAGGCGTGAGCGGCCGCTGCCGAGCTGCTTGGCCACCTTCTGAAGACGCCTCAGGCAAGTCACCGCTTCACTGGTGCGGCCGGCTTCGGCGTGTATCTCGGTGAGGGCGGCCCACAGTTCGTCGGTGCCGTAGACGTGTGCGCGGGCGTCCGCGGCGCTCAGCCCGCGGCGGAGCGACTCCGCGGCGCCGGACAGGTCGCCGAGGGTCCGCAGCACCTCGGCTTCGGCACTGTCCAGGGAGTGCTCGAGCGGGCCGTCCGGCCCGCCCCGTGCGCTGTCGATCAGACGTTGCGCGCTGTGGACGCCGCCCCGGGCGAGGAGGACGGCCGCGGTCCGTGCCGGAAGCAGATATCTGTCGGTGGCCGAGGTGAACGCCTGCCCGGTGGCCAGCAGCCAGCGGGCGCGTTTCAGCGCCTCCTCCCAGCGGCCCCCCAGGTGGTGCCAGAGGAACAAGCCGTACGGCGGCAGTGCTTCGGGCGCCAGTCCGCGGTCGGACAGCAGAGCATGTGCCTCCCGCAGGTCGCAGGAGCAGAGCAGTTGTTCGCACTGGACCGTCGTCAGCACGTACCGCAGGTCGGGGGGCAGGTCTTCTGGCTCCGTCCTGGTGAGTGAGCGCGTGACCGGTCCCGCTTGTCCCAGCATCAGCTCGGCGGTGGTGCGGTAGCGGTGGAGGACGGGCACCGCAGGGGTGTCCGGGGCGGTGTGCCACACCGGCTCGGTCCGCAGGAGCAGATCCAGGGCCTCCCGCCACCTCCCCAGCTGGCACAGGGCCACCGCTCCGACCGCCACGGTCGCCCCGGCGGGCAGGGGCGACCTGTCCCACCACTGCTCCGCAGCCATCCGGGACAGGAACGGCCAGTCCTTCTCGGCTGCCGCCGCTGACGCCAGCACGTCGGCGATGCCGTGGAGCACCGGCACGGTGACGCCGTCGGGAGGCGTGTGCAGCAGCGATTCGGCCATCATCCGCGCCGCCGGGTAGTCGCCCGCCGCGTATGCGGCTCTCAGGTTCTGCAGCAGGGCGGGACCGCGGACCGCCGGGTCCTCGATGAGGCGGGCCGCCGCCCAGAGCCAGCGCAGCATCCCCCGGCCGTCGAAGTCGGGCCACTCGCGTTCCGCGATGGCGGTCAGCTCCGCCACCGCGCGGTCACGGTCGACCAGGGTGCCCGCGTCCGCCAGCCGGTCCGCCAGATAGAAGTCCGCGTGCGGCTGCGGGAGGACGACGGCCACCCGCCGGGCGTCGCTGCCTCCTTCCGCCGTGTTCCACAGCGCCTTGACCGCGGCGGCGGACAGCCGACTGCGTTCCAAGGGGCCCAGCCGGGCTTCTAAGACGTAGGCCGTCAGCGGCACGCGAAACGCCCAACCGCCTGCCGCGGCACCGTCCCGGAGGGGGAGCTCCTCAATGATCCCCGCCTCGGTCAGCTCGTGGACGCCCTCGGCGACAGTGGCGTCGGACAGTCCGGTGGACGACGCGATCAGCTGCGGGGTCCAGGGGCCCAACGGCCACAGCACGCTCAGCGCGCCGGCCACCGTCCGGCCGGGTTCGCCCAGCGCGTGCAGCGCGGCGAGGAACGGGGCGCTGTCCGGCAGCGCCGGCACCGGAACGCCGGCACCCAGGAAGGCGTAACCCTGGACCACCCGGATCGCGCCCTGTTGCGTCCACGCCGTGAGCAGGGCGTCCATTGCCCCGGGGACCCCCTGGGTGAGTTCGTGCGTCCGCCGGACGAGGGTGTCGTCGGGGCTCGCCCGGAACCGTCGCGCCAAGGCGGTCTCGATGTCGTGGGGCCGCAGGCGCGGAAGGTCGATGGTCCGCACCACCGTGCCCTCTGCCAGCCGGTGCCCGGCCAGGTCGGACTCATGGGGCTTCACGGGCCCGCCCGCCGACACCACCAGCCGGACGCCTGGACCGATTCGCGCAGCATCGAGTTCGCTGAGGACGGTGAGCGAGTCGGCGTCGCCGTGCTCAATGTCGTCGACCACCAGCACCGTGGGTCCGCATTGCGTCAGAGCGGCGGTGAGCGCTTCACCCGCCGTGGTCCGGTCGCCCTTCTCGGCAGCGGACATCAGATCCGCCACCAGCCTGCCGCCCGACTGCTGCTGCGCCGTGCCGGGCTGGGGCTTCACCAGCGTCGTGATCAGGCGCAGTGCCAGCAGCAAAGGGTGTTGCTCATCGCCTGGCGCGCACGCGAAGAACTGCGCGCCGGTCCCTTCCGCGCGCAGTCGTCCATGGACGGCTCGCAGTAACGAGCTGCGCCCGGCCCCCGGTTCGCCCCGGACGTACACCAGGCGCGGCCCGTCCGGATCACTCAGCAGGCCGTGGATCGCGTCCAGTTGCGACTCACGTCCGACCATGCGCTCCTGCGTTCGGTGAACGCGTGCCGACGTGTCACCGTGGACCACGTCTGTCGTCACTGTCCGATCAGTCACTTCCGATCGCGCCTTTCGCCGAACGATGCACAGCGGGAGGGTGCGCCCGGTTTTCCCGGGCGGACTCCAGCGGACGAACGTGCGTCCACGGCAGTCATTATCGCCGCCTGCACGACGCCTGGGTCGTCAGGCGGGGCGGCGTGCGAACTGCGCCGGTGTCGCCCCGTACTGCTTCTTGAAAGCGCGGATGAAGTGGCTGCTGTCGGTGAAGTGCCAGAGCGCGGCGGCCTCGGAGACGGTGAGGCGTGATCCCGGGGCGGTGAGCGCGGTGGCGGCTTCCTCCAGGCGTCGGCGGCGTATGTAGGCGCTGAACGACTCGCCGAGAGTCGCGAAGGCCCGCTGCAGGGTGCGGACGGAGACGTGCAGGTGCGCGGCGATCGTGGTCGGAGAGAGGTCGGCGTCGGTGAGCCGGGTGTCGGCCAGGTCCTTGGCCGCTTGGGCCAGTGCCGGGGTGAAGGTGGGCTCGCGGTCGTCGAACTGGTCCAGGACCAGTCCCTTGGCGAGTTCCAGCAGGGCGTTACGGGAGGCGTGCGCGCCCGCGGGACTGAGCGCGCTCACGGTCCGCTGCACCATGCCGGCGTGCGCCATGAGGATCTGCGCCGCGGGCGAGGTGGCCTGCCCGGTGCGTGGTTTCCCGGCCACCAGGGACCGCAGGGCGGCGCCGGGTAAGTTGAACATGCGGATGCCGATCTGCGGCGTGGTGTGGAAGTGGTTCTCCGTCACGACGTGGTGCATGAAGTAGGTGCCGGCCGAGACGCACGCGTCACCGCCCTGGTCGTGCGGTTCCCGCAGGGCCACTGTGCCGCGCAGCCCGACGTACAGTCTGACCTGGTCGTGCTCGTGTGACCCGACCGCCCGGGTACTGACGGGTGAGGAAGCCCAGAGTTCGTTGATGGCGGTGTCGTGCAGGGTCACCGACTGCATCGTTCCCTGGAAGCCGTCGACCGTGGAAGCGCTGAACTCCGGCAGGGGGTACAGGTCTCCCATGTGGTCGTTCCAGGTGTTGATGAACGACTCCCAGGTCCCCCGGCCGGTGCCGGTGGTGCCGGCGTCGACGGTGAACGTGCCCGTCTTGCCGCCCGGACCAAGGAATCGCGGGCTGCTGCTCATGTGTCCTCCGCGCCGATGAAGACGTCGCCTCGATCCCATCTGGTGTCGCAAAAGTACACGCTCTCTCCGCACCGCCGTTCCTACTGTTGGCTGCGCCTGAACTGTCAACGGCCAATCGTCCGTCGGCCGGACCCGATGTACGGACACCCTGCCTTGCGCCGCATGCGGACCAAGGCCACCGCGACCGCTCGGGCGAAAACGGAAAGACCATGAGGCAGTGCGTTTGCATCAGTACGGCGATCCGGACGTCCTGCGTCACGAGGACGTGGATCAGCCGATTCCCGGTGTCCGGCAGGTGCTGGTTCGTGTCGCGGCGGTGTCGTTCGGCCCGGCCGACACCAACATCCGCGCCGGCCTTGTGTGGAGGGCGATCCCTGTGACGCGCCCCACATGCCGGGCCGCGCGTGGAGGTCGCCCGGCGGGTACCGCCGGCAGAGCCGCCGGCGCTACCCGCCGTCGCCGACGCACTGCCCAGCGGCAGGGTCCTGGTCGTACCCGGCATCCGGCTCCCACCCGACTGACGTGCGAAGAGATGACCACGATCATCACCGGCACGTGGGGGCAGCCCCCGCGAGGCGTGCAATTCACCCGACTTGGAAGGTTGTGATTCGTAGGCGTGGGAGGAGTGCTCGTGCGGCACCGTGCGCCTCTCATCGGACGGGACCGCGAGGTCGACGAAGTGGTCCGGATCCTGGGATCCACCGGTACGCCGGCGCAGACCCTGCTGATCAGCGGCCGGGCCGGGGTGGGGAAGACCGCCCTGCTGGAGCGGGCGCGGCTGGTGGCGACGCGGAACGGCGCCAAGGTCCTGACGATGAACTGGGAGGACACCCAGGAGCCGCCTGGCGTGGCGGCCGCGGCCGATGCCGTGTGCGATGTGCTCGCCAGGATCCACGACGGCCGGCTGCCGGCCCGGATCACCGCTGTGCGCCGCGTTCAGTGGCGTATCACCCACCGCGGTGGTGAAACGGTCCTGCTGAAGACCATGGGTGAGGTGCTGGCCGACGCCGCCCAGTCCGTTCCCTTCGCCGTCGTCCTCGACGACGTGCAGCGGATGCCGCCGCGGACCGCATCCGCTCTGGGAGTGGTTCTGCGCGTCTTCCGCCCGGCAGATGTCCCCGTGGTGATGGCCGGCCGTTTCGCGGGCGCGGGAGGGGACGGCGGTGCCGGTCTGGCGACGACGGCCGACCGGGTGCTGGAACTGCGGCCGCTTCCGCCGTCCGGGGTCGGCGAACTGGCCGCGTGGTGGGCCGACCGTCCCGTCGAACCAATGCTGCTCACGGCGCTGTCACGCGCGCTCGGACCGTTGGCCGGAAACCCGGAGGCAGTGCTGTCCCTGCTGACCTGCTGGCGCGAGAGCGGCAGCCTGCTCGAACTGGACGGCCGGCTCTGCCTGACGGAGGGCACGGGCCGGCTGGGCTCCGTCAGCCGGCCGGACCGGCTGCTCCGGCTCGTACGGCCCGACATGGCCGCCGAGTCGGTGGAGCCGGCCGCCACGCTGGCCCACCTGATCGGTGGCGGCGAACTCCGCGTCGACGACCTCCGCCTCATACGGTCGCATGACGGAGCGCACGCCGAAGCAGTCGCCGCCGTGGACCAGTTGGTCAAGGACCGGGTGCTGACCGTCGACGGCGTCGGCCGCCTGTCCTTCTCCGTGCCCGCGCTGGCAAAGACGTTGCGGGTGCTGCCCGTACGCAGTGATCTGCGGGGCGTCCACGCCCGGATCGTCACGTCGGTGACCGGCCGGATGGACGCCGCCACCGCGGGCGCCCGCTACCCGTACCTGGCCGACCACGTCGCGGCGGCCGGCCCGTTGCTGGACGACGGGCTCGCAGTTCCCCTGCTGCTCGCCGCCGCCCGCAACGACGCACGGAAGTCCCTGCAGCGGGCCGCGCGGGCCTACCGGTCGGCGCTGCGGCGTCTGTCCCCCGGCGACCCCGGAACACCGGCTCTGCTGCGCGAGGCCGCCGAACTCAGCCTGCGGTACGCCGACTACGAGGGTGTGCTGGAACTCGGTCAGCCGCTGCTCGCCTGTGTGGAACGGCGGGCGGACCGCCCGCCCGCCGCAAACCGGTCCGACGGGCACGGGACCGCTCTGCAACTCGCGGTCCAGGCATGGGTCCTCGCGGTTCTGCACGAGCATCGGCTCCCCTTCTGCGAGGGCTCCGACCGGCGATACCGAACGGCGTTGGAGCCGATGCCGGCCGTGGCGAGGGCGGTGGCGCTCGCCGGGCTGTACGGGATCGGCCCGGTGACCCTGGCGGGGTGGGACGACGACCGGTCTCCCACGGCTGACCCGGCACGCGGCCACGGCCCGCTGCCCACGCCCGCCGAACTGCGGCTGATGGCCGCCGCCGTGGGGAGCAGGGCGGAGATCGACAGGGTGCGGCAGGCGCTGCCGTCCGGCGCTGTCGCCGAGGAGGCCCTCGACCGGCTGCAGAACGCCGCAGCCTACGGGGACCTGGCGGGCGCCTTCGCAGCCGTGCTGGGTGACCTCTGCACCGGAGCCGGACACAGCACCGCCATCCGTTACCAGGCGATGGTGCGCGACTACCTCAAGGGACACTGGGACAGCGCCCTGTCCTCCGCGCGCCGGATCGAGACACGGAGCCGTGGCGACGGCGCGGCCGGTGCGGCACAGCTGGCCCGGGCACTGGCGGCGGAGATCCACTGCATGCGCGGGGAGCCGGAGCACGCCCGCGCGTGGCTGGACCTCGTCCCCGACGGCGTGGTCCATCCCTTGCTGGACCGGGCGCGCATCGCCGTGCGGTTCTGGACGGGGCAGGCGGACGAGGCGCTGGCGGGCGGATGGCACGACGTGCGCCGGGCACGCAAGAACGGCGTGCTCGCGGGCGTGGAGTGGGTGCTGCTGCGGATCCTCACGATAGCCGCGCTGGGGGACCGGCCGGAGACGGCGCGGCAGGCGCTGGAGGAGTTGGAGGCGTTGCACGAGGAGAGGGCCTCGTCCATGAGCCGGGACGCGGTGCTCATCGGACGTGGCCTGGTGCATCGTGACGAGGACAGCCTGCTGGCCGCCCACCGGTCACTGACCCGGCGGGGCGACGCGCCCCTGAGCCTGCTGTGCTGCTACGGCCTGGTGGAGGTCGGCGACGACCCCCAGCCGTGGTTGACCGAGGTGAAGCGGATCTCGCGCATGATGGGGATCGGACGGCCCGTGCGCGCTGTGATCGATCGTGCGGCGCAACGCCGGAACGTCTCGCTGCCGAGGAGCCGTTCGGTGAGCAAAGGGCTCAGCGAGCAGGACATCAGTCTGATCGAGATGGTCAGCGGCGGATCGACCAACCGGCAGATCGCGGCCCGGCTCGCGTGCAGCGAGAAGACCGTGGAGCAGCGGCTGACCCGGTTGTTCAGACGTACCGGGTGCCCTTCCCGGGTGAAGCTGGCCGCGGCCTGGCTGGACGGCAGTCTGGCCCGGCTCGGACTGGTGCCGGACACCGGCGGGAGCCGTGGCGGACCGGGCCCGGGGGACGGTCCGGCCGGCGCGCTCGGGGAAAGAGGCACCGGCCGCGGTCACTGACCGGGCAGGCAATGTCCTTCGTCCGCACGGACAATGTGCCCACGCCGATGCGGACTCCGTCCGGACCGGTTCCTAGGGTGGGCGGGCAGCCCTGCTGCGGCTCGCGAGACCCGCACCGTGCCGGTGCTGCCGCGGAACCCCGAAAGCCCCCAGTCCGCAGGAGACAGCCCCATGAGCACTGTGGTCGTGAAGCGCTCGCCCCGTATTCCCGGCCCCGAGGCTCCGGAGGACCAGATCGAGCTCGCCGAGCCCCCGATCCTCCCCGAACCCCCGACCGCCGACCTCACCTCCGCGCTGGTCTTCCTTCCGATGCTGCTCGGCGTCGGCGCCATGGTCATGATGTTCACCCTCGGAGCCCGTTCGACGACCACGTACATGATGTCGGGGATGATGGGCGTCGCCATGATCAGCATGGGGCTCGGCCAGCTCGGCCGACGCGGTGCCGACCGGAAGCGGAAGATGCGCGCCGAACGCCGGGACTACCTGCGCTACCTGGCGCAGGTGCGCAAGCGGGTCCGGCAGTCCGCGGCCGAGCAGCGGGCGGCGGCGCACTGGGACAACCCGCGCCCGCAGGACCTGTGGGCGATGGCCGGCCAGTCCCGGCTGTGGGAGCGCAGGGCCGGCCACGACGACTTCGCGGACGTGCGCATCGGTCTGGGCTCCCGCCGCGCCAACCTGGTCCTGGTGCCGCCGGGGACCAAGCCGGTGGAGGACCTCGAACCCCTGTCGGCGATCTCGCTGCGGCGCTTCACCAAGGCCTACCAGTCGGTCGGACACCTCCCGGTGACGCTGCCGCTGCGCCGGTTCACCAGTGTGGAGTTCGCCGGTGAGGGAGCCGCCGCGCTGGGCCTGCTGCGCGCCATGATCGGACAGTTGGCTGTGCTGCACTCGCCGGACGAACTGCGTATCGCGCTGCTGTCCGACGCGGCGGGGCGTGCCGAGTGGGGCTGGCTGAAGTGGCTGCCGCACAACCTCCACCCGTACGAGGAGGACGCGACCGGGCCGCTGCGGCTGGTGGCGGAGGACCCCGACGCGCTGCTGAACCTGCTCGGCCACGAGGTGAGCGACCGTCCCGACCACGAGCCCCACGCCGCCCCCCGGATCGGCGAACCCTTCGTGATCGTGCTGGCCTACCGGGTGCACATCCCCGAGACCTCGCGGCTGCTCGGCGCCGGACTGCGCAATGTCGTCCTGCTCGACGCCACGGGCGCCATGACCGGCGGACCGCACGTACTGCGGCTGACCCTCCAGGACGGCACCGTCCAGTTCCCCGCGGGCGACACCGTCGTCACCGCCGAGAGCGACTCGCTGTCCCCCTCGGCGGCCGAGTCCCTGGCGCGCGTCCTGGCCCCGCTCCGCACCAACGGCGGCGTCGACCTCGTCGACCAGCCCCTGGAGACCGACTTCGACCTCAGCGCCCTCCTCGGCATCCGCGACCCGCGCTCCTTCGACGTGGCCGCGCTGTGGCGCACCCGCAGTCCTCAGAGCACACGCCTGCGGGTACCGATCGGCATCACCGAGGACAACGAGGTCCTGGAACTGGACCTGAAGGAGTCGGCACAGGCCGGTATGGGCCCGCACGGCCTGCTGATCGGAGCGACCGGCTCCGGCAAGAGCGAACTGGTGCGCACACTGGTCGTCGGTCTGGCCGCGACGCACTCCTCGGAAGTGCTGAACTTCGTCCTGGTCGACTTCAAGGGCGGCGCGACATTCCTGAACATGGACCGCCTCCCGCACACCTCCGCGGTGATCACCAACCTCGCCGACGAACTGCACCTGGTCGACCGCATGCGCGACTCGCTGAACGGCGAGATGATGCGGCGTCAGGAACTGCTGCGGGAGAGCGGCTACTCGTCCCTGTTCGAGTACGAGAAGGCCAGGCTGGGCGGCACCCCCCTCACGCCGCTGCCGTCGCTGCTGGTCGTCGTCGACGAGTTCTCCGAACTGCTCGCCAACAAACCGGAGTTCATCGATCTGTTCGTCAGCATCGGCCGTCTGGGCCGATCGCTCGGCGTCCACCTGCTGCTCGCTTCCCAGCGCCTGGACGAAGGCCGCATCCACCGGGTCGAGGGCCACCTGTCGTACCGGATCGCGCTGCGCACCTTCTCCTCGATGGAATCCCGCAGCGTGATCGGTGTGGGCAGTGCCTACGAGCTTCCCTCGGCACCCGGCAACGGCTATCTGAAGATCGACACCAGCAATCTGGCCCGCTTCAAGGCCGCCTACGTCTCCGGCCCCTGCCCGGCGTCCCCCACCGCCTCCGGCGGCCCCGCCGAGACGGCGCGGGGCAGCGACGAGATCGTCGCGTTCGGCATGGAGCAGCGCCTGCCGCTGTCTCCGGACGCGTCCGAGGAGGCCGGGGGGATCCTCGTCCAGGAACCCGAGACACGGATCGCGGAACCCGCGTCGGCCGACGAGGAGAGCCTGCTGGAGGTCCTGGTGGGCCGGTTGGAGGGTGCCGGTCCGCCGGCCCGCCAGGTGTGGCTGCCGCCGCTGGACGTCCCGGCCACCCTCGACCAGTTGCTGCCCGGCATCGTCCCCGACCCGGAGCGCGGCATGAGCGCGAGCGACTACCCGGCGCTCGGCAGACTGCGCGTGCCGATCGGCATGGTCGACAGGCCCTTCGAACAGCTGCGGGAACTGCTGGTGGCCGACCTGTCGGGCGCCGACGGGCACATGGCGCTCGCCGGGGCACCGCAGACCGGCAAGTCCACCATGCTGCGCACCCTGATGCTTGCCCTGGCCCTCACCCACACCCCCCGCGAAGCGCAGTTCTACTGCCTCGACTTCGGTGGCGGCGGACTCCAGTCCGTGGCCGGGCTGCCGCACGTCGGTTCCCTCGCCACCCGTCTGGACCGCGACCGGGTGCAGCGGACCGTCGAAGAACTCACCCAGCTGCTGGAGGTCCGCGAGCGGCGCTTCACCGAGCTGGGCCTGGAGTCGATGACGGCCTACCGGGGCAAGCGCGACAGCGGTGAGATCGACGACCCCTACGGTGACGTGTTCCTCGTCATCGACAACTGGGCGACCCTCAAGCAGGAGTTCGAGGACCTCGAACCGCGTATCACCGACCTGGCCGCCCGCGGTCTGTCGTTCGGACTGCATGTCGTCGCCTCGGCGGTGCGCTGGTCGGAGATCCGCCCCCGGGCCCGCGACCTGTTCGGCACCAAGTTCGAACTGCGGCTCGGTGACGGCGGTGAGTCCGAACACGGCTCGCGGGTCGCCGCCACCGTCCCCCACCAGCCGGGCCGCGGACTCACCCACTCCAAGCTGCACTTCCTGTGCGCCCTGCCGCGGCTGGACAGCTCCCCGCGGAGCGACGACCTCACCGCGGCGACCAAGGCGGCGGTCGCCGAGATCGACACCTTCTGGACCGGGCGCTCCGCCCCCGGGGTGCGGCTGCTGCCCACCAAGCTGCCGCTGTCCAAACTGCCGGCGCCGGAAGGAGACCTGCGGGTGCCGCTCGGCTGGGACGAGCAGCGGCTCGCCCCCGTGTGGCACGACTTCGGCACCACTCCCCACCTGCTGGTGTTCGGCGACAGCGAGACCGGCAAGACGAACGTGCTGCGTCTGGCCATCGACGCCATCACCCGCCGCTTCACCCCCGAACAGGCCCGCATCCTCCTCGCCGACACACGCCGCGACCTGCTCAGTGCCGTTCCCGAGGAGTACCGGGTCGGGTTCGCGGTCGACGGCGACAGCCTCACCCAGCTCGCCGGCAGCGCCGCGGTGTCGGTCGGCAAACGAGTCCCCGGGGCCGACATCGCGCCCGAACGCCTGGCGCGCCGCGACTGGTGGACCGGTCCCAGGCTGTTCATGCTCATCGACGACTACGACCTGTACGGCGGCGGCCCGGGCATGGGCTCGCAGTCACCGCTGAACGCCCTGGCCCCGATGCTCGCCCACTCGGTCAACATCGGCCTGCACCTGGTGATCTCCCGCTCCACCTCGGGCGCCGGCCGGGCCATGATGGATCCCGTCCTGCGCCGCATCTGGGAACTGGGCAGTCCCGCTCTGCTGCACTCCTATCCCAAGGAGGAAGGCAAGTTCATCGGTGAGGCCCGGCCCCGGACGCTTCCCCCCGGCCGCGCCCAGCTCGTCACCCGGCGCGGCATCCGGCTGATCCAGGTCGGATACGCGAATCCCTGACGGCGGTCCCGCCACCCGCCCCACGGCACTGTCACCCCCCATGTCTTCCAGGAGCACCATGACCACCGCAGTCTCCGCCCCCGGCGCCCGCCGGACGGTCAGCACGGAGGTGTGCCGACTGACGATCGCCGGGCCGGTCGGCCGTGCCGACCTCGCCGTACCCGTCGCCACATCCGTCTCCACCCTGCTGGCGATGCTCATGCGGCACATCCCCACCGACCCCGGCCGGGCCGTGGGGACCTGGACACTTCAGCGGCTGGGCGAGCCCCCGCTGGACATCGACGCCACACCGCAGAGCGCGGGGCTGGTCCACGGCGACATCCTGTACCTGCGCCCCGCGGACGACCCGATCCCGGAGCTGGAGTTCGACGACGTCGCCGACGGGGTCGCCCACGCTGTCGGCTCGCGCCGCGACCGGTGGCGCCCGGAACTGACCCGACGTCTCTTCCACTCCCTCGCCGCACTCGTACTGGCCGGTTTCGCCGCCGCTGTCCCCGGCACCGCGGACCGTGTGCTCGTACCCGTGCTCTACGCGGTCGCCGCCGTCTCCCTGTGCGTCGGCGGCGCCCTGGACCAGCGGCGGCCCGCCGACCGGGTCACCCTGCTGATCACCGGCCTCGGCGCCGGTATGTTCTCGGCCCTGGCCGGGATGACCGCCCTGCACGGCGCCGCCGCTCTGCTGTCGCCCCGGCCCGTCGACATCATGCTCGGCGGAGGATGCGCCGCCCTGATGTCCGCGGTACTGCTGACCCTGCCCCGGCTCGCACTGAGGCTGACCAGCACGATGCTGCTCACGGCCGTCCTCGCCACGACCGGCGGAGCGCTGTCGGCCGCCTTCGGCCTGGACGCGGTCGACAGCACGGTGCCGATGGCGGTCGTCTTCTTCCTGCTCGGCCATCTCGCGCCGAGGGCCTCGTTGCGGCTGGCCCGGCTGCGCGTCCCGCAGTTGCCGCGGAACGCCGACGAACTCCAGGAGGACATCGACCCCCAACCGGAGCACCTCCTCGGGCGGCGTGCCGCCAACGCCGACGCCATGCTCACGGTGGTGAGCCTCGCCACCGGACTGCTGTGCGCGACCGCGTTCGTCCTGCTGGCCCAGCGCAGCGGCTGGTTGCACTGGCTGCTCGCCCTGGTCCTCTCCGGCGCGGCACTGCTGCGCTCCAAGAACCTGAACGGGACCTGGCAGCGTGTTCCGATGGCCTTGTGCGGTGCACTCGGGCTGCTCTGCGTGGTGTACGCGTGGGCGTCGGCCGTCTCCCCCCTCGTCGGCTGCGCGCTGCTGCTGGCCCTGCTGGTGGCCGCCGGAGCGCTGCTGGTCGGAGCGTGGCGGCTGCCCACGACCCGGCTGCTCCCGGTGTGGGGCCACACCGCGGACATCCTCGAGGTGCTGACGGCACTGGCCCTGCTGCCGCTGACACTGCAACTGCTGCACGTGTACGCGTACTTCCGCGCTCTGGTCAGCTGAGGGGGAGCCGTGCAAAGCCGACGCGACCACCTGCACGCCTACCAGTTCGCCACCGGGCGTCTGGCCTCAGCCCTGGTCTCGGGCGACCCGGGGACCGGCGAGGCCCCCATGCGCCGATCCGGGCTCGGCAGCATGTTCGGCGTCATCGCCGCTGTCCTGCTCGTCCTCGTCTTCGTGGTCTACGGACTGATCGTGCCCGTCGACAACACGTCGTGGAAGAAGGCCGGAGCCCTGGTCGTCGAAAAGGAGACCGGCAACCGCTACATCTACGTCGGCGGCGTGCTGCACCCCACCGCGAACTACGCCTCCGCGCTCCTGCTGGCCGGCAGCGACACCGCCGTGCAGCAGGTCTCCCGTTCGTCGATGGCCGACGTGCCTCGGGGAGCGCCCCTGGGGATCGCCGGCGCTCCCGACGACGTCGCACAGCCGTCGTCGCTGCTGACCGGAGCGTGGACGGAGTGCCTGCGCACCGGGTCCCACGGGGGCGAGGCGCTCGACTTCGCCCCGGGGTCCGCCCGAAACGTGCCGGACGACGCCCGTGTCTTCGCAGCGGGCCCCGACGGCACCCGCTACGTGCTGTGGCGGAACACCAAGTACCCCGTCGACGGCCGGTCCTCGCTCGTCGCCCTCGGCCTGGACACCGAGCAGCCCGTCAGCGCTCCCTCGGCCTGGCTGGACGCGCTGCCCACCGGCACCACCCTCGCTCCCGCCCGCATCCCGCAGGCTGGCGCCAAGGGCGGCATCCTGGGGGGCACCGCGGTACGGGTCGGCCAGTTGTTCCGCACCGTCGTCAGCGGAGCCGACCACTTCTACGTCCTCAGGCGCGACGGTGTCGCCTCCCTCACCGCCACCGAGGCCGCGCTGCTCGCCGCGGCACCGGGCGGCGAAGACCCCAGGCAGGTCACCCCCAACGACATCGCCGCCGTCCACGCCTCCTCCGACGATTCCCTGCTGCACCGCATCCCCGACCTGCTGAACGCCGCCGACGCCACCGCCGGTGACGGGTCCGCGCTGTGCCTGCTGCGCACCGTGGACGACTCGGGGGTGCGCAGCCGGGTGGTGCGGGAGACCGGGCGCGTGACGGACGCGGCCACCCGGGTTGTTGTCCCGCCGGCCCACGCGGTCCTCGCCGTTCCGCCGAAGAAGCCGGGCGACTACGACACCCCGGGCCCCTTCCTGATCACCGATCAGGGCGTGAAGTACCCGCTCGTCGGCCAGGCCGTGGACGCGCTCGGCTACGGCGGGATCACCCCGCGGACCCTCCCGGCCTCCACCCTCGACCTGATCGCCACCGGCCCCCGGCTCAGCCGGGCCCTGGCCGCCACCGCCGTCCAGGGAGGCAGCTGAGATGGCCGGGCGGTCCGGGGGCCGTCCGGCGGCGCGCGGCGACTTCGGCCACCGCCTGTCCGCCAGGCTGTCCCGTATGACGCTGGGCACCGGCGGGGCCGCGTTGGAGTCGCGGAGCGTCGGCGAGGCGCTGCTGGTCCACCCGCGCGGCTTCGTGGACAGCCGGGCGCTGAACTTCACGCGGCGCCTGGCCGCCGACCCCCAGCACACCCTCGTCGTCCTCGACCTGCCCGCAAGCCCCGAGGAGGCGGTGTGGGAGAAGGTCGCCCGGTCCCTGGCCCGCCGGGGCGGCAGCTTCCGTATCGTCCCCGGCCGCGGCAACCGGGAGGACGTCAGGCAGGCCGCGCAGTCGCTGGCCGACCGGCTGCGGTGCGTCGTGCTCGCCCCCGACGGGACTGTGGTCCCCGCGGCGGGCGGAGCACTGTTCGTCCCCGCCGACCACGGCCTGGGCTGGCTGCGATACCGGCCGGGACTGCCGTCGGTACCGGAGTCGCGGCGTTTCCCCAAGCCGCAGTGGGAGTTCTCGGTGCCCGACCGGCCGCGCCCGACCGCCGCGGGCGGCATGGTCGAGCCGCTGCCCAGTGGCGTGTGGATCCGCGGCACCTGGGAGGACGCGGATGCCCCCGGACACCGGCAGTGGCTGATCGACCGGTTCGTCGGCCACCCCGACCAGATCGGGGTGGCGCTCGGCAGCCCGGGGACGTCCGCCCTGCCGCTGGAGGAGGTCTCCGCGTTCTGGGACACGCTGTCCGCCAACGCGCGGCCCATGGTGCGTTTCCTGCCCTACGGTCCGGTGGCCGTCCCCAGCGGCACGCCACTCGGTCAGGCCCTGGCCGACCTGCTGGGCGAACCCGTCGTCGTCCACGCGGGCGTGCCCACTGCGGACGCGGACGGCGGGGCACCCGTGGTGCGCACCCTCGCACGCGACGGAACGCTGGGCTGGCGGCCGTACGCCGGACAGTTCGGCTTCCGGCCGCGCTCGCAGACCGGCGGCCGGGCCAAGGCCCCGGTGCCGCTGAACACCCGGGTCCCGGTGGGGGACATCCCGGCCGTCGAGCACGGCGTCTACCAGTACGCCCCGGACGTGGTCCTGGAGGTCGTGCAGAGCGGCCTGTGGGTACGCCCGGCAGCAGAGCCGCCCGACGGCCACACCGTGCGCTCCGCGCCGGCCGATCCCGTGTACCCCGCCATCCTGTACGACGAGACCAACCCGATGACCGCCGACCGCATGCGGTTCATCTCCTACGAACTGCTGCGCGGCCTGGACCCCTCGTTCGGCCGGCAGAGCCGCGTCATGCCCTCGAGCGAGGCGGGCCGTTCTTCTGAAGGCGGTCCGCCGCCGCTGCCGCCCGGGGGTACGGTCCCCTCCGAGCCCGGGCCGGCCGACGGACGCGTCCTGGAGGCCGCGCCGAGGACGGAGCGGACCGTACCCTCGCCCTTGGAACAGGGGAGCGCCTGGACGGATCCTCCGGCGGCCCGGACGCAGGGGGCCGCCCCTGATTCCGGCCGGCTCGCCCAGCTCCCGCAGCGGTCCGAGGACCTCCCAGCGTCCCGCGTGCCCACGTCCCAGCCGGGACCGGAGCAGCCCGCCACACAACCGCCAGCGGCGCGGCCGGTGGCCGGTCCCGACCTGCCCGCTCTGCCGTCCGTCGCCACGGGCCGGACAACCGTCCCGCCCCCGCACGAGCCGACAGGGCCCACGGCGCCGTCCGCCCCTGCGGCATCCGATCGGACCAGCTTCCCGCAGCCGGCGCCGACGGTTCCCCCGCCGTCGGTGCCGGCCGTCCCCGCGCCGGTGCCGACGGTTTCCCCGCCGTCGGTGCCGGCCGTCCCCGCGCCGGTGCCGACGGTTTCCCCGCCGTCGGTGCCGGCCGTCCCCCCGGCGCCGGGGGACCCCTCCACGTCCGTGCCGGTGGTGTCCCCGCCGGCGGAGCCCACCCACGCGCCACCGTCCGCGCCCGGCCCAGCGCCTGCCCCGGGACCGTCGGGGGCACCGCGCATCCGCCTGGAGTCACCGAGTCCCCAGCCGGTCCGGCCCACTCCGCAGCCCCCCGACGCGGCCGAGGACGACACCCTTCAGGCTCCCCAGCGCGTGCCCGCCCCGCCCCCCGTGTCCTCCCTGCCGCAGGGCGGCGGCACCGCGCGGGTCCAGCCCGGCCCCGCGCCCGCCGCTGACGTCGTACCACCGCAGAAGGGCATCGACCGGGAACGCGACTGGGTGCGACGCAGCCTCGGCGCCCGCTACGACACCGCCGCGGCCTTCGTCACCCGGTTGCTGTCCGAGTCCCCGGGGCTGCACGGCGGCCCGCGCAGCTCGGCGAGCGACGCACTGACCGACCTGGCGGCCGTCCGCCTGTACCTCTCGGGCGCGACGCCGGCCATCGACGCCGCCATCCGGGCCGCGACGACGGGGCCGCACGTGCCGCTGGCGCGCTGCGCTACCTGCGGACTGCGCCGGCTGCCGTCCTACCGGGGCGGCGCGCTGCTGCGGGCCGCCCTCAGCCCGGCCGAACGCGCCTGGTACCGCGAGGGCATGGCGTTCACCGAACGCTCGTTCCTCTCGGCCCTGTCCGCGGTCCGCCGGGACCTGACCGGCAACACCGACATCCTCATATGGTCACTGACGGCCCGTCGTACCGCGCTGGTGCTGCCGGAGATCCCGGACCGGGTCGTCTTCGCGCCGGGCACCGGCTTCAAGGTGCTGCGTGCCGTCGACGGCAACCGCCCGGTGATCATGCTGCGCGAACTGTCGGCGTCGGAGATCGACGAGCAGGGACGCGTCGGAGAGGGACGCGTGCCGCTCGACGAGATCGCGCTGGCGGGCCTCGAACAGGTCCACGCGTTCTGGAAGCAGGCCGGTGACGACCCCGGGCGGACGGGCGATCCGCTTCCCGACGAGCACGCGGAGGCCTTCTGCGCCGCTCCCGGACTGTTGCAGACCCCACCGAGCACGCCAGGCGGGCCGCGGCAGCCCGGGTCCTCGGCCGGTACCTTGCCGCAGAAAGGGGCGTAGCCGTGAACCGGCAGGTCCTGAGAGTCTCGATGACCCACCCCGGCGCCTACCGCACCGTGTCCCAGGCGCTGGCCGCCGCCGGAGAGGGCGCGCTGATCTCCATCGCCCCGGGCACCTACCAGGAGGCCCTGACCCTCAACCGCGCGGTCACCCTGTCCGCGGACGGCGACCCCGGCAGCGTGCGGCTCGAGTCACCGGTGGGCAGCACCGTCGTCGTGGACGCCGAAGCGGTGCAGCTGTCGGGCCTCACGCTCGCCGGTTCCGACGCGAACGCCGCCGTCGTGGACGTCCGCCGGGGCCAGGCGGCACTCGACGGCTGCACCGTGGCCGGCAGGGCGTGGGCCGCGGTGATCGCCTGGCAGGCCGGTCAGCTGGCGATCCGCGACTGCCGGGCGAGCAATCCGGGCGGCGCGGGGATCGTCGTGACCGCGCCCACCGCCAACACCGTGGAGCGCACCACCCTCACCGACCTGGGTTCCTCCGCGGTCGTCGTCGCCGAGAACGGGCGCCTGACCGTGCGCGACTGCGTCCTCGAACGCGTCGGCGGGAACGGCATCTGCGTCAACGGGCAGGGCGGTGTCACCGTCGAGTCCACCACCGTGACCAAGAGCGAGAAGCCCGCAGTCGTGGTGGAGCAGCAGGCCAAGGCGGAACTGATGCGCGTCACCGTCACCGGGTCCACCAGCCTCGATGCGTATCTGACCAGCACCGGCCTGACCACGTTCACCGAGTGCTCCCTCAGCGGGTCGGGCGGCCAGTCGGTGCACATCAGCGGTGGAGCGGCTCCCCTGCTGCGGGACTGCACGCTGGACTCCGCGACCACCAGCGGGCTTCAGGTGACCGGCGGCTCCCGGCCGCGCCTGGAGAACTGCGCGATCACCGGCACCCCGCTGGCCGTGCTGGTCGAGGACGGCAGCCAGGCGGCCCTGGTCCGGCTCCGCGTCCGCGGGGCCGCCCGGGGCACGGCGCAGCTGAGCGGCGGCGCCACCGCGGCCTTCGAGGAACTGTCGGTCCAGGACGGCTCGGCCGGGCTGCGCGTGTCGGGCTCCGCCCGCCTGGAACTGCGGCAGTGCGACCTCGACATCCACCAGGGCACCGGCGTGGAACTGAACGAGGGTGCCACCGCCCGGCTCGACGGTGTGCGGCTGCGTGCCGCGGGCGACTGGGGCATCGCGGTCTCCGGCGGGGCACGGGCCGAGGCGGAGTCGTCCACCGTCGTGGACGCCGGCGTGCTCGTCGGCACCGACGGGGAGGTGGTCCTGCGGGACAGCGAACTGGTGGGTTCCTCGGTCGACGGGGCCAGGGTGCTGGGCGGGGGCACCCTCACCGCGGCCGGCTGCCGGGTGCACGACGCCAAGGGGCACGGCGTCAACATCCAGGCGTCGGGCCGAGCGGACCTCAGCGACTGCACGATCGTCGACAACGTGGGCGACGGTGTCCGCAGCAACTCCGACGAGCTGGTCGGCATCCAGCGCTGCGAGGTCGCCGACAACAGCGGCACGGGAGTCAACCGGCTCAGAGGCGGCGAGGACCACGGGGAGCCGCTGTCCGGCGCGCCGGCCCCCTCCCGCGGTGACAAGCGGCAGGACGAGGCGGCGGGCGCCGGGCGGCGCTCCGGCTCCCCCGGCACCGGACCGCTCGCCGAACTCGAGGCACTGGTCGGACTGGAAAGCGTCAAACGCGAGGTCAACGGTCTGATCAACCTCAACAAGATGACGCAGCGGCGCGAGGAACTGGGCCTGCCCATGCCGCCGATGAGCCGTCACCTGGTCTTCGCGGGGCCGCCGGGCACCGGCAAGACCACCGTGGCCCGGCTCTACGGCGCCGTCCTGGCCGAACTCGGCATCCTCAGCCAGGGACACATCGTCGAGGTCTCCCGCTCAGGGCTCGTCGCCCAGATCATCGGCGGAACGGCGATCAAGACGACCGAGGTGTTCAACAAGGCTCTCGGCGGTGTGCTGTTCATCGACGAGGCGTACACGCTCACCAACCAGTCCAAGGGCAGTGGTCCCGACTTCGGCCAGGAGGCCGTCGAGACGCTGATGAAGCTGATGGAGGACCATCGCGACGAGATCGTCGTCATCGTCGCCGGGTACTCCGAGCAGATGGACCAGTTCCTGGAGTCCAACCCCGGCATGGCGTCGCGTTTCG
Organism: Streptomyces sp. NPDC003248; assembly: GCF_055563235.1. Lineage (NCBI taxonomy): Bacteria > Bacillati > Actinomycetota > Actinomycetes > Kitasatosporales > Streptomycetaceae > Streptomyces > Streptomyces sp. NPDC003248. The sequence continues at coordinate 78,701 of NZ_JBVHDT010000007.1, read as the reverse complement.
CCCGCACGGTGGAGTTCCCCAACTACGAGGTCGACGAACTGGTCACCATCGTGGAGGGCCTGTGCACCAAGCACTACTACGAACTCGACGACTCCGCCCTGGACGCCCTCACCCGGTACTTCGAGAACATCCCCAAGGGACCGACGTTCGGCAACGGCCGTGTCGCCCGTTCGCTCTTCGAAACCATGATCAGCAACCAGGCGTCGCGCCTCGCCGTCGCCCCGCCGCGCGACACGGCCGCGCTGGGCCGTCTGGAGGCGGCCGACATCGGCCCGGTCCCGGAGGGCGACGCCGGCGGACCGGAGTCCGAGCCGGAGCCGGCCCCGCACCAGGCGGCGGGGTTCCAGCCGCTCAGCGAGCCGCCGCCCGCCATGCGCCGCCTGGCCGGGCTGTGCGCTCTGCGGGACGTGCGGGCGGCACTGCTGAAGCGCACCAACGATCTGGTCGCGGCGCGCCGCGACGGCGGGCCGATCGTCCCGGCCGCCAACGTCGCCCTCATCGGTGAGGAGGGCAGCGGACGGCGCGCCGTGTCCACGTTGTACGCGAAGTGCCTTGCGGAGACCGGCATCCTGCCCAACGGGGCAGTGCACCGTGCGGCGCTCTCGCAGGTCCCGGCCCGGTGGGCGGACCAGACCGGAGCCCATGCGGCCACGCTGTTCGCCGAAGCCGAGGGCGGGGTGCTGGAACTCGCCCTGGACGCCGCCTTCACCGCCCGGCCGGCTCACGAGCGGGCAGCGGTGTGGGCCGCCGTGGTGGCCGCCGCGGACCGTTTCCCGCACACCGCGATGGTCCTGCGGGCGACGCCCACCGGGCTCCGTGAGGCGCTGCCGCAGGGCAGCGCCGCCGCCCGCTGTTTCGCGGAGTACCTGCATCTGCCCGGCTACGGGCCCGAAGACCTCACGGAACTGGTCTGCCGCCGCCTGGCCGCGCGCGGCCACCAGCTCGGCGAGGGCACCCGCGCCGCCTTGGCGGAGCTGCTGGCCGCCCGGCCGCCCGCCGACGGCGCCTGGGGCGCGCACCGTATCGCGGACCGTATCGCGGAGCGGTCGAAGGCGCCCGCCCTGCGGCCCCGCGACATCCCGGCACCGCACTCCGCCCCGGTGCCGGAGGCCGTTGGTGACACGCGGGCACAGCTCCGCGTACCGGCAGGCAACGAAGACCGCTCACCGTTCCTCGCGGCCGCGGCGACCGCGCAGGATTGAGCGCAGCAGAGGGTGCCGCGGGGAACACCCCGGTGCACCGCCCAGTCGAAGAAGGGATGAATGATGGCCGAGGCCCAGCCGACAACGGTCGACGTAGCGGGAATGCGGGCGGCGCTGCCGCATTTCGAGCAGGCGCTCACCGAGACCGGCAGCGCGTTCACCAACATGCAGAGCCAGGCGACCACCCTGGAGGGCGGCTGGAAGGGGGACGCCGCGGCCACCTTCATCGGCGCCCTCAACACGTGGCTGGAGAACTGCGCCACCGTCAAGAAGCAGCTTCAGATCGTCACCGACAAGCTCGAGGCGCAGACCGGCACGTACGACCGGGTGCACACCAGCACGACCGACTCGGCGAGCTCCCTCCAGCAGGCCATCAGCGCGGGTCTGCCCGGATTCTGAGCAGGCGCCGGCGCGCACCCGCGCGGGGTCCACGGACCGGCCGACCGGTCAGATCACAAGGCTTCCGAACGAAAGGAACGAGCATGGCTACGTACGAGGTCAGCTTCTCGCAGATGGAGTTCGTCGCGGGCGAGATGGACACCATCACCAAGAACATCCAGGAGATGATCAGGAACCTGGACGACTCCTCCAAGCAGCGCCTGGCGGAGTGGAGCAGCGACGCGCGCGAGACCTACAACGTCGCGAAGGCCCAGTGGGACGCGGCCGCGGAGGCCATGCAGCAGCAGTCCCGGATAGCCACCGCGTCGCTGGGAACGATCACCGAGCACTACCTGCACGGTGAGAAGTACGGCGTGAACCTCTGGGAGTCGTGACACCTTGGCGACAAGGGGCCGCAACCTCGATGACGGACGGGAGGTGACCAACGGTGGGAGACCGCAGCTTCTATAGCGACAGGGACAACGAGGCCCAGAACCAGAACCAGGACACCACGTCCAAGGAACCGCAGCAGTACAGCGGCGGTACGTACTCCGACGACAGCACGGGGACGATCGACCAGTCCGAGCTCCCCACCCTCCCCGGGTTGGCGATACCGGGCGTCTCCACGGACGCCAACGGCAACGTGCGGGTCGACACCAAGGTGCTCAAGAATTACGCCGACAACCTCGACACGCTGGCCGAGAACGTCGGTACCGCCTGGACCCGGGTCGATCAGCTCAAGGACATCGCGCCCGGTGCCTTCAAGGAGGCCGAGGAGCTCAAGGCGGCGGTGACCGGTGACGAGGGTCTGCGGCCGCATTACACCAAGGCCCTCCACCACCTGCGCCAGGCGCTGATGGACACCGCGAGCAACCTCCGCACGCTGGCCACGAAGTACTCGACGATCGAGGAGCTGAACCAGAAGGGGGGCGATGATCTGCAGACCCTGCTGACGACGGCGGCGACGGACCTTCAGGCGTTGCAGTCGGACCCGCTCTGATCGTGGCGATCGCGGCGGCGTGCGCACGCCGGAGCGGGAAGCGCGGGCGTCGACGTCCACCGGGGCGGGCCCGGTGACGTGTCACCGGGCTGCTCCGGCCCGTCTCCGCCCGCGGTCGCGCCCTGCCTGGTCACGACTGCCGGGAGAAGGCGGCTGACACCGTCGGCACACAGTCGCCGATCGGCCGGCCGTCGTCGGCCACCCGGAATGACGGACAACAGCGCCCCGTGACCGGCGGGGCGCCTCGTGAATGATGTGGCAGCGTGACGCCGATGAAGGGCGTTGCGCGTTATTGGCATTGCGCGACGGGAGCGCGGAATCATGGCCGACGACGGCAACAGCGGTGACGTACCTGGTTTCACCGAGGGGGAGGACGGTGTCTTCCCCGACGAGACGGGTGACACCAGCGGCGATTACAGCGACTGGGACTGGAAGCACATCATGGCCGCGATCACCGGTGGCGCGGCCTACACGGGTTCCAGCCTCGCGCAGAAGGCAGCGGGCTATTCCAACCCGCAGACCGTCCAGGACGCGGCCGACACCTTCTGGTACGTGCAGGAGGTACTGAAGGAAGTCGGCGACTACCTGTCCAGCACGACCGAAACCCTGGTCGGCGAGAACGGGTTCTGGAAGGGGGAGGCGGCGACGGGTTTCGGCTCCGCCATGTCCAGGCTCGCCCAGCAGACGCTCGACATGGCCGGCGTGCTCTCGGGCGGTATCACCGGGGACTACAACGTGCCGCAGCAGCTCGCGAACAACGCGCAGCACCTGTACGAGGCGATCGCGAAGATCAAGGACATCGACGTCTGGTACGCCAAGGAGGCCGTCAGGATCGATCCCGACCTCATGATGAGCAACGGCCTGGTCCGGGTCAGCGCCAACCAGAAGATCGTCGACATGATGACCGAGGACATGCGGCAGGTGCTCATCGCCCTGGCCAAGCACTACAAGGTCAACAAGGACTCCATCTCCCAGCCGACATCGCCCGACAACCCGACGACGGGCAACAGCTCGACGACGGACGGCACGTCGACGACGGAGGGCTATTCGACGTCGGGTTATGGCGGGACGACGGGCGGCTATTCGACGTCGGGTTACGGCGGGACGACCGGCGACTATTCAACGTCGGGCTACGGCGGGACGACCGGCGACTATTCGACGTCAAGTTACAACGGGACGACGGGCGATTATTCGACGTCGGCTGGTGTGCCGTCGACGTCGGGTGCCTATTCGACGTCGGGTTACGGGGGGACGACCGGCAACTATTCGACAACGGGTGGTGTGCCGACGACGAACGGCTATTCGACGTCGGGTTACGGCGGGACGACGGGCAACTATTCGACGTCGGGTTACGGGGGGACGACCGGCAACTATTCGACGTCGGGTTACAACGGGACGACGGGCTACGCGCCGGGTGCGGGCAGTGGGTACGCGGGTGGGTACCAGACCACGCAGGGCCAAGTGGGTCAGGGCCAGTTCAGCGCGGCGAACCCTGCCCTCTCCGGGGCGTCGGGGCAGCAGTTGCCCGAGGCTACGCAGGACGGTTTGGCGCGGCCGGTGGTGTCGGGGGCGGCGGGGGATCAGTCGTCCGGGATCGCGTTGGACCGTGTGTTGGCGCGGCCGGAGACATCGGGGGCGGCGGGGGATCAGTCGTCCGGGATTGCGTTGGACCGTGTGTTGGCGCGGCCGGAGACGTCGGTGCCGGCGGATGCGTTGGGGCAGCGGTTGCCCGAGGCTACGCAGGACGGTTTGGCGCGGCCGGTGGTGTCGGGGGCGGCGGGGGATCAGTCGTCCGGGATTGCGTTGGACCGTGTGTTGGCGCGCCCGGAGACGTCGGGGGCGGCGGGAGATCAGTCGTCCGGGATCGCGTTGGACCGTGTGTTGGTGCACCCGCAGACGTCGGGGGCGGCGGGGGAGCAGTTGCCTGAGGCTACGCAGGACAGTCTGGCGCGGCCGGTGGCGTCGGTGCCGGCGGATGCGTTGGGGCAGCAGTTGCCCGAGGCCACGCTGGACAGTCCGGCGGAGCCGAGGGTGCTGCCCGGCTTCTAGACGGCTGACGCCCGCCTCGGTGACCGGCCGGGCCGGCAAATGCAGTAGACCTGGGATTCATACAAGCGTATGGCGGAGGGAAACGCGGAGACATGGCCGGCAACGACGTCCCTGGCTTCTCGGAGGAGGAGAGCGGTGTCTGGGCCACCGACGGCGGAGACACCAGCGGTGACTACAGCGGCTGGGACTGGAAGCACATCATGGCGGCCATCAATGGCGGCGCCGCCTATGTAGGCGACAGTCACAACCAGGAGCGGGCCGCGCAGTTCTCCGATCCGGCGACCGTCCAGGAGGCGGCCAACACCTTCTACTACACGCAGCAGGTGTTGCAGGACGTCGCTCAGGTCCTGAGCGACCAGACCGAGCAGCTGACGGGCGAGAACGGACCGTGGCAGGGTGAGGCGGCAACAGCCCTGAAATCCGCCATGACCCAGCTCTCGACGCAGGTACAGGACATGTCCGACGTGCTGTCCGGCGGTATCACCGGGGACTACAACGTCCCGCAGCAACTGGCGAACAACGCTCAGCATCTGCGCGAGGCCAAGGCGAAGATCAACGACATCAACTTGTGGTATGCCCAACAGGCGCTGAAGATCGACCCCAGCCTTCTGATGAGCAACGGCCTGGTCCGGGTCAGCGCCAACAAGAAGATCGTCGAGATGATGGGCAACGACATGCGGCAGGTGCTCGTTGCCCTGTCACAGCACTACAAGGTCACCTCGGACTCCGTCAGCCAGCCGACCTCCCCCGACAACCCGGCGAGCACCACCCCGTACGACGACACGTCCTCTTACGGTCAGGGGATGCCGTACACCGGCAGCGACCTGCCGAACTACGGTGACGGGACGTCGTACACCGGCAGTGACCTGCCGAACTACAGTGACGGGATGCCGTACACCGGCGGGGGGATACCGAACTACGGTGACGGCACGCTGAACACCGAGAGCGACGTACCGGACTACGGTGACAGCGCGCTGAATACCGGGAGTGACATACCGGACTACAGCGGGAACTCGCCCCAGGACGTTTCCGGCCTGGCCGACTACCCGGGTACCGGTCTGACGACCGACGGCGGGACGCTGGACCCCACGGCCCAGGACTTCTCAGCGGATGCGACGGATCTGACAGGCTCGGACCCGACTTCGAGCAGCCCCGGCGTTCAGGACGCGACCGTGTCCCCGGCGCCCTTCGACACATCCGATCTCGGCTCGGGCGCCTCCCTGGACGACGGGTCGGGCCTGAGCCCGGAGGCGTTTTCCGGTGATACGTCACTCGGCGGCGACCTGGCGGACATGCCCTCCACGGGACAGCTGGATCCGGCCATGGACGCGGCGCTCAACCCCAGCAGCCAGGGCACCGTCTCCCCGATGCCGGAGATCGCCTCCTTCCCCTCCTCATCCCTGGGTACGAGCTCGGACCCCTCTGAAACCGGCAGCACCGGTACCAAGTCCCTTACGGTGGACACGCCTTCCCCGTTCGCCGAGGACCTGGGCCTGGACACTCAGGGAACCGTCGGTTCGGACTCGGCCACCACGCCGGGCACCGCCGACACCGCCGACATCGCCGGGTTCCCGGACACGAGCCTGCCCGATGTGAACACCGAGGGCACCGCTGCTCCGGACACCGGTACGGGCTCGGTTTCCGACATCTCCGGTTTCCCGTCGACCGATCTGTCCACCGATGCGCCCGGGTTGTCGGGTGGGTCGACGGATGTGGCCGGTTTCCCGTCGACGGATCTGTCCACCGACGGGTCGGGGTTGTCGGGAGGATCGGTGGATGTGGCCGGTTTCCCGTCGACGGGCCTGTCCACCGACGGGTCCGGGCTGTCGGGTGGGTCGGCGGATGTGTCCGGTTTCCCATCGACGGATCTGGCTACCGATGAGTCCGGGCTGTCGGGTCTGTCCGACGTGCCTGCTGACGGCGGGGTTTCTGGTACCGATGTCAGTGCGTATCCGGGTGGTACGGCTTCCGGGGATGCTTCCGGTACGTCGATGATGCCCATGATGCCGATGGGCGGCATGGGAGGTATGGGTGCCGGTGCCGGCGGTCAGGACGGCGCGCGGTCCGACGCGTCCGGACTGCTGAGCGGCGATGTCACTCCGTGGACCGGCTCGTCCGATCTGGGCGGTGACACGGCCGGTGAGGTGACCGGCGGTGTCGGTGCCGGTGGGTCCGAGTTGCAGCTGCCGGATCAGGAAGACCTGGTGACACCCGGGTTGTCGGATGAATCGGCGGACGTCTCCGGTTTCCCGTCGACGGATCTGTCCATCGACGGGTCCGGGTTGTCGGATGGGTCGGCGGATGTGTCCGGTTTCCCGTCGACCGGCCTGTCCACCGACGCGTCCGGGCTGTCAGGTCTGTCCGACGTGTCTGCCGACGGCGGGGTTTCTGGTACCGATGTCAGTGCGTATCCGGGCGGTACGGCTTCCGGGGATGCCGCCGGTACGTCGATGACGCCCATGATGCCGATGATGCCGATGGGCGGCATGGGAGGTACGGGTGCCGGTGCCGGCGGTCAGGACGGCGCGCGGTCCGACGCGTCCGGACTGCTGAGCGGCGATGCCGGTCCCTGGGCTCACAGGGCGGATGCCGAGGATTCCACGGGCGACGTCTTCGGCGGTGCCCAGGCCGGTGGGCCTGGGCTGGATCTACCGGACGACGGTGAAGAGCACCTGGTGGCTGGCGATTCCTCGCCGCAGGCCGCCGCCGGTGCCACCGGCACGTCGATGATGCCCATGATGCCGGGCGGTATGGGCGCCGGTGCGGCGGGCGGCGAACGCGAGCACCAGCGTTCCGACGCGTCCGGTCTGCTGTTCACCACGGGCGAGCCGTGGGCGGGCACTCCGACGGCGGACGGGCCGGCCATCGGGTCGCCGAGCGGCACGTCGCCCGGCGACGCGCACCTGCGCCTCGGCGAGGGCGCCGGCCACCCCGGGGCCACCTCGGAGTGGCCGCCGTCGGCGGAGGACGAGTCCGGTCAGGACCAGCCGTACGCATCGCAGGCCGGGCAGCCCGCCGCGGGTTTCCCGGCGGTGATGCCGTTCCTGGTGCCCGGGGCGCCCGCGGGCGGTAGCGGAACCAGCAGAAGCGGTGAGCGCGGCGAACGGACCGGGCGGACCGAAGACACCTCGGCGGCGCTGTGGGGCGGCTCCGAGTGGCCGGCCGGGCAGCCCGGCGCGTCGGGCTCCGAGCCGTCCCACGGCCTTTCGCAGTCGGCGTGGGACGTGTCGCAGCCGGCGGCCACCGCTCAGCCGCCAGCGGGTACGGCGGCCACCGCACAGCCGCCTGCCGCCGCCGACCCGGCGGGCGTCCACCCCGCGGCCGGGGAAGCCCCTCCGGCGCACGCGGCGCAACCCCCCGCGCGCACCGAGGCCGCGGCGCCCGGGCATCAGGCCGCGGCCGTCTTCCCGGCACCGGCCGCCGGGGCTTCGGAGCCTCAGGCGCAGGGCGAACAGCACACCGCCCACCAGGAGCCCGTCCAGCAGGTCTCGGTCACCGAGGCGCCCGCGGCGGACGACCCGACGACCTGGGACCTCCCGACCGATTCACTGTTCCCCCTGCTCGGAGGGCACGGGCAGGGGACGGGTACGGGCACCGGCACCGGCACCGAGGAGGCCCGGCAGGAGGCGGCCGCCGCCACCTCCGTCGCGGCCGGTGCGTATGCCATCGCCCGGGCAGCCGCGGCCGGCCAGGCTCCCGCAGAGCCCGCGCGGCCGGCCTGGCGGCCGAAGGTGTCGGGCGGCGGCGTTCCGATGGAGTTGTCGTGCGCGGTCGACGAGCCCGAGGAGCCGCCCGCCGACACCGCCCGCCGCCGGCGCCCCGCCGCCGACGAAGCGGACGAGGACGCGGGCAAGGGCAGGGGCAGGACGCGGGACGAGGACGGCAAGACGAGCGTCGCCGATCTGCTGCGCCAGGAGGAAGACGCCTGGGGCGGCGCCGGACAAGGGTCGGGCGTGTTCGGCTGACGCCCGGCGACCGGGCGGACGGACGGGCGGTTCAGGCGCACCCTGAAAGCAGCGAGAGACGAAAGAGACGAAACGATGAGCAGCGAGTCGAACGGGAAGGACACGGCGGGCGGTCAGGCCGAACCGGTCATCCCCACCGTGCCGGTGTCACAGCAGGCCACGGGGTCCTCCGGGGCCGGCGCCGGCCCCGGACAGGCCGTCGTCCCCCAGGCGCAGCAGCCGGAGGCCGCGGAGAGTGACATACCGCCGGTCCCGGACCACATCCGCGAGGCGGCCCGGCAAGCCCCCGACCACTGGCTCGGCCTGATCGATCCGGCCTGGTCGGGTGAGGGAACGCCGCCGAACTGGGCCCTCGTCGGCCAGTGGCGCTCGGACCTCGACGGCGAGATCGTCGAATGGCAGGACAACGAGGAGTACCAGCCCTCTCCCAAGGCCATGGGCTGGCCCGACCCGACCGACCCGGTCGACGAGGCGGTACAGCTCGCCGCCACCGGCTACGGTCCGGCGGAGACGGTGACCCACACCCTGGCCACGGCGGAGGTGGCGGTGTTCCTCGCGCCCGGCGGGGGACTGCTGTCCGCCGTCGCACCGGACGACGAGACGCCCATCGTCCCGGTGTTCACCTCCCCCGACCACCTGCACGCGGCGGGACGCCTGTCGTTCCAGCCGATGAAGGTCCCCGAGCTCCTCGACCGGCTTCCCGAGGGGCACCTGATCTACCTGAACGCGTCGGGACCGGTCAGCATGACGGTCGAGTCCGGCGCGCTGCGCGAGGCGGTCGAGGCCGCGGCCCGGACGGAGGGGGAGAACAGCTGGTACGGCTCCGTGGACGGCATGCTCAACGGTGCGCCGGATGCCTCCGTGGCACCGGACGCGTCCGGCGCCACCGGTGCTCGGGAACCGCGGGCGGCGGGCGGCGGAACGACGTCCGTGGACACGGGCGGCCTGCTGTAGCGGGGCCCGTCCGGCGGCGCAGCGCGGGGCGGATGCGGATACGAAGGCAGAACCCGCTGTACAGGAGGTCCATCATCCGCCCGTGACGTGGGGATGCGTCCCGTCGGCCGGTTGACTGGCCTTTCGAAGCATCGATTCCACCTGGTGTCAGGGAGGGCCGGAATGTCGTCTCCGTACGATCAGCAGATCGAGGAGCTGCTGGCGGACTACCGCAAGCAGCGCGACCAGGCGTTCGAGTCGCGTCAGCAGATCAACGCGGTCACGGCGACGGCGACGGCACCCCGGCAGGTGGTGCGGGTCACGGTGGGGGCCCAGGGTCAGATCACGGAACTGGACTTCCCCACCGGGGCCTACCGGAACATGGCGCCCAAGGACCTGGCCAGGGTGATCCAGGCCACCGTCGACAAGGCCCGCGCCCAGGCGCTCAAGAAGGTGACCGAGACGGTGACCGGGATGATGCCCGGCGGGGTTCCCCTCGCCGACCTGCTGGAGGGCAAGTTCGACCCCCGCTCGTTCCTGCCGGAGGACCTCCCCATGCCCGAGGCCGTGAGGGACTACGTGGACCAGGGGTACCGCGGGACGAAGGGGGACGACCGCAGTGAGTGAGCAGCAGCAGTCGTCCTCGGGCGGAATCGTCCGGGTCGACACGGATCAGATCAAGAAGGCGATCGGAACCCTCGAGTCGATCTGGAGCAAGCTGGACGCGGCGGGGCGTGACCTCGTCGACCGCTCCAACGAGCTGGGTGAGTGCTGGGGCGACGACAAGACCGGCAAGAAGTTCCGCGAGAAGTACTGGGACCCGCACGAGAAGGCCATCGACGCCGCGGTGCAGGGCGCGAAGGTGCTCAAGGACGCCACCGAACAGGTGCAGGACATGGCGGAGGCCTACGAGCAGACCGAGCAGCGGGCGACCGAAGACGCGGAGAACCTGGGTTCCGGCATGGGCACCTGAGGCTTCGACACCCGCGCACACCGCTCGTCGCGGCACGGCACGGCACCGTGCCATGTCGGCGTCGTGCGCCGGCGTCACCGGTCCCCGGTCGTCGTTCTTCCCCTGTCAAGTCCTGTCTGTGGTGGTTGCTGACTCATGAGCATCATGTTGCCCTCCGGGCTGCAGTGGGTTGCCGCCCTTTCCGGTGGTCAGTGGCCGAAGGCCGACGAGGACAAGCTGTTCCAGCTGGCGTCGGCACACCGGGACTTCGCGAAGGCGGTGCAGGAGCTGCAGCCGGAGCTCCAGTCGGCGGTCGAGCAGGTGCGGTCGGGACTTTCGGGGCCGACGGCGGACGCGTTCGAGGCGTACCTGCAGAACCTGATGAATGATCTGCCGGGGCTCGCCAAAGCGGGTGAGCAGCTCGCGGACATGGCGAAGAACACGGGGCTTCAGGTCCAGTACTCCAAGATCATGATCTTGGAGATGCTGGTCTGGATGGCGGCGCAGATCGCGTTCCTCGCGTGGTGGGCGCCGGAGGCGGTGCCGGCGATCGTGGCGGCGGGCACCGCGGCGATCCGGATGATCCTGACGCGGCTGCTGACGGCGGTGGCGATCAACGTGGCCATGGCCGCGGTGATGGACGCGATCGCCCAGCTGATCCAGATGGGCCAGGCCGGTGAGGCGCACCGGTCCACGTGGGACTGGGACGCCACCAAGATGGCGTTGGGCGCGGGCGCCATCAACGGCGCCGTGGCCGGGCTGATGTTCACGGGCGCCGGTGCGGTGGCGCCGGAGATCCTGGCGACCCTGGTGGGCAAGATGGGCGTCGGCGCGGCGGCCGGCGCGGTGGGCATGGAACTCACGGACCTGGCGTTCGGGATCGAGGGCGACCCGGGGCTCGGAGCGCTGGCCGGGGCCGTGGGCGGTGCGATCGGGCACATCCCCGCGGCGCGCGGCGGGAAGGGCGGTACCGGGGCGCGGGGCGACGGTGAGATCGAGGTACCGCGGCTGGGCGACGACACGCCGAGCCTGAACGGTGAAGGGGTGGAGGGGCTCGGCACCGGGGAGGGCACCCGCCCCGGCACCGGGGAGGGCACCGACGGCTACGGAGCCGTGCCCCGGGAGGGGAGTGTCGAGCCGTCGGCGTTCGCCCGCGGACCTCAGGACCCCCGTGCCGGTTCCGGCTACGACGGTCTGTCGCTGTCCGGGGACGGCGTCCAGTCCGGCCACGGCGCACTGGAGACACCTGTCGAGTCGACGGGCGGACCCGGCGAACAGGGCCGTGGCGGGAACACGGACCTCAGCGGGCTCGCGGAGGGCAGCGGTACCCCGCTCACCTCCTCCCACCCGGGTGAGGAGGGTGCCGGTGGTCGGGAACGTCCCGGGCGCGACGACGTGTCCGATCTGGACACCCAGTCGTTCAACGACGACCGCTCGGTCTCGGGCATCGGGTCGGACGACGGGACGCTGATCCCCCCGGGCGCCTGGGAACAGCGGTTCGGGGCGGGCGCGGGCCGGGACGGGCAGGAGCTTCCCGGCGCCCGGGGTGGTGCCGCCGCCTCACGCGGGGACGCCGGCCCGGCCGGCTCCCTGGCCCGGCCGCAAGAACTGCCGGGTTTCGAGGCGCGGCCCGAGACCACGCGGGAGCTGCCGGGCTTCGAGACGCAGGGGGGAACCGAGCCCTTCGGCGTCGCGGCTCCGTCCGCGCAGGGCGGAACGCCGGGCCGCGGCGCCCCGGGTGGCACGGGGCAGGTGTCGTCGGACCGTTCCGGGCTGTCGAGGGACACCGGCGGTGACCGCCTCACCGAGGCCGCGTTGCGCGAACATGACCTCGGCGTTCCCCCGCGCGGTCGTTCGGTCGACGACTGGGCGGCGGAGGTGGACCCGTCCCAGGCCCCTCCCGCGGAGAGGGATGCGGGCGCGGAGGACCTGGCACGTCCGGTGGACGCCCCCGAGGCGCCCCGGGCCGTCACCACGGAGCCGCTCGGCCACGGCCAGGAGCTCCCCGTGACCGAGGCTCCCGTCGGCCCAATGGCCACCGGGGCCGCGGCGCGCGACGCCGGGGTCTCCGGGGACTTCGCCGTGGCCGGGCAGCCGGACGCGGTCCGGAGCGGACCGGAGCAGCCGTCGGCGCCGGCCGCGCCGACGCCGACGCATGAGCAGGCGTCCGCCGGTCCGGGCCACGAGGTGGTGCCGGAGCGGTCGCAGCCCGAGGCTGGGCAGCAGGCTCCGGTGGAGTTGCGGTCCGATGGTGGGCAGCAGGCTCCGGTGGAGTTGCGGTCCGATGGTGGGCAGCAGGCTCCGGTGGAGTCGCGGCCCGATGCTGGGCAAGAGGCGCCGGTGGGGCCGGGGGCCGACGCCGGGCAGGGGGCTTCGGCGGGGTTGCGGTCCGATGGTGGGCAGCAGGCTCCGGTGGGGTCACGGCCCGATGCTGGGCAGGAGGCTCCGGCGGGATCGGGGTCCGGGCAGGGAGTGGCTCCGGTGGGGTCGCGGCCGGAGTCTGTCGTGGCGCGTGGTGACGAGGGTGGTCAGCCGGTTGGGCGGGCCGAGGGGTCGCAGGGTCGTCAGGACGTGTCCGCGTCTGCGGGTGAGGAGTCCGTGCCCGAGTCTGGACAGGTTGTGCAGGGGGCGGAGTCCGGGCATGGACAGGCGCCTGCGGAATCGGCGCCCGGGCACGTCTCCGGTGAGGGTGGTCAGCCGGTTGGGCGGGCCGAGGGGGCGCAGGGTCGTCAGGACGTGTCCGCGTCTGTGGGGCAGGAGTCCGTGCCCGGGCCTGGACAGGCTGTGCAGGGGTCGCAGTCCGGGCATGGACAGGCGCCTGCGGAACCGGCGCCCGGACGCGTCTCCGGTGAGGGAACGGAACTCCCTGCCGGTGCCGACCGGACCGGCACCGAGGATTCGCCCGCGCAGCAGCCGCCGGCCGCCCCGTACGCCGGGACCGCCCCGGCGGGCCGGGGCGGGGTCGAGGCCGGTGGCGTGCGGGGCGGCGAGCCGCCCGCCGCGCAGCCGCCGCACGGGTCGCAGTCCCCGCGTGAGCAGGCGTCCCCCGGTACCGGGCAGAGGCAGACGGTCGCGCCGGTCGTCCAGGCTTCGGGACGTGAGTCGACGGCGACACCACGGCCGGCCACCGAGAGCGGCCCCGCTCCGCAGGCGCCCGCTCCGCAGGCGGCCGGAGGCCCGGTTCGCCCCGGGGGCCGGAGCGCCACGCCGAGCGGAGGAACGGAGCAGACCGCCGTCGCCGGCGTGCCGTCGCGGACCGCCGCCGAATCGCCGACGGCGCAGCAACGGCCCGCGGTCCGGCCGCAGCCGGCGGCGCAGCCACGCCCTGCGGTCGAACCGCAGCCCACGTCGCAGCAATCGCGACCCGAGGCGACCGAGGGAGCCACGGCCACGGCCGCGGAGGGGGCGTCAGCAGCACCCGCTCCGTCCGCCCGGCCGCCGGCGCGTTCCCCGGAGTCCCCGGAGCCCGTGGCCGGACAGCCGCGCGACATCGAATCCACGGCGAACGCCGAACACACCCGCCCCGAGGACGGCCGGGCAGGCGGCTCGCAGGCCCCCCGCGACGAAGCCCCACGCCAAGAAACCTCCCACGACCAGGCCGCCCACGATCAGGCCGTCCCCGACCAGGCCCCCCACGATGCGGCGGGCGGCGAGATGCCGCCGCCCGGGCCGCGGGACCGGGCGTATGTGTTCTCCCCGGACGATCAGGTGCGCGTCGACGGGTTCAACGCGGCGCACGAGGAGACCACACGCGCCCTCGAGGGCCGGCTGTCGCGGGAGGACCAGAAGTTCTGGCAGCAGCAGAAGGCCGATGACGCCCTCGACGCCGCCCAGGCGGGTTACGTACGGGGCGAGAACATCCACGGCGTCCCGGGCACAGGGAGGCCGGATCCGCAGGCCTGGGCACGGCAGCTCGTACCCGAGGAACTCGTCGGGCCGGTGGCCGACGGCTATCGGGCCGCGGTGCGGGGGACCGGACCGGACCGGACGGGCGACGCCGACGGGCGGCCGGTGTCCGGCAACGACGGGATCCCCGGCGAGCAGCACCTGATCGAGCAGCTCTCGGACCGCCTCACGGGCCTCGACCACAACCTGTCGCTGGACGAAGTGGCGCGGGGGATGATCCGCCAGGCGCAGTCCGCGGGCCCGGAGGGGTGGGCGCGGGGGCTGGGCGTGCCGGACGAGCTGGTGGGCACGGTGACGGACGCCTACCGGACGGCGGTGTACGAGAACCGGCCGCGCGGCGCCGACGGGGACCTCGAAGGGGGCACCGCGGCGCTCCCCGGCGTGGACCAGGTCAGGGAGCACCTGTCGTCCCGGCTGGACGGCATCGAGCACGACCTGTCGGTGGACACGCTCGCCGACGGGCTGGTGCGGGAGCAGGCGCGGGCCGGCCGGGGCGGGCCGACGTGGCGGGAGCGGGTGGAGACCCGGTTCAACGAGCGGTGGCAGACGGACCTGGAGGAGTTGCAGCGCGGGGACATCGACCAGCGGGAGTTCGAGCGGCGGTTCGACGCCCTGGTGGGCGGCCTGCACGACGAGTTCGAACTCGCGGCGGCGGCGGACAGCGCCCGGATGTCGGCGGAGCACGCCTTCGACACGGCACCCGATCGTCCGGCGGGGCTGTCGCCGGCCGACGAGGCCAGGGCGCGGTCGAATCTCGCCGAGGCGGCCGCGAACGAGGTCTACAAGGCGGCGGAGGGGGTCCGGCGGACCGACGACGGCCGGATCGAGCCGTCCGACTGGGACGGGATCCACCAGCGGTCCTCGCAGGGGATCGACGAGCTCACCGGCGGGTTGCGCGCGCGGCTGGACGTGGAGGCGTACGCCGCGAACGGCTTCGACTTCGTGGGACGGCTCACCGGCACGAGCCGGGAGCGGCTGGAGGAACTGCGCGAGGAGTTCGCCCAGGACTTCGAGGAGTCCACGCAGCGGCTGCCGGGGCCCGACGGGCCGGAGGTACGCCGCCTGACGGAGGACCAGTGGCGTGCCGATCGCCCGCGGTTCGAGCGGCTGGCGGACGAGGTGCTCGACCGCTGGCACGGGCGGTTGCGGGCCGAGGCCGCGGAGGCGAGCCTCCGGACGCAGGCCGAGCGGGTCGTCGACGCGTTCAGACCGCACTGGCGGCAGCGGACGGCACACCCGGACGAATTCGACCGGGTCGACGGCACGGAGGTGCTGGACCAGTACCGGGACGGCGTGCGGGGCCGGGCCCGCGGTGAACTCGAGGGCCGCGCGCCGGAGGACATCTCGGGCGAGGAGTGGGGGGCGTACACCGAAAGGCTGCGCGAGGCCGACGCCGCGATGCAGGGCCAGCTGCGGGCGCGGTTCGAACACCAGGCGGGTCTGCAGGGGTGGCTGCGGCGGACCGATGCCCTGCTGCGGGACCTGCCCGGGGACGACGCGGCGGCGAACCGGGCGCGCGACGGGGTGCGAGAGGAACTCACCGACGGCTACCGCGAGTTGGTCGGCTGGCCCGACGAGGGCGCCTGGCCGGCACACGAGCTGGCGGTGCGCCAGGACCGGTTCAGGCGGCTGGTGTACGAGCCGGCGCTGGAGTCGGCGACGGACCGGGTGGCGTTCGAGCAGGGTGCCGAGCAGGCGCTGCGGGACGCCGCCGGACGGCTGCACGACATGACGTCCGGCGCGAACGAGCTCACCAACCTCACCGACCGGGCCGCCAGGCGTTTCGCCATGGAGGACGAGACGTTCGGCAAGCTGGCCGACGAGTACCGGAGCGAAACCGGAAAGCAGTACCACGAGTACTTCGGCCCCGCGCGCCGCGACCTGGACACCTGGCTGGAGTCGGAGAAAGCCGGCGGCGACGCGTTCGGCAGCGAACTGCGCGAGCGGTGGGAGGAGTTCGAACAGCAGTCACCGTACGAGCAGCGGATACGGCAGCAGGCGGCCGCGGAGGCCGCGGCGTGGCGTGCGCAGATGCGGGACACCTTCGGCGCCTGGGAGGCAAGGCAGTCCGCGCTGGAGGATCTCCGGCAGACGGTCGGGCTCGATCCGCGCGGGTTCGACTCGCCGCAGGCCAGGCAGTCCTACGAGCGTGGTGTGGACGAACTGCGGAGCGACTTCACCGACGCTTGGAACGAGGCCGGGCAGGGACGTACACAGGAGGAGGCCGCCCAGGTCCGGGCGGAACTGGTCGAGCAGACCCGCGACCGGTGGCAGACCCTGGGCGACGACGCACAGGCCCACGAGGCGGCGTACCAGGACTGGCGGAGCCGTCCGACCTGGACCCTGCGCTACCCGCAACTGGACGTCAGCCGAGACCCGTTCCGCTTCCCGTCGGCGGACGAGCACACCGCGAACGAGACCGTCCCCGCCTCCGGCGGGCACGTGCCGGAGGAGACCGTCCCCGCCTCCGGCGGGCACGTGCCGGAGGAGACCGTCAACGCCCCCGGCGGGCAGCAGGAGACGGCGCAACTGCCCGCGCAGCGCCCCGCGCAGGCCGCATCCCACGAGACGGCGCAGGAGCAGCCGCAGCGGTCCGCCCCGTCCGCGCCGCAGCAGACCGCACCGCAGCAGACCGCCCCGCACGTCTCGCCGGTCCGGGCGGCGGCCGACGAGCGGGCGGCAGCGGAGCTGGACGCGCTGCGGGACGGGCTGGAAACCCGCGACCAGGCCTACCACGAGTTCCACACGCACCTGGAGGCATTCCCGCGCCTGCGGAACCCTGACGCCGCGCAGCAGGTCGGCGCCCTCCGCGAGTGGTACGCGGACGCCCGGACCGCGCCGTCGGCCGACGGCCGGCAGGTCCCGCCGGACGGGCAGCCGCAGGAGCGGCTGCGGGAGCAGGTGCAGGAGCGGCTGCGCCAGGCGGACGCGGACCTTGCCGCGCACCAGACCACCCACAGGCTCTTCGACGAGCAGGTCGGGTCGTCCCTGCCGCCCGTTCCGCGGCCCGACGGGTTCAGCGCCTCCGCCCGGGTCACCCAGCTGAGGGACGACTTCCACCAGGCCGTGACGGCCGCGGCGGACCCGGCCACCACCGCCTCGGCCGGTGACCTTCAGGCCACGCTCCAGGCGCCCCCCGAGATGGTGGAGCGGTTCCGGCAGGAGCTCGCCCGGGCCCGCACCGACTGGACAGCCGCCGAATCCTCGTTCCAGCGGGCGCTGCGGACCAGGGGTCCGTCGGGCCCGCAGGACCTGACCACGGGCCGTGCGACCTGGGACACCCAGACCCACCAGTGGTACCGGAACCGGCTGGAGGAGCTGCGGGACCGCTACACCGCCGACTGGGCGGCGCTCGCCTCGGCCGAGGACCGGACGGCCGAACAGGGCCGGCTGGAGGAGCAACTGCGGCAGGCGGCCGAGGGGCTTCAGGCGCGGGCGGCGCGGACGGTCGGTGCGCTGCGCGCGTTCCGGGACCACCTGGAGACGACCTCGTGGCAGCCGGACGCCCGCTGGGACCCGCAGTTGGCGTCCTGGTACGAGGGCGAGAAGGCGGCGATCGCCCAGCCGTTGCGGCAGCGGCTGACCGAGCAGGGGCCGTCGGCGCTCGAGGACGCGCGGCGGGAGTACGACGAGCGTGCCGCCGCCCTGACGCGGGCCGCCCGGGCCCGGCACGGCCTGTCCGAGGACTTCCGCGGCCTCCTGGCCGGCCGGCCGCCGCAGCAGGTCCGGCTGACGTCGCCCGAGATGGCACGGTGGACCGCGGACCGGATCGACGCGGCGCGCAACGCGTACGTCCAGGCGCGCGAGGCGGCGCACGCGCAGGAAGCGGTCGGCCGGTTCGTCGACGCCCCGTCGTACGCCGCGGAGAACGACTGGCGCCGTCCGGCGTGGCAGGCGGACCAGGAACAACTGCACACCGAGTACGGGCAGTGGCTGGAGCAGGCCGAGGAAGCGACCCGGCGGGAGGAGCAGCAGGCCGCCGCGCGGGCGGAGTTCGACGATGCCTTCGACACGTGGGCGGCGGCCACCGCCCACGGGCTCGACGAGCAGCAGCTGCACCAGGTCCGGGAGCAGGCGTGGGAGAACCACCGGGGCCCGGCCGGCAGTGCCGCCGCCGCGACCGGGGACGCCTTCGCCCAGGAAGCGGTTCGCCAGGTGGCGACGGCCCGGGGCCGGGCGGCGTTCGAGGACCGGTTCCGGGCCTGGCTGGACCGGTGGGCCACCCCGCAGGCGACGGCGCCGTTCCAGGTGACCCCGGAGATCGCCGCAGCGGTGCACGACCATGCGGCGGCTCGCTTCGAGCAACAGGTGGACCATGCGGTCGCCAGGACGTTCCCGGCCGGCTCCGACACCGCCGAAACCCTGGAACAGCGGGTGCGGGAGGCGCAGAACGAGCTGGACTCCCTCACCGGCCCCCTGGAGGACGCCTTCGACCTGAGGGCGGGATACCTCTGGGAGCAGTCCCGCCTGGCGTCCGATTTCGGCAGGCTGGCAGGCGGTTCCTACCGGGACGCCCTCGACGACGACGGCCGTGCCCTGCTCACGGCCTTCGACGCCGGGGACACGGAGGTGTCGGGACCCGGACTGGGACTGGTCCTGGACTCCGCCCGCCACGACCTGGACGCCGCGTTCACCGAGGTGTTCGGGTCGACGGACTCCCCCGAGCGCCTTCCCGCCGCGCCCCGGGAGCTGCTGCCGCAGTGGCGTGCGCGGTACGACCGGGTGCTGGCGGACCTGCCGGCGAAGCTGGCGGTGCAGGCCGCGCGGGAGACCGCGATCCGCAACGCCCTGGGCGACGTCGAGGCGGCCGTGCGGTCGTGGGAGGCCGCTCCGCCGGCCGGCGAGGCGTTCCGGCGCCGCTTCGACATCCCGCACGACGTGCCCCCGTCCCTGCTGCGCGGGCTCCAGCAGGGCATCACCGCCCAGACCACGGACCAGTTCGAGCGGACCGTCGTGGCCGGGGACGGCCCGCTGCGGACCCGGCTGGACGACTGGGAGGACGCCCGCAGCCGGGTGACGGGGCAGGACCGGATCCACACGTGGATCCTGCGGCACCACGCCCGCCGGAGCGCGGTGCGGTCGGCCGGCGCGGTGTTCGACGGGCAGCTGGCCGCATGGCGGAGCGACCACCCCGGCCAGGAGCTGTCCGAGGCCGACACGGCCCGGGCCAGGTCCGAGTGGGACCGGCGGATCCTGAACACGTTCGACACCGTCTTCGGCACGCCCGCCACCAGCCCCGCCGCCAGCCCCGCCGCGCTGACGGGCCGCATGTGGGAGTGGGACGCCCGCCTGGCCGACGAGACCCGCCGGCTGCCGGAGCAGCTGGCGTTCGAGGCCGAGGCCACCCGGATGCTGTCCGCCGCCGGCGGATCGTTCGACCACCTCGGCGCCGGCCGCCGTATCGACGAGGGCCGGTACGAACGCATCGGGAACGACTTCCGGCAGGACGTCGTCGACGCCCTCCACCGCCGGTGGGCACCGAAGCCGCCGTCGGCCCTCTGGAGCGCCCACGAGGCCGCGAACGGGGACGCCTTCAACAGCACGGGTGCGGGCACCGGAGACCTCACCGGTACCGGGAACCTCTCCGGAAACGGCGTCGGAGCCGGGGCGCGGACGGCGCCGGCCCCTGGCACGGAGGAGAGCGCGCCGGCGCCCGCGGAGGAGCAGGCCACCCCTCCGACTCCCGGCCAAGCGGACGAACACGCCCCAGGACCGCTCTCCGAGCCCGTTCAGAAGACCCGGAACCCCGGCAACGACACCGCCGGTTCCGCGGCAGCGATCCGGACCCGGCCCGACACCCCCGAGGCGGCGCCGCAGGTCACGGCCGACGGCGAACCGAGCGGAGCGCCGTCCACCGACCTGGCGCCCGTCGGCGGCGGACAGCTCCAGGGACCGGCCGCGCACGCGCCCTCGGGCGCCGATACGACCGTGGAGGAGACCGTCCCGGGCGAGGGTCCGGGCCAGGACGCTGTCGCGCATCGGGCCGCCTCCGATCAGGCGGCGCCCCACTCCGTGTCGTCCGGGCGGTCCGTCCCGCCGGTGGCCGCCCACCGAGCTGGTCCGTCGGGTGGTGGTCTGTCGTCGGACGAGTTCGAAGACGTCCGTGCGGCGGTCGTGGGGCAGTTGGAGAGGTGGGAGGTGCACCTGCCCGTGGACGATGCCACGGTGGAGCGGTGGCACGACCTGCTTCCCGGGGTGTGGCAGCGGCGGGAGCCCGCCAAGGCGCGTGGTGAGTTCATCGCGCGGATGATGGTGAGGGGTGGGCTGGCCGAGTTCCCGGGTGTTGACCTGGCCGAGTTGCCGGGCATCGACATTGATGTCGAGCCGTTCGCCGCGGGGTTGCCCCTCGGCGGTCCGGTGCGGGTGGAGGAGCCGCGTCGGGTGGGGCGGGGTCCGGGCACGGTGCCGTTGGGCGAGGTGCGGCGGGCCGGCGGGGACGTCCGTGTGGGGGTCGGTTCCGACGGGTACACCGTGGGCCGGGCGGGGTGGATCGAGCTGCCGTCCGGTGAGGTGCTCTCGGCCGAGGGGTGGGTCGGGTACGGGCATGAAGAGCGGACCGGGCGCGGGCCCAAGGACTGGAACGGGCACGGGCCCGATTTCGTCCACCGGCCGACGGGTGCGTTCCTGCGCGGTGACACCGGCTGGGTGGGGCCGGCCGCCGACAGGGACGCGCTGAGGCGCCGCCTGGACGCGATGGGTCCGGCGAGGCTGCGGCCGTACACGTTGCTGTCGGGTGAGTCGGGTCTGTACCTCGTGCCCGATGACAGTCTCGCGGACGCCGGAGAGGACACCGTCGCGGCGTACATCCCGTACCCGAGTGCGGAGCTGGTCTCGGGGGCGGCCGAGGCCGACCGGCCCGGGATCTCCGAGCCTCGCCAGGACACTGTGGCCACCGGCGTCCCCGAGGTCACCGCGCCGGCGCCGGCGGCCGCGGGTCTGCTGGGCGGTGCGCCGCCGAACAACGGGCTGGCCGCCGCGCTCCTCACGGTTTTCGGGTCTCAGGCCGCCGCGCAGCCGACGTTCCCGCAGATGGTGAACGCGCTCGGGCTGCTGGACGCCGCGCGCAGGAGCGACCCGTACTTGGGTGCGGGGCCGATCGACGTGCGGGGTGTCACCAGGCAGGTGCTGCACCTGGATCCTTCGGTTCAGATGGAATTGCGTCACGTCAGCGAGGCACTGGGTGTCGCGAGCAGTGCTTATCGGCACGGGCGGGCGTACAGCCTCGCGTCGATCGCGGTGTACGGGCTGGAGCGCAAGGGTCAGGCACTGAGTGAGGCGACGAAGCTGTGGGCCAACGGCAGTTTCCAGGGGCAGAACCTGACGGGGCGGCCGCTGAAGTTGCTGTTGGACAGGGTGGGCAAGCAGGACGGCGCGGGTGTCATCCAGCCGGTTGCGCCGCCGTGGACGGGTCCGGTTCAGGCAGTGGTGGCGGAGTTCACGTCCCCGGGGCAGATCTACCTGGACAACGGCGTGGGGTACCGGACGAATCTGAGCGAGGAGGAGTTCATCGAGGTGGTGGCGCACGATCGCGAACGGCCCGCGGGCGTTCCGATCGTGCTGCTGCTCAAGGATGCCAGTGAGGAGTTGGTGCGCAGGCTGGCGGATCGGGCCGGCGTGCTGGTGTGGTACACCTACGGCGATCTCCGGTTCCAGCGGGCTGCTGCCGACAGTGCCTGGGTGTCTCCGGCCCTCGCGAATTCCCGCCCGGGACAGGTCCCGGTGGGTACCTGGGTTCCCACGCCTCCCCGGCTGGTGCCGGATGATCCGCATGCGGAGATAACGGCGTCGGACGGGGCGAAGTTCTCGGACCAGGACGTGTGGTCGTATCCGGTGGTGACGGCGGACGGGCAGCGGTTGACCGGCCGGAGCTTCATGGATGAGAAGGCCGTCGCGGCGCGTGAGGCTGAAACGCGGACGCTCTCCCTGGTGCAGCACTACTTCGATTACTACGAGGGTCTGCCGGGAGTGGCACCCAGCCGGCAGGGCGGGCTGCAGCCGTTGCCGTGGCCTCTCGCCGGTTCGTACATCTCGGTGGGCCACGGGAGTGCCGTCCACGCGGTGGTGACAAGGCGCAGTACGGGTGCGCACCATAGCGTGCCCTTCGCCGAACTCGGGCGGATACATCGCCGCCGAAAGAGTCTGCAGCTGATGGATCCCGATGCGCCGCTGGTCATGCTGTGGTGTGAACTGGGGTTGCTGAAGCCGGGGCGGGACCGGTTGGTGTCCCCGCCCGGGGCACAGACAGTGGCGAACAAGACGGGGCGGACAGTACGGACCTCGGACGGCGTGGTGGGGTCGGATGCCCCGAGTGGGCAGTTGCCGGCGCGGTTGTTCAAGATGGACGATCCGGACCGTCCGGTGCACCGGTGGCTCGAGTTCCCTCCTGAGCCGGGCTCCGGGATGCTGTCCCGGCTGGCCGACCTGGGCGGGTTGTCCGCCGGGCTGGGGGACCGCACGACGCGGGCGCTGCGGTGGGTACGGGCACTGCGGGAGACCCACGGTGTGCGCATCGACACCGACCCGGCACGGAGCACTGCTTTCCAGGACCTGATCCGGGGCTTCGGGGCGCTGGAGCGGCTGCGGATGAACGCCCCGGGCAGCTCCGACACCGGGCCGCTGACCTGGGAGTCGCTGGAGCGGATCGTGACCGGCTACGCCCGGCAGCAGAACTGGCAACCCGTGGTGAGCGCGAGCGTGCTGGAGAACGTGCTGTGGCAGGCGCGATGGGGCACCGTGTCCCCCGACCTGCTGATCCCTCCGGTCACGTATGCCGCTCCCGCCGGCGGAGCCGCACAGCAGGGGGGCGGCGGACTGCCCGGCGGCTCACCCGACTCCGGCAGGCAGCCGTACGCGGAGCGGTGGCCGATCGGCCGTGAGGTCACGGTCGAGGGGCCGGGTACCGTCGGGGACCTGGACGAGGTGCCCGTGGACGAGGTGCCCATGGACGAGGTGCCTGCGGGCGAGGTGCCCGGTCCCGGTGGCAAGGGCGCGGCCGGGCGGGCCCCGGAGTGGCCGTACGTCTACGAGCGCACGACTGAGCACGGGTCACGGCCGTTGACGTACCGGGTCGGTGCGGCGGGTGAGCTCGAACTGGCCCCCGGCGAGGTCCTGTCGTCGCAGGGGTGGGTCAGGTTCGGCAACCTCTTCGTGCACGAGTCGGCGGACGGGCTCGACGGGCTGCTCCACGGGCCCAGCGGCTGGCTCGGCCGTGTCGCCGATCCGGACACGCTGCGGCAGCACCCCGATTTCCCCGCCCCCGGAACCGCGCGGTACCGGCTCGTGGCGGACGGCTCGGCGATGTACCTGGCGCCGGACGTGCCGGCCCCGGCACCCGATGCCAAGGCGGTCAGGATCCCGCTGAAGGGCATCGTCGGCCCTGACGGCACGGCGGGAGACGGTCTGACGGGTGATGCGCCGGGCGTGGCCGAGGACCGCACGACCCGGCAGACAAGCAGCGCGTCCGGGCAGGCGACCGCCCGGCCCGGTACCGGCGCGTTCACCGGAGCGCCGTCCACCGACCTGGCGCCCGTCGGCGGCGGACAGCTCCAGGAACCGCCCGCGCCCGCGCACGCACCACCCTTGAACGCCGAGGAGACCGCCGAGGAGACTGCCGGGGAGACCGCCGAGGAGACCGCCCCGGACTGGACCGTCCAGGCCATGCCCGCCCACTACCCGACGCAGGCGTGGGCCGACGCCGCCCGCCGCTTCGAGGAGGGGCTCGGCGCACTGCTGGCGCACGACCCGCGACTCGTCGCGGTCGTCCAGCAGGCCCGGGCGGCGCTGCCGGGCGCCGCGGAGGTGACGGGCGCCGGCCCGGACGGTCCCACACCGTCGCTGGTCCACCTCATGACGGCGTTCGACACCGCGGTCGCGGCGCACGACGACCCCGGAACCTTCACCTTCGCCGCCGACCGTGACGAGCTCCGGCGCCACCGCGACGAGCTCGGCCTGTTCGGCCGCCCCGGGCCGTTGCGGAGCGTCAGCGGACTGCTCAGGGCCTACCGGTCGCTGAACGTTCCCGGAGGCAGCGTCCCGGAGTTCGCGGAAGCGGTGATCGGCTGGGGGCTGGCCACCCGCCGGTACAGCCTCGCCGAGATGCTCAAGGACCTCCACGACGCCGGGTTCTCACCCGACGGCACAGGGTTCGACACCGTTCTGGCGGCCGGCGGGGCACGCCTGTACGACTGGGCGCGCACGGCGCTGGGGGAGGGGCGGCTCGCCGCGGCCCCGGACGGCCTGCGCGAGGCGCTGGAACTTCCCCAGTGGCAGGTGTACTTCCCCGGTTTCACCGCCGAGGCCACCGGAGGCGTCGAGGTTCCGGAGGACATCGTCGACGCGGCGCGGGCCGCGCGGTCCGGCACCGGTCCCGGCTCCGCCGACCCGGAACGCTACGCGGCGATGCGCGACTGGAGCGACCGCCACGGCAGCTCCCCGCTGGACGTGCTGGCGCCCCCGCACTTCACCCCGCTCTACCTGCTCGCGGCCGGCCCGGGGGACATGCGGCTGCTCAACCCGGCGTTCCGCGGCGCGCCGAGCGACGCGGAGGGTGTGGCCCTGCTGAAGGCCGAGATCCGCGACGTCGTGACCGAGGCCCTGCAAAGCGCCGTCCCGGACTTCCCGCGGCTGCTCAGGGCCGAGCCGGATTTCCAGGCACTCGCCGACGACCTCGCCCGCACCGGTCCGGAGGACCCGCGCTCCGGCGGGCTCGCGAACGAACTGCTCAAGTCGGCGGAGAGGCTTGCCGAGCCGCTGTACGAGCAACTCCCCGACCACCTGATGATGCTGGACGACGGCCTGGCGCGGCTGCCCCGGGTGCAGGGACCGGTGTTCCTGGCCTATCCGTCGGTCCCGGACCGGCTGACGATCCCGAAGTACGCCCGCGGCAGCATGGACGCGTCCACCGCACTGGCCGGGCTCGCCGCGCCGGACTCCGTGTCGCAGCCCCGTCTCCTGGTGGAGGTGGTCAACCCGTCGGCGCGCGACCTGTCGTTCCTCGGGCCGGAGTCGACCGCGCGGCCCGCGGCGTTCGCGCGCAGCGCCGGTTACACCGTCCGCTCCAGCGGGACGACGGACGACGGGCGGGGCCCGGTGCTGCACTGGCGGGTCGAGGAGACCGGACCGTCCGCGACCACCGCCGCCGGCACGACGGGGACGGCGGCGGCCGGCACCGGCCTGTCGGCCGCCCCGCCGTCGGGCGCCTCCGGCATCAAGCCGACGCTGCCCGGCGTGTACACCAAGGACCGGACGCGGTGGCTGCACGCGGCGCTGGGTTACGAACGCGCGCTCGGCCGTGCGATGTCGACCGACGTGGCGACGCCGCGGTCCGTTCTGAAGGCGCTCGTCGACGCAGTGGCCGCCAGGCGCACCAACCCCCTCCGCTACTTCTTCGACCCGCAGGACCCGCAGGCGTTCGACTACGTCACGGCGATGGACCGCCTGCTGAGCGAGAACCAGGAGGAGGGCAGCAACCAGCCGTCGCAGGCCGAGGTGATGGAGGCCCTCACCCTGGCCGCCCCGGTCTTCGCGGCCGATGACCCCCAGTGGGTGGAGCCGGCCGACCGGGACCCCGCCCTGGAGTCCCGTCTGGCCGAGCTGGGTCATCCGGTGACCGAGCAATGGGCGGCCGAGAAGGCCGAGTGGGTCCGGGTGGCGGAAGCGCTGATGCGTGTCCACGGCAGGCTGAACATCCCCCGGGCGGATCCGCTGGACTTCCGGGACGCCGTGTTCGGCTGGATCCTGTCGCAGAACGGCGCGCCGTCGCTGGTGCAGCTCCTCGGAGCCGCCCAGCGGGCAGGGATGGTCGACACCGACGGCTCGCGGTGGATGGAGCCGGACGTGCGGACCGCGCCGTCCGTGGAGGTCGACGCCGCCCAGCTGTACGGTCTGGTGCCGCTCCTCTTCGACCCCCTGTCCAGGATCGCGAAAGGTCCGCTCGCAGGGGACGCGGCGCTCAGGAGAACCCTGGGCCGACTGCCGCAGGACGTCGTTTTCGCGGAGCTGGCCGCCGGTCTGCTGGCTCCGGAGACCATCGGCGGCCCCACCCCGGACGACCTCCGCGAGGCCGTCACGGACGGGGTGCACTCCGCCGCGGTCGCGTCGGACGCACGCAGGGACGCCTTCCGCGCATGGCTGCGCAAGCACCGCCGTCAGTACCGTGGTATCGCGCCCGGCGGCGCGGCGGCGCTGTATCTCCTGGGTGACGCACCCGAGTTCCTGGACGAGCGGATCACCGCGCAGTCGGCGCCGGGCCGGCAGCTGCTCCAGGAACGGATCCTGTCCCGGCTGATGCGGCTGACCGCAGGCGCACCCCTGTCCTCCCTGCCGCGCGTCCTCCAGCGTGAGCCCGCGGTACGCAGGCTGATCGACCGTCCCGAGGAACGAACGCCCAGCACGGTGCGGCAGGTGGCGCGGTCCCTGGCGACCGGCGACCTCATGGCGGAGCTGGCCCAGCTCGCGGAGATGGCCGCCGGCACCGTGGAACTGCTGCCCGAGGCCGAGGGGCCGCTGTACTGGCCGGAGACCGGGCCCGGCCCGCTGCACGGGGCGCACGCGTACGCGGCCCCGGGACGGACCTTCACCAAGCCCCGGCTGTTCCAGACCACGTCCAGCCTGACGGCGGCCACCAGGGACCTGGCGGCGGACGCCCGGCGCGGCGGCGGGCATCCGGTGCTGTACAGGATCGCCCGCCCGCTCGAAGCCCGGGAGTACGGCCCGTTCACCCACACCCCCGACGGCCGGGCCGTCCACCCCGGACGCCCGACGTTCACCACCACGGACGAGGAGATCGTCCGGGACCTGGCGACCGGCCTCGAGTACCGGCTCGTCACGGTCGAGGAGGCCGATCGGCCCGCCGCGGACCGGAAGTGGAAGGAACCGATCATCACGCGGGAAGTCCGGGACCGCCGCGGAACCGAGTTCGGGGAGGTCAGCTTCAGCAGGTACGACTGGTCGATACGGCGGGAGGAGATGCGGGACCTGCTGTACCTGGGTGACTCCTTGGTCTACAAGGACACACCGGGAGGGCGGCTGCTCAGGACCCTCCCGGTTCCGTACACCCCCGGTCTGCGGCCGGACGGCAAGCCCGCCGTCACCCTCTGGGCCTCGCACGGCGCTGTGGGATCGCTCGCGGCTCTGACCCCTCGAGGAGTGCGGCGGCTCACCGGAGCACCGATCGCCAGGCGGGGAGCCCGGCTGATCGAACGGCTGGGGCTCGGACGCGGCTCCACCCAGCTGGTGTTCTCCTGCTACGCGGCGCGCGGTGCCGAGGGCGTCGTGTCCACGGCCCAGCAGATCGCCGACGGACATGTCCACGAGGTCACGACCGCCGCTTCCAACGTGGCCGGCGGAGCGGGCCCGACGAAGGAATCGAACTGGGAGACGGGGATATTCCTCGTCGAGAGGCCGAAGGACAGGTGGGCGGGGCAGAAGGCCCGTTGGAAGACGTTCGGCCGGCAGCCGGAGAAGGCCGCCCGGGCGGGGCACCGGGCGGGGCGGCTGCCGTTCGCCAGCCGGTCGGGGCTGTGGAGCGACCTGTTCCGGAAGCCGGCGTGGGAGTCGACGGCGGCCCGCCACGAGCGTGCCGTCGCGGACGCGCTGGCATCGCAGCGCGAGGTCCAGAGGTTCACGGAGAGGCTCGCCGACGCCCTGGCGGCCTCCGGTGAGTACCGGATCGGGATTCCGGGTGGCCGGCCCTCGGTAGCCGCCCTCATGACCGCGATCACCGGGGCGGTCCAGCGGGTCCACCCGGCGCAACGGTTCCGGGTCGTGGCGGACGACGGCGAGCGGGCGGCGTTCGTCGCCCGGCGCGGACTGCCCGTGCGCGCGGGCGGCCACCCGGGCATGAAGCCGCTGTTCCAGGCATATGACGCCATCGAATTCCCCGACGGGCACCTGCCGCTCCTCAAGGCGGTGGTCGCCTCGCGGCTGTCCACCGGCGACGGCACCCTCATGGAGATCCTCGCCGACTACCTGCACAGCGGTCTGGCCGCGGACGGCCGAGGGGTGGACGTCGACCGTCTGAGGGACACCGTGCTCGGTGACGCGCCGGACGTCTACGACTGGGCGAACTCCGTCCTGCAGCCGTTCGGCGGCGATACGCGGGAGCTGACCGCCGAACACGGCCGGGCCTGGCTGCCGCCGCACCACCAGATGTACTCCCCGGAGCTGACGTCCCGGATCACCGGGGACATCACGGTGCCCGACGGGGTGAATTCGGCACTCGCCCTCATGGCAGGGGCCTCCGACCTGCCGGCTGTGCCCCACGACGCGTCCCGGCAGGTCGGCGCCGGGAGTTGGCAGGCCCGGTACGCGGCGCTGCGCGAGTGGACGCGGCACCACCCGGGTTCGCCGCTGGACCGGCTGCTGCCGACGCACACCACCGCGCTCTTCCTCGCGGGCCACGCCCCGGACCGGAGGCTGCTGGACCCGCGGTTCCTGACCGCTCCGGCCGTGGGGGAGGATCCGCTGACGGCGGCGATCACCGACACGATCGACGCCGCGATGCGGGGCGACCTGGACTTCCCGTACGTCCTTCAGGCCGATGCGGACTTCCACGCACTGGTGGCCGAGGCCAGGGTCACCGACCGGCAGGACGAGCGGTTCGGGCGGATCGGTGAGGAACTGCTGGCACTGGGCGGGCGACTGACGGGAACGGTGCGGGCCGGCCTCCCGTCGCACCTGGCCGTGCTGGGCGAGGCCCTGACGAAGCTGCCGGCCGTGGGCTCGACCGGACCGGTGTACATCGGGTACTGGGCCGCGGGGGCGCCGGGCGCGGCTCCGCGGGGCGCGCTCCACAGGATGTCCCTGCCGGCGTTCCAGCCGGGTTCGACGGACCCGTCCGTGGTGCTCGCCGAACTGGACGAGACCGACCCGGGTACGGGCCACCACCGGGTCCTGGTGAAGGTGGACGGCTCCTCGGCCCGGCGTACGGCGTTCGGCGCGGCCGATCCGCGGCTGGGACAGGTGCTGTTCCCGGACCCGGCGGACCTCGACATCGGGGTGCGCGGAGTGCTGTACGACGCGGAGGGCCGGCCGTACGAGTACCAGGAGGCGACCGGTACCGCTCCCTTCGCCGGGGACGAGACCGAATCCGGCTCCGACTCCGCGTCGGTGACGGAGAGCTCGGACACCGACGGCGCCTCGGACGTCGACATGGCATCGGATTCGGACGACTCCGCGAGGGAGAGCGGCTCCGAGGAGGAGGAGACCGACTCCGACGCGTCGATGGACGACGCGGACGGTGTCCCCTCCGACCAGTCCGCCGTCCCCGCCGGGACCCCTGCCGTGAACTCGGCTCAGGCATCCGAGGACGCGGTCCCGGCCGGCGAGGACGCCGACTCGGCCGGCTCCCCCGATGGTGCGGAGACCGGCCTGGGCGGCTCCCTCGGTGAGGACGCCGACCCGGACGGCTCCCTCGGCGAGGAAGCCGACCCGGGCGACCACCTCGGCGAGGACGTGATCGCCCGGATCGCCTCCGCCGCGGCCGGCATGCTCCCCGAACGCCCGAGGGTTGGCTCCGTCCTGTCGGCGCCGGGGCCGAAGGACCTGGCGATGATGCCCGCCGCGAGCCCGGTTTCCTCGTCCACCCAGACCCCCTTGTCCGCCCAGGCCCCCTCGCCTGCCCGGGCCGGTCAGGCCGCACAGGGCGGTGGCCAGGCCGTCGCCGGACCGGGTACGGCCACCGGGACGGGGCAGGACGCCGCGGCCTTCCCCGCGGTCCACGCACCGAGGTTCCCGGTCTTCTACACCGGGCCGTCGCGCGACAGCTGGCTCAGGCGGTCGGAGGAGTACGGCGACGCGGTCGCCCTGGTACTGGGCGCCGACCCGGAGGTGGAGCCGTCCCCGCACATCGCTGTCCAGGAGATCATCGTCGACGCCGGGAGGAGGTTCGGCACCGATCCGGTGCTTTACGACCGCTTCCTGCTGCGGCTGCTGAACCGGACGTCGCTGGCGGGGGTCGATATCCGCCGGGAAGTCGATGACTGGGTGTACCCGCAGCAGGGGCGGCCCCGGCCGCTGGACGAGTCGATGGAGGCGTTGCAGCGGCTGGCTCTGTCGTACGCGGCCGATCACGGGCTGCCGGAGCCGGCCGGGCCCCAGTCACGGGGGCCCGCGTGGGACGCCGCGATGCGGCGGCGCGGTTACCTCGGATTCGACGAGTTGACACCCCAGCAGATCGAGCAGGCCGAGTTCGTGGAATTCATGCTCGGGGTGTACCAGCACCTGAGGATCCCGAACGGCGATGTGCTGACGTTCCGGGACGCGCTGGCGGGGTGGCTCGTGCAGCGCGACGGCGCCATGCTGCCGTGGGAGTGGTTCCTGGACGCCTCGCACCGGGCCGGCGTGCGGGACGAGGGGATGGAGCCCGATCCGTGGCAGACGGATCTCTCCCGCGTCCACGGGTGGATCAACGGGGTGCTGGACCCGCTGGCCCGGTTCCCCACGAGCACGCTGGCGGATGACACGCACCTGCGGGACACGCTGTGGCGTGTGCCGCACGTGGTCCTGTACGAGACCATGGCGCTGCCGCTGGCGAGCAAGGAGATCACCGGCCAGGGTGACTGGGTGAATCCGCTCACCGTCCTCAGAAACACGCTGAGCCAGCAACGGTGGACCGGTGCCGCCGGCGTGGAGGTGTGGGAGCAGCGCCGTGCGGCGTGGCGGGACCTGATGCGCAACCCCGGGGCTCCGGGAGCGATGAAGGAGATGCGGCCCGCGCATGCCGTCGCGTTGCTGCTGGCCTCCGGCCCGGACGCGGTGTTCCTCGAGCCGGGCCTCACCCTGGACCAGTTCAGGGAGCGCGCGCGCAGGGCCGGTGAGCTGGCGGATCCCGCCGACTGGTCGACGTGGCCGGCGCTCATGCTCCGGGACGAGGGCATCAGCGACGTGCTCAGGACGTACGGATCCGTCGCGGACGTGGAGCCGGCCGTCGACGCCTACGCCGACGCGGCCGACCAGGCCCTGCTCGACGAGGTGCGGACGCACGCGGCGATGGCGGAGGAGGCACTGGACCTCCTGCTCGCCGAGGAGGCCGACAGCGGCCCGATGTACTACTGGACGGTGCGGCGCGGTCCCGTGTCCCAGGGGGCGAAGCCCGACGCCGTCAAGGGGGAGACCTGGACGTTCCCCGCCTTCGAGCGCGGGTCCTCCGACCGCGCGGTGGCGCTGAGGGAACTGAACCGGCTGGCCGGGCGAATGCCGGCCGGGTGGCACCCGGTGCTGGTGGAGATCAGGAAGCACCTGTCGCTGCGGAAGACCGCGATCTTCTCGAGGACCCCCTCGAAGCGCACGGTGCAGTCCCCCCACCCGCTGTCGCTGGTCGGCAGGACCGCCGGTTACGGGAGGGACGAGAACACCGGCCTGTTGTTCTCCCACGTGATCACGGACGAGAAGCCGCAGCCGCACTCATCGGTCCCCTGGGACAACGAGATCCTGGTCCGCGACATCAGGACGAGACGGGGAGAGTGGGTCGGCTTCGCCAGCCTGACTCCGCGGGACCTCATGACCCGTGAGGACTACTTGAGGGTCATGCCCCAGGTGAAGGGTTACCAGGTCGCCGAACTGGACGGGAAGACCTACAAAGCGCCGGAGCCGTGGCCGATCCCGGCGGCGAAGGGAGGGCCCGGCGGCCCGCCCGCCTTCGTTCTCGAGGCGGCGCACGGCAGCAAGCACGCGATCTTCGTGGTGGGCCGCTTCGGCTGGGCCCAGCAGGTGAGCGCCTCCCTGTTCGGCAGCGACGCGGCCCAGCGGCTCGCCGCGGCCGGGATACCCGGCGCCACCCCGCTGCTGCTGTGGAACTGCTCGGTGGGCGGTAAGCGTCCCGGCCTGGCGACGGTCGCCCAGCTGATGGCGGATCAGCAGCCCGAGCGGCGCGACTCCTATGCGGGAAACGTGGTCGTGGGCCACAGGAGCTTCGACCATGCCGGCCTCTATCCGGGCTGGGGCGCGGAGGAACCGCAGCTGGCGAAGTTCCGGCCGCGGGGCGCGACGGTGCCGACTCCGGGGAACGTCGTCGATCCGTACTTCGCCGGCCAGGCGGGGCGCTACCAACTCGGGCACGATGCACACTGGTTCGAAATCGCGAAGGATTACGAGGAGGCGCTGGGCGAGCGGCTGCTGCAGGACGGCGCCGCGCGGGCGGTGGTGCAGCGGGTGGTGAACGCGCTGGCCGCCGACCCCGGCTTCAAGATGCCGTTCGATCCCACCAGTCCCGAGGTGTCGCTGAAGGACCTGATGGCGGTCGTCCGGCAGGCCAGGGCCGGCAGGTACCCACCGAAGCGGACCGTGCTCCTGGAGAGCGATCTCGACCGGTCGGAAGTCCGGGAACGGCGCGGAATCAACCTGGACACGCACCGGCCCCGCAGCACGCGGACGTACTACCAGCTGTACCGGGACCTGGAACTGCCCAGCAGCGGCTTCCAGGCGTGGGTGAAGGCCGTGTTCGGCTGGTCCCTGGTCAACGGGTCTCCGCTGGTGGGCCTGCTGGCGGATCTGAAGGCGTCGAGGATGAGCCGGAACGAGGCGGCGCTGAGTGCGGCGCTGGCCGGCGGCGGGGCGCACGTGTACGGCCTGGCCGACACGGTGTTCGCGCCGCGCGAGGGGCTGCCCGCCGGGGACCTGGCGGACCGTCTGCGTCCGCCGCACTGGCGGTACTACGCCGAACAGGCGCCCAAGTGGCTTTCCCCGGGTACCCGCGGTGTCCACCAGGTGCCGGACGGCATGGCGCGTGCGGTGCGTCTGCTGGCGGCGTCCGAGCAGGTCCCGGCGATTCCGGCGGAGTTCCGGCAGGCGGTCTCCCCGGCGCAGTGGGCGGCCCGGCATGCCGCGGTCCGTGCCTGGGGCGCCGCCGGCCAGGGTCTGCCGCTGGACCGGCTGGACACGGCCCACCTCGACGCGTTGTACGTGTTCAGCCAGGACGCGAACCGTCCGCTGCTGGAGTCCGGCGTCGAGGACCTGCCCTCTCGCGACCGTGAGACACGGCTCGAGCGGCTGGTCGGCGGTCTGATCGACGAGGCGATGGAGCCCGGCGGCACGCAGGCCCTTCCGCCGCTGCTGGCACAGCACCCGGAGCTGGCGGACCTGCTGGAGGAGGCGGCCGGGGAGGATCCGCAGAGCGCCAGGTACGCCGAGATCCACCAGGAGATGCGCGGCCTCGAACAGGACGTCGTCGCGTTCCTGCAGGACCAGGTCCCCCTGCACGTGGGGATGGCGGTCGAGGCGCTGACCCTGTTGCCTCCGGTGAACGAGCCGGTGTACTACGCCGTTCCGGTGCCCGACAAGGAGACCGCGGCGGGCCTGACGGGGCTGACGGTGCGGCGGTTCGAGGAGGTCTGGCCGGATGAGCGGGCGGCCCTGGCGGCGCTGGAGGACGTGCCGCAGGGGTGGCGCCGTGCCGTGGTGCGGGTGGCGGACTCCTCGGCCCGGGACTTCACCCCGCTGGCCCACGACCCGGGCCGGCGGCGGCTCAGGTACGCCGCGCCGACCGGTCTGATCCTCGGCCAGGTCAGGACGGCCACGGACGCGAGCGGTGATCCGTACGAGGTACTGGAGACCGTCGAGGTGCCCGCGGCCCCGCCGGAGGAGGCACTCGGCGCGATCGTGGAGACCGCTCATCCCGCGGAGGGCGAGACTGCCCTCGGGATGGGCGGCACCGCACCCTCCGAGAGCGGCGTCATGAGCGCCTCCGCACCGTCCCGGGCACCGGAGACGGGCGGTGCCGTCGTCCCCCACGTCGGCCCGGACGAGGCCGCGGTCGCCGCGATGCGGGCCGCGCTGACCGACGCGATCGGACGGAACCCCGCCCGCGGGGACGCGGCGGACGCGTCCCAGTTCCCGGCCCAGGTGCCGTCGGCGGTCACGGCCCGCCCGGCGGCCACGGCAGGTCACGGTGCGCAGGCGACCGCGGCCCCGGCCGCGGGAACCGTCGCCGGCCGGACCGGGCCCGCGTTCCCCGCCGTCCACGAGCCGAGGTTCCCGGGCTGGTTCACCGGTCCGCTGCGCGACACGTGGCTGGCGCGGTCGGCCGAGTACGGGAAGGCGGTTGCCCGGGTGCTGGCCGCCGACGGGCGGGTCCGCGAGGAACTCCAGGCCGCCCTGGGGAAGATGGCGGAGTACGGCAGCCAGGCGGAAGCGCTCGCCCTCCACGACTTCCTGCGTCTCCTGGTGAACTCGGAGACGTTGGGCGGAGTCGACTTCCAGGAAGAGATCGACCGCCTGCTGGACACCGTGAACCCGCCGCCCTTCGACGACCTCATGGCCGCCTTCGAACGGCTCGCCCCGTGGTACGCGGAGGAGGAGGGGCTGATGCCGCCGGTCGGCGTGCGGCCGCGGACAGCCGCGTGGGACGCCGAGATGGAGCGGCGCGGCTACCGGGGATTCCGCGAGCTGACGCCCGGGCAACTGGACCAGGCCCGCCAGGTGGAGTTGATGCTCGGCGTCTACCGGCACCTCGACGTCCCCGACGGTGAGGTGCTGATGTTCCGCGACGCGCTGGCGGGCCGGTACCTGTCGCGTGACGGCGCGCTGCCCTGGGAGTGGTTCCTGGACGTCTCGCACCGGGCGGGCGTGTGGGACGAGGGGATGGAACCCGATCCGTGGCTGACGGACCTGTCCCGGGTCCACGGGTGGATCCACGGGACGCTCGCACCCATGGTCCGGCTGGACCACGGGTCGGCGGCGTCCGACGCGCAGCTCGGAGCCGCGCTGGCCCGGCTGCCGCACCTGGAGTTCTTCGCCGACGCGGCACGGCAGCTGCTGGACGCCGGGGTCACCGGGCAGAACGACTGGGTCGACCCGCTCGGCGTCCTGGGGGACGGGCTGAGCCACCACGGGCAGAGCGAGACCGAGCCGGAACTGTGGGAGCAGCGCCGCGCGGCCTGGCGCGACCTCATGCGCAATCCGGCGGTACTGGACGCGCTCCCGTGGCTGAGCACCGCGCACGTGATGGCGCTGACGCTGGTCTCGGGACCGGACGCACAGCTGATGGAACCGGGACTCACGCCCGACCGGCTGAGGCAGCTCATCCACAGGGCGGCCGTGACGGCCGATCCCGCCGACCCGCTGGAGTGGCCGACGTGGATGCTGAAGGACCCCGGCATCAGGGACGCGGTCGCACACGGTTCCCCGGACGACGTGAGGGCGGCGGTCGACGCCTTCGCCGACGCGGTGGACGAGCCGCAGCTGGCCGAGGTGCGCGCGCACACGGCGCTGGCCGAGGAGGCGCTGGACCTGCTGCCGGCCGAGCCGGCGGACGGCGGTCCCGTGTACTACGTGACCGTGCGGCCGGGCCTGCTGTTCCAGGAGCCGCAGCCCGACGCCGTCAAGGGCGAGACGCTGACGATCCCCGCGTTCGAACTGGGGACGTCGGACCGTGCGGTGGCGATGGAGCGGGTGAACGACCTCGCGGAGAAGTTGAGGCCGTGGCAGTCGCACCCGGTTCTGGTGGAGGCCAGGAGGCACCTGTCGCCGCGGAACACGGCGGTCTTCTCCCGGGACCCCGGGAAGCGCCCGGTCCAGGCCCCCACTCCGATCTCCCTGCGGGTCGACGGGCTCGGCTACGGAAAGGACGAGCGAACCGGCCGGTGGCACGCGCACGTGCTCGCGACCGAGCTGGCGCGACCGCACTCCGGCGTCCCGTGGGACAGAGAGGTCCTCGTCCGTGACATCAGGACGGAGGAGGGGCACTGGATCGGATTCGAGAGCCACCCCGTGCAGGACATCTCGACCATCCGCAGGAAGCGGTTCGCGACCTTCCCCGAGGTGAACGGCTACCGGCTCTACGACACGGGCAGGAAGGAGTACGGCCCGATCCGGTCCTGGCCGTTTTCCGCCGCCAGGAACCCGCAGGGCGGTCCGCCCGCGTTCGTCGTCAAGTCCTCGCACGGCAGCCGCCACTCGGTGTCCGTCGTCGGCCGCTTCGGCCCCAAGTACCTGAGCGGTTCGCAGGACGGCAGCGACACGGCCCAGCGACTGTCCGAGGCGGGGATACCTCCGAGCACGACGCTTCTCCAGTGGCTGTGTTCCGTGGGCCGGCAGCGCCCCGGTGCGGTGCCGGTCGCCCAGCTGTCCGCCGACCAGCAGCCCGAACAGCGCACTTCCTACGCGGGGAACACCTCCCTGACCAGCACGACGGCCCCCGACTGGGTGGCGATGACCCCGGGCTGGGGGGCCGAACGCGAGCTGCGGTTCCAGCCGTTCCGGCCGCGGAACCCCGAGGCCACACCCGTGGCGGCGAACACCGTCGACCCGTACTTCGCCGGTCAGGCGGACCGCTACCGGTTCGGTGGAACGCGCAGGTGGTTCACCCTCGCGGACACCTACGACCAGGCACTGGGCGAGCGCCTGTCGAACGATCCGGCCGTCGCCGGTGTCATGCGACGGGTCATGAAGGCCCTGGCCGACTCCGGCAGGTACGAGGTGCCGTTCGACGTCCGCCGGGCGGACGTGCCGCTGGACGAGACGATGTCCATCCTCGAAGCCGCCGTGACCGGCGAACACGGCCGGGAATGGACCACGCTGGCACAGAGCAGACGCGAGCTCGCGCAGCTCGAGTCGGAGCGCGGCATCGCCCTGCCCCAGGCGCGGATACCCAGTACGCGCAGGTTCTACGAGCTGTACCGGGACCTGGAACTGCCCAGCGACGGCTTCCCGGCGTTCGTGAAGGCCGTCTTCGGCCGGGGGCTGTCCGACGGATATCCGCTCGCGGCGCTGCTCACCGATCTGCACGCGTCCGGGATCAGCGGGAACCAGGCCGCCCTCGGTGCGGCGCTGGCCGGTGACGGGGTGCACCTCTACGGTCTGGTCGACACCGTGTTCGCGCCGCGCGAGGGACTGCCTCCGGGGGATCTCGCGGAGCGTCTGCGCCCGCCCCACTGGCCGCTGTACGCCGATCTGGCGACCAGGCTGCTGGGGCAGGACGGCCACGGCGTCCAGGTGCCGGACGGCCTGTCGCGGATGGTGCGGTCGCTGGCCGCTTCCCAGGAGCTGCCGGCGGTTCCGGCGGAGTTCCAGCCGGTCGGCGCCGACGACTGGGCGGCCCGGCACGCCGCGGTCCGCGGCTGGGGCGGGGCGGACCGCGGCGGCCTGCCGCTGGACCGTCTGGACCGCGCCCACGTCGGCGCGCTGTACCTGCTGAGCTCCGAGGCGGACCGGACGCT
Source organism: Streptomyces sp. NPDC003248 (assembly GCF_055563235.1). Lineage (NCBI taxonomy): Bacteria > Bacillati > Actinomycetota > Actinomycetes > Kitasatosporales > Streptomycetaceae > Streptomyces > Streptomyces sp. NPDC003248. Next base: position 41,163 of record NZ_JBVHDT010000007.1, on the reverse strand, counting down.
GCTGGAGTCCGGGGCCGAGGACCTGCCCCCGCAGGAGCGGCAGGAGCTGCTGGAGCGGCTGGTGCGGGAGGACATCGACCGTGCGATGGGCACGGCCGGTGGCCCCGCCGAAGCCGGGCTGCTGCTGCGGCAGCATCCGCGGGTGCGAATCCTGCTGGCGGAGGCGGCCGGTCTCGCGCCGGACAGCGGCCGGTACCACGAGATCCATCACGAGATGCTGGGCCTCGCGCCCGGGCTCGCCGAGCTGCTGCGGGACCAGCTCCCGCTGCACCTGGGGCTGGGAACCGAGGGCCTGGACCTGCTGCCACCGGTCGACGGCCCGGTCTACTTCGCCTTCGTGGCTCCGACCGTGCAGGCCGCCGGACAGCTGACGGGCCTGAGGATGCCGGAGCGCGGACGGGTCCACCCGGACGCGGCTGCCGCGCTGGCCGCCCTGGGCGACGTCCCGGACCGGGCGCGCCGCGTCGTGGTCAAGGTGGACAGGTCCTCGGCCCGTGACCACACCGCCCTCGCCCGTGACCCGCGTCGCAGCCAGCTGAGGTACGCCGCGGCAACGGACCTGGACACCACCTCCCACCGGCCGGCCACGGACGACGACGGAACCCCCTACCAGCTGCTGGAGATGGCCGAGGTGCTGTCGGCCGATCCGCGGACGGGGCTCGACGCGGTCCGGGCCGTCATCACCGCCGAGGAGGCGCCGCTGCCGCCCACGGCTTCCGGAACGCAGTCCGGGCGCCCGTCCGGTCCTTCCGTCACGCAGGGCGTGGCGGATGGCGCGGGTTTCGTGCCCGCTCGCGCCGCCGGACCCGGTCGGGCGCCCGCCGCCGGAGCGGCGCCGCGGGAGACCGCCGTGTCCGGGGACCTCGCGCCGGCGGTGCCGCACGGCGGGGAGGCCGCCGGGACGGTTGCGCCGGTCGACGCGATCCGCGAGGGCTCGGCCGGCGGCATCACCGACCTCTCGGAGTGGCACTTCCAGGCGCCGCCCGCCGATGCCCCGGCCGTCCCCGCGACCATCCCGGCCGGTCAGGCGGTCGCCGGCCCGGCCGGTCAGGGTGGCCAGGCGGTCGCCGGTCCGGTTGTGGCACCCGGCGCCGGACAGGCCCCGCCGACGCCACCGGCCGTCCACCTGCCGAGGTTCCCGCTCTTCTTCCTCAAGGACCGCGACCGCTGGCTGGCCCTGTCGGACACGTACGGCAACGCGGTCGCCCGGGCGCTGGGCGCCGACCCGTTGGTGCAGCAGTACGCGCACAAGGCTGTGCAGGCCATGATCATTGACCTCAGCGGGCGGCTCCGCAACGCTCCGGGCTTCGCGGTTTTCGCCGGGCTGCTGCTGGGCAAGGCGCCGGTGGCGGCGGCTGACGTCGAGAAGGAGATCCAGGACTGGGTGACGGCCACCGGCCTCCGGCCGCTCGCCGATTCGATGGAGGTTCTGGAGCGGCTGGCCCCGTTTTACGCGATGGGTCACCGGCTGCCGGTGCCGGCCGGGCCCCAGTCGCGGGGGCCCGAGTGGGACGCCGTGATGAGGCAGCGTGGTTACCGAGGGTTCGCCGACCTGACGCCCCAGCAGCTCGACCGGCTCCGTTCCGTGGGACTCCTGCTGGCCGTGTTCCCGCACCTGCGCATCATGGGCGGTGATCCGCTGATGTTCCGGGACGCGGTGGCGGGACGGCTGGTGCAGCGCGACGGCGCCATGCTGCCGTGGGAGTGGTTCCTGGATGCCTCGCACCGGGCCGGTGTGTGGGACAGGGAGGTGGAGCCCGATCCCTGGCTGACGGACCTCTCCCGGGTCCACGGGTGGATCAACGGCGTACTGGACCCGCTGGACCGGTTGAGCAAGGGCACGGCGGCGAAGGACGCGCAACTCATCCGCGAACTGTTGCGGATGCCGCACCTGGAGATGTACAGGGTGGCGGCGACGCCGCTGCTGGACAATCAGATCACCGGCCAGGGTAAGTGGGCCGACCCGATCAGAGTCCTGGGGCGGAACCTCGGCCAGCAGCCGTCGGGCGGCTCCGGAGCGGAAGAGGTGTGGCAGCAGCGCCGGGAGGCATGGCAGGATCTGATGCGCAATCCGGCGGTTCCGTCGTCGCTCCGGCGGATGCAGCCGGCGCATTCCATGGCGTTGGCGCTCGCCGCCGGACCCGATGCGCGGCTCATCGGCGCCGTCACCCCCGGTCAGTTGCAGGAGCGGATCCGCCGGGCGGGTGAGCTGGCGGATCCCGCCGACCGTACGACGTGGCCGCTGCTCATGCTGCGGGACGGTGGTATCCGGGACGTGCTCGGCCGGGGCGCTTCCCCGGACGAGGTGAGGGCGGCGGTCGAAGCCTTCGCCGATGCCGCGGACGTACGGCTGTTGTCCGAGGTGCGGGGTCATGCGGCGATGGCCGAGGAGGCGCTGGACCTGCTGCCCGCCGAGGAGGCCGACAGGGGCCCGGTGTACTACTTCGCGGTGCTGCCCGGTCCCCTGTTCGGGGGAGCGAAGCCGGACGCGGTCAAGGGCCAGGTGATAGTCAGACCGGCGTTCGAGCATGGGACGTCGGACCTCGCGGCCGCCGAGGAGCAGTTGCGCTACCTGGCCGAGCGATTTCCCACCAGGCATCCGGTGCTGCTGCAGGTCGACAAGCCGCTGTCGCCGCGGAGCACGGCGATCTTCTCCCCGGACCCCGGGAAGCGCGCGGTCCAGTCCCCCGGTCCGCTCTCCCTGCGGGTCGTCAGGCCCGCCGGCTACCGGAGGGCCGGGAGGACAGGCCAGTGGTACTCGCATGTGATCACGACCGAGGAACCGCAGCCGCACTCACCGGTCCCCTGGAACAACGAGATCCTGTTCCGCGGGATCAGGTCACCGCAGGGCCTGATCGGTTTCGAGAGCCACAATCAGCGGGACATCACTGAGCGCAGGAACGACTTCGCGGCTTTCCTCCGTGTCCAGGGCCTCAAGGTCTACGACTCGGAGAACAGCCAGTTCGGCCCGCTCCAGGCGTGGCCGCCGGCGGCGGGTCAGACGGGCGGGCCGGTCCGGTTCGTGGTGGACGCGGCGCACGGCAACAAGCACGCGTTCTTCGTGGTGGGCCGTTTCGGCTGGGGCAAGCAGGTGGGCGGCTCCCAGTTCGGCCGGGAGACGGCCTGGCGGCTCGCCGCGGCCGGAATACCCGACGACACCCCGCTGCTGCAGTGGGAGTGCTCGGTGGGCGGCGAGCGCCCCGGTGCGGTGCCGGTGGCCCAGCTGTCCGTCGACCAGCATCCCCCCCAGCGTGTCGCCTTCGCCGGAAACACGGTCGTGGGCATGGGCATGGCCGGCTCCGACTTCGTGGGGCTGTTGTACCCGGGCTGGGGTGCGGAGCCGGAGGCCAAACTGGTGGAGTTCCGGCCGCGGGGCGCGGTGGTCCCGGCTCCGAAGAACGTGACCGACCCGTACTTCGCGGGTCAGTCGGGGCGCTACCGCCTCGGGGACGACCTCCTCTGGTTCGACATCGCGGAGGACTACGAGTGGGCGCTGGGCCGGCGGCTGCGGCAGGACGGTGCCGTGCGGGCGGTGATGCGGCGGGTGGTGGAGGCGCTGGCCGCCGCCGACCCCGAACTCAAGCTGCCGTTCGATCCCCACGATCCGGCGGTGCCGTTGGTGGACCTGCTGACGGTCGTCCAGAAGGCCGAGGCCGACAGGTACCCGGACGAGTGGAGCTCGCTGGCGGACGACGAGTCCGGAATGTCGCGGATCCGGGAACAGCGCGGGATCCACACCAGCGTGGACCCGGTCCCCAGTACGCGGGGGTTCTACCCCATGTACCGGTCGCTGAAGCTGCCCGCCGACCAGTTCCCGGCGTATGTGAAGGGTGTGTTCGGCTGGGGGCTGAGCCAGGGCTATCCGCTGGTGAACCTGCTGGCGGATCTGAAGGCGTCGAAGATGAGCCGGAACGAGGCCGCCCTGAACGCCGCGCTGGCCGGCGGCGGGGTGCACCTGTACGGTCTGGCCGACACGATGTTCGCGCCGCGCGAGGGACTGCCCGCGGGGGACCTGGCGGACCAGCTGCGTCCTCCCCACTGGCGGTACTACGCCGAGTGGGCGGCCCGGCACGTGGCGGCCCGTGCCTGGGGCGGTGCCGGCCTGGGTCTTCCGCTGGACCGTCTGGACGCGGCCCACGTCGACGCGTTGTACCTGTTCAGTGAGGACTCCCACCGGCCGCTGCTGGACGCCGGCCTGGAGGACCTGCGTCCGGACAGGCGGACCGGGCGGCTGGGGCAGCTGGTCACCGAGATGATCGACCGGGCGATGGAGCCCGGCGGCACGCCGGCGCTTCCGCCGCTGCTGAAGCAGGACGAGGACCTGGCGGACCTGCTGAAGGAGGCGGCGGACCTGCAGAAGGAGGATCCGCGGAGTACCAGGTACTCCGAGATCCACCAGGAGATGCTTGACCGCGCCCTCGAGGTCGCCGACGTCCTGAGCGACCAGATTCCCCTGCATGTGGGGATGACGGTCGAGGGCCTGACGCTGCTGCCCCCGGTGAACCGTCCCGGGTACTACGCCGTCCCGGTCCCGGACCGGGGGGCCGTGGCGAACCTGACGGGGCTGACGGTGCGGCGGTTCCAGGAGGTGTGGCCGGACGAGGAGGCGGCCCTGGCAGCACTGGAGGACGTGCCGCCGGGGTGGCACCGTGTCGTGGTGCGGGTGGTGGACTCCTCGGCCCGGGACTTCACCCCGCTGGCCCACGACCCGAGCCGGCCGCAGGTCAGGTACGCCGAGCCGACCGACCTCGTCCCCGTGCTGGTCCGGCCGGCCACGGACGCCCAGGGCGACCCGTACGAGGTGCTGGAGACGACCGAGGCGCCCACCGCCCCGCTGGAGGAGGCCCTCGACGTAGTCCGGGCCGTCGCCACCGCCGCGGAAGCCTCGCCGTCGATCGAGGAGGGGGGTCCCGCGGCACAGACCGCGCCCCCGGCCGCCGACACCGGGGTGCCGTCCCCGGCGTCGCAGGACGGCGCTCCCGCCGCCCGGACGGCGCCGCGGGACGAGCAGGCCGCGCCCGGCGCCGGGGTGGCCTACCCCGACGCCGGCTTCCGCAACGGCACCGGCGTCCGGGAACCGCAGACCGGGGAGCGGGTGCCGGTGCAGGTCCCGCGTCCCGCCCCGGCCCGCGAGGTGACCGGCGATCCGGTGGACGCCCGGGACGCGCGTCCGCGGCAGGGGGTCGGGGCGACTGCGGACGTGCGTCCGCGGCAGCAAACCGGGACGACCGCGGGCACCGCGCCCGTCACCCGGCTGCCCGACGGCCGCTACCGGATGCCCCCCTACCTGGAACAGATGCGCGCCCCCGGGGTGGCCCATCTGCACGGTCCGGACAGGTCCGGGCTGGAATGGGTCTCCGACCGGGTGAGATCGCTGACCGACGGCGGTGACCCCGAGCCGATCGTGGACGATCTGGCGGCGCGCACCGACGCCTACCTCGGCGAGGGCGTTCCCCACCAGGTCCGCGGCGGGGACGGCTGGTACGACGTGACGGTCTCCCTCACCCGCGCGGACGACGAGATCCTGCCGCTGGTCGTCCTGGCCGAGGAGGAAGAGGGCGAGAAATCCGAAGTGGGGAGCGCGCACACCACCTCGTCGGCCATCTCGCGCTCGCGGAAGTCGACGCACGGCTGGGGGCTGAAGGGGGCCGCCACCGTCCTGCTGCCGACACCGGCACCGGGGCTGCTCGCCGGCGGCACCGCGGCGGTGAACCTGGCGTTCGACCAGACGTCGCGGCAGGTCACCGCCAACGAGACCGTGGTGAACGCGCACCAGCAGGTCAGCACGGGCGGCACGGTCGACATTCCGCGCAAGGTGACCCTGACGCTGCGGGTACGGAAAGCGGGGGGCGGCGCGGCCCGGACCGTGACCAGCGGCGGCACGGTGACCGCCCGGGTTCCCGTCCAGCACCTGATCCCGACGCCCTGGAAGGCCCCGCTGGAGCCGCTCTCCGACGGCCTCGCGCGCGCCGTGCGGTCCGCGGAGTCGCTGGACGTGCTCGCGGTGACCGACACGGGCGGCCAGTACGAGGGCGGTGGTGGACTCTTCGACGTCATCCGTTCGGTGACCCACCCCGCGGTCACCGCGCCCGGATCCCGCGGCAGGTCCGCCGCGTTCGACGCCGGCACCGCGGACCGCCTGACGAGGGACCTGCCCGCCTACTTCGACGGCTGGACCGACTCCGAGGACCTGGTCAGCGCCAACAACAGCGTGATGGGCGCCTACCGGGCGCGTGCCGACATCGTCAGGATGGCCCCCGCCTTCGTCCTCGGCGACACGCTGTCCCAACCGCAACAGCAGTCCAGCCGGCAGCGGACGGTGGACACCAGCCGCGGCGTCGGCGGCGACCTCGGACTCGGCCCGGCCGTCGGCCTGGGGCTCGACAAGGGCGGCCCCCGGGTACGGCTGGCCCTGCGGCCGGGGGCGTCGTCGTCGGCGAGCCGGACGATCTCCTCGGCGTCCACCGTCACCACGGCGTACGGCAAGCAGATCACCGGCAAGCGGATCGTCTACCGGGTCCGGGCGCGGATCTGGGTGCAGGGCACGGGCGTACGCTCCACCGCCATGCGGGCGGGGCGCGGCGACGGGCCTGCGTACAAGGACGTGACCGCCTGGCTGGCCCTGCGTCCCGACGAGGCGGTGTCGCTGGGCCTGAAGGTGCCCGGCGACCCGTCGGCGGTCCCGCCCTTCCTGCGGGACCCGGGTCACGAGCGGTTCCTGCCGTTCGGGCCGACGAGCGCGAGCGTGGCACTGTCCAAAGTGGACACCACCGAGCTGGTCCGGCGGATCGAGGAGCTGTTCGCCGACGACCCCCGGCTGGCCGGATTCCTGCCCGGCTTCGCCGACGCCAACCGCGCCGACCGCTGGGACCCGGTGCTCGACCTGGTCCGGCAACGCCGCAACCACCGGGCCCTGACCACCGCGCTGTCGCCCTCCAGCCTGAGCGCGCGCAAGGGCCACCTCTTCGGCCGGGGCATCCCGGTGCGGCTGCGCCGCAAGGGCTGGGACGTGAACGAATACGTCCTGGTACGCGTCCGGGGCCGGCTGGTCACCGATCCCCGGCACGTGGGGGACGTCGCGGACTTCAAGAGCCGCAGGGCCGCCTGGTCGGCCCACAGCGTGCAGAGCGGTGGCAGCGCCCAGGAAGGTGTCTCACTGGTGGGAACGCTGTCGTTCAAGGCGGTCCCCGGACACCTGTACACGACCTTCGCCGCGGCGCTCGGCGCGTCCCGCAGCCGCGCAGGCCAGGCGGGGTCGAGCACGGAGAACCGGTGGCTGACCGGCGGGACGAGCGCCACGAGCGCGTTCGACGCCTCGCTGGCCTTCGACGTGGAGGTCACCTCCGTCCGGCTCCCCAGGACCTGGCAGCGACAACTGCTTCCGGGCCGGCCGGGCCGGCAGACACCGCCGGTGACGACGATCGCCCGCACCGGCGCCGTCCCGGGCGCGGCCGACGGCGTGCGGCCGCTGCACGTGGACCCGGTTCCGGCACGGCTGACGACCCCGACCGCCCTCACGTTCGGCCTGGCCCAGCAGCACCTGCCGCACATCGCCGCGGAGACCGTCGCGATACCGGTACCGGAACTGGACGGCATCCCGACGATGCACGACCCGGCGTGGGCGGCCCCCACGCCCGGCAAGCAGGCGCTGAAGGAGTGGCTCGCCCTGGAGATCGTGGGCGACGGAGCGGAGATCGGCGAGCTGGCGCAGCAGTTGCTGGCCGAAGCCGCGGGCGGCGACGAGGCGCTCGCGGTGCCGGCCCTGGACCCCGCGCTGTGGCTGGAGGAGGACTTCAGCCCGGACTCGCTCCCGGCCGGCCTGGCGCGTGGGGCCAACGGCGCCTGGGTGGTCGACGACCTGCGCTACCAGCGCAGGCTGGGCACGCTGAGCGGGGCCGTCGGCACCCGCTTCCACGTGATCAGACCCTCGGTGGTGGAAGTGGTCGACGGGCCGCCCACCGAACGGTGGATCACCGGAGGGCACCAGACCGCCGGCGTCCGGAGCGCGAGCAGGTCGGCGACGGTCTCGCTGATGGGCGGCGGAGCCGGAGCCCCCTACGGCGTCTCGTTCGTGCTGGGCGGCCTGGCCCCCAACTACGTCCTCGGCAAGTCCTCGCAGGACTCGCTCACCACGCTGGGCACGGTCGGCCGGATCGGCTCCACCGGTGACGACGAGCGGCTGGTGCTGGTCCAGGGCGACCTGGAGGTCCTGATGGCCGTCGAGGCGAAGGCGGGCATGGGCTCCGGACGGCTGCGGACCGGCGGCCGGCTGCTGTCCCGGGCGGTCGCCGCGCTGGTGACCGAGGAGCACGCGCGGGAGATGGGCCTCGGCCCGCAGATCGACGAGCGCCTGCGGGCGAAGGGGGCGGCTCCGCGGGCACCCGGGACCACCGCCGCGACGGAGACCGGGGACACGGCCGGGCCCGCGGCCGCGAACACGGCTGCTCCGGTGCCGTCCGCCGCGGCTCCGGCCGGGGCGGTGAAGGGAAGCGGCACCGCTGCCGAGCCCGTGGCGCGGACCACGCCGGCCGCGTCCGTGGTGCGGACCACGCCTGCTGGGCCTGTGGCGCGGACCACGCCGACCGGGCCCGTGGCGGCCGACCCCGCCGCCGGGCTGGTGCTGGCGGCCGGCCTGCCGCTGGGGCTCGGCGCGGTGGAGCAGCCGCCCGGCTTCGGACGGCTGCTGCCCGCGCTGCGGAAGGAGTTGCTGAAGACCCTCGGCGCGGAGTTCACCGAGGACCTGCTGCCCACGCGGCTGCTGGACGACAGGCGGCACAACACCGTGCGCCTCGCGACGCTGCTCGACGGCGCCGTGGGGCTGCTGGCCGGCCTGGACGACGGCGGCGTGGGCGTGGAGCTGTTCCGGCAGAGCAGGGGCCGGGACGCCTACTGGGCACAGCTGGTGCTGGACCGGCGGGACGGCACCTTCGACGGCCGCCCCGCGCGGGAGCGCCGGATCGGCTACGCGACCAAGGCCGTGCTCGACCACGCGTCCACCGGGGCGGAGAGCCGGGGACCGGGCCTCGACGTCCCCCTGATCGCCGCCGGCTCCGTCTCGCCGGCCTCGGGCCTTGTGGCCGGCGTGCCCCTCGTCGGGACGTCCGGCCAGCGGTCCCTCGCCGACACGGTGCGCCGGGCCCTCGCGACGGGCGTGACGACGAGGATTCCCGGCGAGGCCGGCATGGTCAGGCTCCGCATCCCGGTGTCCGCGCGGCTGGAGCTGTACCGCGGGAAACTTCCGGGGGACGCGGAGCCGATCGTCTCGGTGGAGCTGGCGCCGCCCCCCGCCGCGGAGGACGGCTCGCCGGCCGAGGACGACCGCTACCTGCGGTTCGGGATCCCCGAGTCGGATCTGCGGGCGCTCGCCGGACTGCGCCCGCCGCGGGCCCTGCCCGCGGCGGGGGACCGCACCGCACCGCCGGTCCCGCTGGCGCAGTGGCGGGCCCCGGGAGCGCGGCTGCCCTGGGAGGCACAGGCCAACGGCTTCAAGGGAGCCCCGCTGGTGCGGGCGGGGATCGTCGACCTGGCCCGGAAGCTGGGCGCCTCGTCGGACTTCGGCACCACCGGCACGACGGGGGCGCACCTCATCCGTGAGGAGGTCTCGACGGAGTGGCTGCAGTCGGCGCTGCCCGCGCTGGCCGCCACCGGGCTGCCCCTGCCGCAGGCGTTCGTCAAGAGGTTCCTCGGGACCGAGGGCCTGGACATCACCCTGCACGCGCGCCTCACCGGCGGCGAAGTGCTCGGCGCGGGTGAGACGGCCGAATTCGAGGTGGCGGCCGGCGGCGCCCCCGGCGCCATGCGGCAGAACCAAAGAGGGGAGGCCGGCGCCCGGGACGGCGCCCAGACCACCGTCGGACAGGGCGTGCCGCTGCCGGGCTTCATCAACTTCGGGGTGCACCAGGTCCACGACTACCAGCCCGCGCCCTTCCGCTCGGCCGGCGGCGGCACCGGCGAGACCAGCCAGCGGGCCGCCGGGAACGACGCCGTCCTGGTCTTCAAGGGGCCGTCGGCGCTGGTGCAGTTCACCGTCGACCTGAGGCTGGTCGGCCGCAAGCGCGACGCGGTCGCGCACCCGATGGGGGTCCGCGCCCCCCGGGCCGAGGTGGACGTGCCGATCGCGCACCCCGTTCCGGTCCGGATGACCCGCGAGTCGGCCGAGCGGATGCTGGCCGCCGGGGTCATCGCCGATCCGGAGCGGCACCTGCTGCGTTCGCTGGTGCGGGTGGAGAGGCTCAAGGACCGCGACGGGCGGGACGCGGGGCTGACGTCGTTCACCGATCAGAACGCCGCGGCGCGCCGGGAAGCACACCGCGACGTGCCCGGCATGCGGGAGTACGTCCAGTGGCGGCGGGACGGTGACGGCCGGCTGGTGAGCACGGTGCGCAGGCTTCCCCTGCCGCCCGGCGCGAGGGTGGCCGTGTGGGGCTCGCACGGCACCGGCGAGGGCTTCCGGGGCGCCGCCGAGAAGGGCCGGACCGTCGACTTCGACACCGACGGCCTGCTGGCCGTCATGAGGGACCGGCTCCCGGCGGACGCCACGGACATCCTGGTGACCTCGTGCAAGGCCGGCGCGACGGAGGACGAGGTGAAGGCGGTCGCGCGCCGCATCCGGCAGGTCACCGGCCTCGCGGCGCACGTACCCACGGGCGATGTGTCGGTCACCCCCGCCACCCGGGACGAACCGGCCCGGCTGCACACCCACGAGCGGCCCGACGGCAGCCCCACGGGCTTCGTCTCCGCGCTGCCCGGGGGGCGGGCGCCCCAGGAGCAGACACCCGTCACCAAAGCTCCGGCGCGGCAGCCGGCCCGCCCCGCGCCGGAACACCGGAACGCGCTCGGCCTGGAGGCCGAGGAGCGCCGTCCGCTGGAGATCAGCACCGGCCCCGGTCAGACGCCGCCTTTCCAGAAGGCGCTGCTGGCCAAGGGCCCCGGGATCAAGATCGTTACGGACGCCCAGCAGTTCTGGCGTCATCCCGTCACCGGGGTGCTCCATGCCGTGGAGTCCGAGGCGACGGTGGCGGGGGCGGACAAGCCCGGCAAGGTGGTGCGGTTCGTCGCGGAAATCGTCACCGAGCCGGGCGGTGTGAGGGAGGAGGAGCAGAGGCCGTCCGTCGAGGAGATGGTGGAGGGGCTGGAACGCCTCCAGAGCGCGTTGGAGGCCCCGGACCGCCGGAGGAAGCCCGTGCCGCTCACTGAGATCCTGTCGACCCTCCCGGGATGGGAGCACACCGAGTTCACCAGCAGAGTCATGGTCCAGCCCAGCCCTCTGGCCGACGGCCGCCGTACCTACCTGCAGATGACCCCGGGTACCCCGGTCGTCGGCCTCAGGGAGCTCCAGGACGCCACGGCACGACGGCTGGGCTCCAACATGGATCTCGGAGCCCTGATCATGGCAGGCAGGGCGTTCGGCCACAGGGTCGCCACGCAGTTCGTCAAGGACTTCATGGGGGACGGCTGGGACGTGGCCACCCTGCACAAGATGCTCCCCTTCCTCACCGTCGTCCCGGATGTCGACGACGTCTGGGGATACGCGTGGTGGTCGTTCAACCACGTCGCCGTACGTCCGAACGCCGTCGTCTGGCCGCGGACCACGCTTCTGAAGAACCTCCTCCCCGCGGCGTCCAGGTCTCCGCTCGACCGCGTCCTTCAGGCCACACGGCCCCGCTCACGGACGTTCTTCGACAAGGCGTACGACAGGATCACCGCTGGTCTGGAGAACGAGCTGGCACGGGTTCTGGAGATGTACCGGCGGGTGCTTCGCCGGGAGGAGCCCGTCCCCGCCGGCTTCTTCAGGGAGGAGCCCGTCCCCCCCGGCTTCTCCTTCACCGGCTCCGGGGTCCTGCCGAGCCCGCTCGAGCACACCTACGCCGCGCTGACGGGGCGCACCTCCGAGGGGAAGACCGTCTCGCACACGGCGACCGTCGACATGAACGACGAGGACTACCAGCAGCTGGACGTCCACGGCGACCTGGGCATCCCGCTCGCGCTGGCGGAGCTGCGGCACATCTCGTTCGGCAAGCAGCTGATGGACCCGCAGGAGATACGGAGGGCCGTCGCCGAGTTCTCCGCCCTGAGCCGCAGGACCTACCAGCGGGCGAGGGACTTCCCGGCCCCGCTGCCCGACGACGTCCTGCGTGACTCGATCACACACATCACCGGCCATCCGGTGGTCCGGGCGTTCGCTCCCCTGATCGAACTGATGGGGCAGAACACTTCGTCGCTGCGCAACGTGATCGAGCAGCAGTCCGTCCTTCTCGACCTGTTCGGCATCGCGGAGGCGCTGGGTGCCTACGCCGTCGGAGTTCCGTTCCACGACGGGGAGCGTCTGCGACAGCTCGTCGAGGACGCGCGCATCCTCCTCGGCCCGTCACCGGACCCGCAGGACCCGCGCCTCCGCGTCGTCGAGGCCGCCCGCGACGCCCTCCCGCTGCTCGCCCAGCCCCCCGAACCCTTCGCCGAGCGGTACTGGCGCCCGCACGTCGTCGCGGTGGACGGCGCGCGGACACCGTTGGAGCAGATCCGGAGGACGACGCACCCGGGACCGGACGGGAAGCCGGTGGGCTTCTCCTCCCGTTCGGTCTGGGACGATCGCCAGGACACCTACAGCCTGCTGCCGTTCGCGCGGCAGTTCACCCTGGTACGGCCGGTGCCCGGGGCCGCTGCCGGGGCGGTGGCGGAGAGCGTTCCGCAGGCGTTGCCGTTCGGCGAGGCGTACATCGTCGGGCTGCGGGGTGACGGCCGGAGCGCGGAGCTGGTGCTGACGAACGGTGCCACGAAGGCGTTCGACTACCACCGGATCGTCGACTTCCTGTTCGCCGCGGATCCGGTGCTGACCACGCTGCCGCCCGGCACCGCGGCGCTCGTCATGGGGGCCGACGTGGCGGGGGAGCCGGGGCACGACCCGCTGGTGCGGCCGGTCGCCGGTCAGTTGCTGTCCGACTACTGGGCCCGTGAGGTGTGGACCACCGCCGGCGGCCAGGAGCCGCTGATCGCGCTGGCCGATCCGGGACGGAACCTGCCGGCGCGGTTCCAGCTGCCCGACGGGGACCGGTGGGCCGGCTTCCGTCCGGAGCCGTCACGTCCGCAGCTCGCCCGGTGGGCGGCCGAGGTGACGGGGGACCCGCGCCGCGCGGAGGACGTGCTGCGCTGGCTGCGCGCCGTCCGCCTGGTCTACGGGCCCCACCTGGAGGACGACCGTCCGGCGCTCGCAGCGCTGTTGCAGGGCTTCCGGGCGATGGACCTGGTGCGGCGGGCGGCCACGGGCGACCGGGAACCGCTCACCTGGGAGGGGCTGTGGTCGTGGGTCGCGTCGCGCTACGCGGAGTCCGGGGTGCCGGAGCCGGAGCCGGCCGAGGCACTGCCCGTCGTTCTGGCCATGGCCGCCGACTCGGTCGGAGTGGACGCGGGACTGGGAGGGTTCTCGTTCGTGCCCCGGTACCAGAGCAGGCTGTCGGCGCGACCGGTGGGGCAGTAGTCGGCCGTCGTGTATCCGGCGGCGCAGTTCGTCAACCGGACCGAGCCCACCTCCCCCTAGGAGGAGCTGTGGAACGACGTGGTGTCGGGGCTGAGCGACGACGACCGGGCGCAGCTGGCCCGGCTGGTCGATCCGCTGGTGACCGGTGGCACCCGGATGTCGCCGCAGGACCTGCTGCGCATGATCAGGGAGGGATTCTTCGACGAGGTCCCGGTCGACGAGGGGGCGCTGGCCGACCTCGAGGGTGAGCTGCGGCTCGCTCTGGCCGGGCTGCCGGGCGGCGGGAGACGCCGGGGCGGAACGGTGCGGACGCCCCCGCGAACTCCGCCGCGCGGTCACGGGCGGAGTGTCGGTCGACGGGGAGCGGCCGGACGGCGCCCGGGCGGCGGCCGTGGCGGGTCCGGGCCGGCGTGCGGGGACACCGCAGCGGCACTACCTGGAGGCGAACGGGCGCCGGCTCCACGCCACCCGATCCGGCGTCGAAGGCACCATCCGCGAACTCGTCAACGCCCACCAAGCCCGCCGAAGCCGCTACCACGGCCACCGCAAAACCCACGTCAGCGGAACGGGGCGCGCAAGGACGCCCGGCGGTCGGGGAATCCGGCGCGCCGCGAGGCGGAGCGCCTGTACTTGGGGAACGTGACGGGCGAGCGCATGTACGCCGCCCCAGCATCCAGGGCCGCGGTGCAGCCGGGCGGGCTCATCCCCGTGACCGTCCCTGCCCTGCCCTGCCGGACGGCGTGGTGATCCGGGGCGTCACTGTCACGCACCGCAGGTGCGTCGGCGACCGCATGCCCAAGGTCTCAGGTGGCAGGCGCTGGTCCGCAACGGCCAACTGTACAAGGGGAGTTGGGGTGCGGTGTGTGTCAGTCCCGGGCGGTAGCATTCCGGCCGTTCCGAACAACTGTAAGGACTAGGTACACATGCCCGAACCGGCTGCCTTCCCCCTGCCCTTCTCCGCCTCCCTGTACGGCCAGGAGCCCAGAACACTGCGGGAGCTCCAGATGGTGCAGTGCAGTGCCCATATCCGGTCGAAGCCCGAGTGGTACGTCAAGATGCACGACGCCGACGTGGTGGCCAGATGGACCGAGGAGGCCGTCGACCAGGGCCTGACCGAGGCGGAGATACGGTACGTCCTCGCCGAGCTCGCCCACTACGCCGCGCTGAGAGACGCCCGAACCGGTGTCGAGGTGTCCGCCGTCGACGGAGTGTGGCAGTCGGACACCCTGGTCGACGGCGAGCTCACCGCACGGCTGCGCGAGGCGGTGCGGGTCCTGGAAGAGGTCCCCGACGCGGACAAGGACTGGCACCCGGGCTCCCACGGCCAGGTGCTGGACCTGGTCCACCCGTCGCTGTTCTGCCTGGTGCGCGAGGTGAGCGGCGGACCCGAGCGGGCGTGGCACAAACCGAAGACCGGCTACCGTTCGGATTACGAATTCTCCGAACGGTTCCAGTGGCTGCCCACGGACGTCGGGGTCGGCGACGACGGCGACGTCACCTTCCTCTCGTACGTCAACAACGTCCACCCCGAGGACCACCGCGAACTCGCCGCCGTCCTGCCCGGCCTGTTCGCCCGGGTGCGCCCGCTGTTCGAGAACGTCCTCACTGATCTGCGCCATCCCCGGACCCTGCGGATCGAGGCCGACCCGTGGTCCTGGTACGAGGAGTACGAAGGGAGCGAACCGGAAGAGCCCGACGTGCAGGACGAGGAAGCGCACCAGGCCTGGGAGGAGGCCGTGGAAACCTGGTGGGACGACCGCCGGCCCGCCCTCCCGGACGCCCCCGAATACGCCCCGCCCGCCCTGCCCGCCAGCACCGACCGCGTCGACCTGCGCGGCCGCTGCCTCCAGGTCATCGTCAAACTCGCCGCCATCCACCTCACCCCGGACAGCCCCGAGTACGCTGGCGGCTCCTGGCACGTCGAGGGAATGCTCAACGAGCGGATCGTCTCGACCTGTCTCTTCTACTGGGAGAGCGAGAACATCACCGAGAGTCGCCTGAGCTTCCGTACCGCGGTCGACGACCCGGATCACCAGCAGGACGACACCACCGGCATGCGCGAGGTCTACGGCCTGGAGAGAGACGGCCCGCTCAACCAGGTGCTGGGCTCCGCGGCGACCCCGGAGGGCCGCTGCCTGGCCTTCCCGAACGTCCTCCAGCACCGCGTCGCCCCGTTCCGCCTCACCGATCCCACCAGGCCCGGGCACCGCAAGGTCCTCGCCTTCTTCCTCGTCGACCCGTCGCAGACCATCGTCTCCACGTCGGACGTGCCGCCCCAGCAGCCGTGGTCCGCCACCACGACCATGACCTTGGAGGCGGCCAAGGACTACCGCGAACAGCTCATGCAGGAACGCAAGTTCTTCGTCGACGAGAACAACAATCGGCTCTACGAGCGGGAGTTCTCCCTCTGCGAGCACTGAACGACGTCCATCCTGAAGTTGCCGGTCACAATGCGGTGTCGGCCCGTCGGACCGCGATCTGCTCCAGCACCCCGCCCCAGCATCATTGACGGAACAGGTCCCCGGTGATCCATCACGCTGTGAATTGACGGTCGGTCACCGCACTCCTGCCCCGCTGCGTCGCGAGCGGGGCGCGATGCGGTGGATTCCGCGGTGCATACCACTGCTTCTCGACCTAAGGGCTTGCCGATCATCAAGGTGTTGCTTCCCGTCTCATCGCTCGTTGATGTGGTATGCGTATCCCGGACGAGATCCGTACCCAACTCGCGATGAAGTTCGCGGTGTTGTTCCCGCACTGGATGAGCGGCAGCGACGGCTGCTGATGGCCGCAGAGGCCCGTGTCCTGGGACAAGGTGGTGTTCGGGCCGTCGCGGCGGCGGCCTCGGTGGGTGAGACCACGGTCCGCAAGGGCGTGTCCGAGTTGGAGGCACCGGTGAGGAGCCTCTGGGGCGGGTTCGGAGGCCGGGCGGGGGCCGCAAGAGGGTCGCCAGATCTCGATCCGGGGCTGCGGCCGGCCCTGCTGGCGCTGGTCGAGCCGGACGAGCGCGGTGATCCGATGTCGCCGCTGCGGTGGACGGTGAAGTCGACCCGCGCGCTGGCGCGGGAGCTGGTCCGGACCGGGCACAAAGTCGGTGCGGACACCGTCGCGGACCTGCTGCGGGAGGAAGGCTTCAGTCTGCAGGCCAACGCCAAGACCATCGAGGGAAGCCAACGTCCAGACCGCGATGCCCAGTTCCGCTATCTCAACGAGCAGGCACGCGATCACCGGGACGCCGGCCAGCCGGTGATCAGTGTGGACACCGCCGCTGGTGGTCCGGCCAGGGCCGGGCCGCCTACCCGCAGGCGACACGACTGCTCATCACCGCCGACGCGGGCGGCTCGAACGGCTACCGCACCCGGGCCTGGAAGCTCGAACTCGCCCGGCTCGCGGCCGAAACAGGACTGACGATCACCGTGTGCCACCTGCCGCCGGGAACATCGAAGTGGAACAAGATCGAGCACCGGCTTCCTCTTCTCCCACATCACCATGAACTGGCGCGGCCGCCCGCTGACCAGCCACGAAGTCATCGTCCAGTCCATTGCCGCGACCACCACCCGCACCGGACTGCGCGTCATGGCCGAGCTGGACACCAACATCTACCCCACCGGAGTCCAGATCGGCGACGCGGAGATGGCGGCCCTGCCACTGACCCGACACGCCTTCCACGGCGACTGGAACTATGCCCTGCACCCCCAGCCCTGCCCAGCCGTCCCAGCACCCCGGGCTCCGCAGAAGCCCCGGCCCCGGAGTGGGACCATGCGCTACTGTCCGACCCCGTCCTGACCGGCATGTCCCGGCAGCAACTGAGCGATCTCACCGACACTTGGCCGTCGACGGCAACGTCAACCGGGGCCGCCCGCCCCGGCTCGCCTTTCCCGACCAGGTCCTGGCGGCCGTCCTTCACCTGCGGATCGCCCTGGCCGCGGAACCCCTCGCGGTACTGTTCGCAAGCAGCCGGACCGCCATGCACCGCACCCTGCTGAAGATCAGGACACTGCTCAAGACGCACGGCGTCGTCATCCCGCCGGCAGCCACCCCGCCCTCCGCCCTCACAGCCCTCCAAACTCGGGTCCGAGCCCTGAGCTCCATCAGCATGATCAAGACAACGTGTTAATGATCGGCAAGCCCTTAGCGAGCTCGTGCACGGTAAGTGGTGAGACGGCGAGGACCTCAGCGGGGCTTGGTTATCACACCTGCCGTGCCGGAGGCAGGTCCGCGTTCTGCTGGTGGGGCAGCAGACCAGCGACGGCTTGCACGGTGTCGCTGATATGCTCGCGGCGGCCGAGGTGGCGGGTCAGTGCCAGCCAGGTCTTCAGATGCGCGATGCCGTGCTCGACGCGGATACGCCGCGAGGAGTGCGCTTTGCGCTGGCGCTCGTGCATCTCCTCGTACCAGTCCTGGGCGTTCTTCTTGCACTTGCGCAGGTCGAGCAACCCGTCCTCATCGAACACCACACCTCCAGACGTCTTGGGCAGCGATCACGCTCTTTGCCAGTCATGCCGCACGCCTGAATCGGCTCGGGCGGGAGCGCGCGGACAATCCGAGGAGCGCGTGCAGAGCGGCACCGTCCTCGGCCCAGCGTTGTAGCTTTTCCCGGTCGATCCAGTGGACGCCGTGCCGGTCGCCCCACGCCATGGCATCGCGGGTGAGGGATCCGTTGGTGACGACGACAGCGTGATCGGCTTTATGGACCGGCCCGGCCGTCCCCTTCACCGCGTACATCACCGATGAGCCCACTTTCCCGCCGACGCGGGTGTGCTTGGCCTGCACCACGATCCGGCCGCGCTGCGGATGGTCACCGATGACGTCGGCGGCCTGGTCGCCACCGCCACCCACTCTGCGGGCCGGCCAGCCCTCACGGACCGGCAGATCCCGCAGGGCGTACTCGAAACGACGGTCGTCCATGGTGTCGAACTCCGCGAGCGTGATCCGCAGAGTGGCCAGCCGCTCCTTCTCCCGACGCCGCATCGTGGTCGCCTGCCTGATCCGCCACGCCGCGACGGCTCCCGTGAGCAGAGCGAGAGCCAGCAGGGCAGGCCAGGCCGCCTTCAGTGCGCCGACCGCCATGGCCGCCGTCCGCGCCACCAGGACGAGCACGGCCAGGGCGACCACAGCCGCTGCGACCAGCTCCGCGGCACCGCGAGGGCGCCGCAGACGTATCCGTCCCATCAGCGGTCGGCCGTCGCGCCGGCCGCCGGCTTCGGAACCGTCGGCGGTGTCGTGGCGGTGGACTCACTGAACCCGAACACCTGCCCCCACAGCCACACGCCGGCCAGTAAGCCGGCAATCATCCAACCGCTCATGCGCTTGGCGCTCCTGGGCCTCGGATTGCGACGGATGTGTCTGCATACCCGGTGGAACCCGTCCGGCACCCTCGACATGTTTCCCCCTCCCGTCGGTGGGCCGCGGAGCACGGCTCATCCCGACAAAAAGGGTGTAGCAGTGCGCACTGACAGCAACTGATGGGTCATTACGACGCTACGCCCCGGTCGAGTCGCCATCAGGCCAGGAGGGCCCACACCGTCAGGCCGATGCACGGGGCAGCGAGCCTGAGGCAGCTCAGCTGGGCGAATGCCCTTCTCAGCTCCCGAACGGTTCACCATGACCCTTTCCGCCAGTCCTCACACGGCGCGTGACCGTCCGTCCCTCACCTGCGGAAACAGCCCCGGTAACGTTAAGCAGCGCTCTGTCGACGAACGGTGAAAAGCAGCGGAAGCGCACTCACAGCCATAGTGCGCCGGCGCTGCCCCGTTGAACCGTGGTTCTGCGACCGTGACCCAAGGGCGTCACAGGGTCGGGATGCAACCGACCCCGCAGGAACCCCAGTCGGCAGCCCTCCGCCCAGGAGTTCGCCGCCGCTCTGGCACCATGAACCTGCAACGTTGCGACGATCAGGCGAATCCACCGTGAGGGTCTACTCGTACCGTGTGACTCCCCGGGCGGCGAGTGCTTCCAGCACCGGATCGGTGCCGCCGTCCTTCTCTATCTCGTACATCTGGTAGCGCGGTGGCTTGAACCGGTCAAGGGCCGGGATGTCCAGCAGCGGGCTCCAGTCCTTCAGCTCGGTGCAGAAGTCGATGTCGACATCGGTCAGGCCCGGGAGGACCGTCAACGCGCCGATGTCCGTCAGCTTTTCCGAGAAGAGCTGGATCCTCCGCAGGTCGGGGCCCGCCCGCAGGCCGGACAGGTCTGTCCACGGCAGCTCGAAGAGCAGGACGTGCCGGCACTGCTGGGCGGGAAGTGTCCGGATCCGGGGGCAGCGGTACACCTCCAGCGTGCGCAACCGCGGCAGTTGTGCGAGAGCGTCGAGGTCCGTCAGGATCGGCAGGCCCGACAGGCTCAGCTTCCTGGCTCCGCAACCGGCCAGTCCGGACAGGTCGGCCAGGACGGCGCAGCCGCTGATCCGTATGTCCTTCAGGGCGGACAGCGTGCCGAGGGAGCCGACCGTGGTGAAGGAGGGGCAGTCCTCCACGCACAGCTCGCGCAGGGCCTTCAGATGGCCGAGCGGCCCGAGCTCCGACAGGTTCTGGCAGCTGTCGATGCGGAGCTCGGCCAGGCGGGGCAGCTCGCCGAGACCGCCGAGACTGCGCAGCGCGGGGCACCACCTGACCGACAGGGTCTCCAGAGCGGGCAGGGAGCCCAGCGAGGTCAGGTCACGGAGCCCGTCGATCTGCTGCAGGTAGAGCAGGCTCAGCTCGGGCAGCCCGTCGAGCGGGGCGAGGTCGCTCACCGCGGGGCACGCCTCGATGTCCAGGACGGCCAGCGAGGTCAGTGCCTCCAGTCCGGCGAGGGACGTCAGTTGTTCGCAGGAGGTCAGGTGCAGGGACCTCAGGCCGGTCAGGGCGGCGAGGCCGCGCAGGTCCCGCAGGGCGGGGCACTCCTCCACGCGGACGCGGTCCAGGTGGGGGTGGGCGCCGAGACCGTCGAGGCTTTCCAGCCGGCTGCACTTCTCCAGCCGTAGTCCGGTCAGCCGGGGCAGTGCGTCGATGCCTTTGAGGCTGGTCAGTCGTTTGCAGCTGACGAGGTCGAGGGTGTGGATCCCGCTGGCGCCGGTGAGGCCGTCCAGGTCGCGGATGCCGGTCCAGCCGAGGTTCAGCTCGGTGAGTGCCCCGAGGCCGGCGAGCTGGCCCGCGTCCCGGAAGGAGCGGCAGCCCTGGAGGCTGAGCTTCTCCAGCCGGGGGAAGGCCGCGCCGAACCCGGCGGCACTGCGCACCTTGGTCATGCTCACATCCAGGTGGCGCAGGTTCTTCAAAGTCAGCAGCGGCCGGGTGTCCTCGACCGCGCGGCAGCGGTGCAGGGTGAGGCTGGTCAGCGAGGTCAGGCCGCTGAGCGGGGTGAGGTCGTGGACGCCGGCGCAGCCGTTGAGGTCGAGTTCGACCAGGCCGGTCAGCGCGGCCAGGTCGGTGATGTCGGTGATCTCCTTGCAGCGTAAGACGGTGAGGCTGCGCAGCATCGTGAGGTGGCGCAGGCCGCGCAGCGACGTCACCGAGGTCAGGAACAGGCTGGTGACACCCTCGCGGGTCATCGCCGGGGCCAGCAGTGCGGCGCAGAACCCGTCCGGGTCCGCGGCCGACAGCCACAGATGCAGCAGCAGCTCGTGCGGCAGACAGGCCGCCGTGGCCAGTTCGGCGGCCTGCGTGAGTGCCTCCCCCGAGTCGAGGACGGCGATCAACTCGCGCACGCGCGCCTCGGCGTCGAGCGCGCCCCCTGGGGCGGCGGAACCAGAAGTGACCCCGGGAGCGGGGAATTTCGTGGACGACATGGGCCGAGAGTCTAGGCGTGCGCTCCGACATCGGCCGACGCCCACCGCCCGGCCGTCCGGCAGCCGGCGACGCCGCTGGTGCCGGCCCTCCGGCGGTGGTGCACGGCCGGAGGGCCGGGATCCGCCCGAAGCGTGAACACCGGCGTACGCGTGCGGGACATGTCCGATGCCGTGATCCGGGTGCCGGCCGACGGGCGGGACCGTCTCGCGGTCCTTGCGGAGTCCTGCGGGACATCGATCCGCGCATTGCTCACCGGGTGACCAGGCAGGGATGCGAGCGGTGGTGAGTTGCTCAAGCCAGTCCGGCAGTGGGGCGGCGTCCGCGAGGACCAGCTCGCAGTCGGGCAGGGCATCACCATTTCCTTCAATTCCCCTGCCCGCCGGACGGCCGGCCGACGCCGATGCCTGCATCGCCATCGGCCGGCAACTACCCGCACTCCTGGGCGCCGAGCGAGAGGACGCCGACGGGCCCCTCCATCCGGGGCCGCCCAGGCGGGATGTCCGGCTCCGGCCGCCCGCACCACGACACTGAACGCCCTGCGCAACAGGGCAGCCAGGAAAGGAAGACGTCGTCATCGCCGACATGTCCGAACACGCGCAGACAGCACGGGTCCACGACCAGGATCTGGAGCAACTCGCCGGCACGCCCCGAGGCGACGGACCTCACCTGCTGCGCAGTCGGCCTCCTCGGCCCCCGCGACCACGTCGACAAACCCGTCGGGAAACCCCCCTGTTCCGCCGGCCCTCGCTCGCCGAGAGACTCGGCATCGCGCCGTCCACCTGTCCGGAACGCACCAGGCTGCTGCACAGACGCGGCATCATCCAGGGGTACAGAGCCCAGGTCTCCCTGCGCGCACTCAACCATCCGGTACAGGCAATGGTGGCCACTCAGGTCCGGCCGCTGCGCCGGGACGTCGTGGCCGCCTTCGAACAGTCGGCCGCCACCCGGCTACCGGAAGTCGTCTCCGTCTACACGATGACTCGGGCTCAGGCAGCCTCTGAAAAATGCGGAGCCGGCGCAGAGGGCGAGCGCGGCAGCCATAGAACTGCCGTGCTCCTGCCCCGCGTGGCATGAGACCGTCGCCGGCACACCACCCGCCCAGCGCCGACGGCGGATGCCACTGGAACGTCATGGCGACCTGATTCCACCGGGGCCGTGGGGGGGCAGGTGAGCGCCAATGGGCGCGTGATGCGTGGAATCTGGGCCGCTCATCCCGCTTGGGCGCATGCCTGGGTCTCTGCCAGGTAGCGGGCCACCGGGTCCAGGGTCAGCATTCCGCCAGCGGCACCGGCGTGTTCCGTACGGGCATCGCGCAGGGCGGCCGCGGCGTGCGCGGCGATTCCGCGTTCGCCGAGGTGTACGGCGGCGCGGGCGGTCAGGCACCACATGGCCTCCCGCATGTGGTCACACGGTGGTTCGGGCGCCACGGCGAGGGCGGTACGGGCCTCCTCGCCCCGGTCCTGGGCGAGCGGCACGAGGGGCCGCGCCCAGGATCGGTACAGGCCCCGGTCGAGGTGCGGGTCGGTGGGCGCGGGCCGGTCGTGCAGCAGGCGCAGCCCGAGCAGGGCGAGCGGGAACAGGTCCGCGGTGCAGCCCTGGCATTCCGGCCGTCCGGAGGGCGTCCTCGGCAGCGCGGTAGTGCGCCGCGGCCGTGGCGGCGGTCGGTCCGCCGGGTTCGGTGCTGCGGGCGGGTGGCCGTGGCCCGGGCCCTGAACCACCTGGTGAGGACGGGGACGAGGGGCGCTTCGGTGGCGGCGGCGAGCTGGTCGGCCGCATCGGCGTGCGCGGTCGCGGCGTCGAGGTCGCCGGCCGCGCCCGAGCGTACTGATCGGCTGCTGATCGCCGTCGTCCAAGCTGATCCGGTCGTGTCCCCGACCCGAGAGGATGGTCCCTCGTGACGCTCACCATTCCCGGCTTCGATCACATCCGCCTGCCCGGTGCGGACGGTGTGGAGCTGGCTGCCGCTGTGGGTGGCAGCGGCAGCCCGGTCGTGCTGTTGCACGGTTTTCCCCAGACCCACCTGATGTGGCGGCACGTCGCCGAGCGGCTCGCCGACGAGCACACGGTGATCTGTCCCGACCTGCGGGGTTACGGTGCCAGCGACAAGCCGGCGGCCACCGGCCCCGACGTGTACGCCAAGCGCACCATGGCCGCCGACGTCGTGACCCTGGCGGCGGCGCTCGGCCACGAGCGCTTCGCCCTCGTCGGCCACGACCGGGGCGCTCTGGTCGCTTTCCGGGCGGGGTTGGACCACCCGGAGACCGTCACGCACCTGGGCATCCTCGACATTGTGCCGACGCTGGACATGTGGAACGTCCTGCATGGCGTGTCGGCGGCGGTCGGCTACCACCTCTTCCTGATGGCGCAGCCGCCGGGCCTGCCGGAGGCGATGATCGCAGGCAGTGCGGACGCGTTCTTCGGCTCGTTCCTCGACGCCTGGGCCAACGACCCGGCCGCCATGCCCGAGGAGGTGCGTGCCGAATACCTGCGGGCGAGCGCCGCGGCAGTGACGTCGATCGTCGCGGACTACCGGGCCTCGGCGGGCATCGACGTCATACACGACCAGGCGGACCTGGACGCCGGTTCGCAGTTGGCCATGCCCGTGACGGTCGTCCAGCAGGACTGGGGCGCGCAACTGGGCTACGACGCTGCCGGGGTGTGGAAGGCGTGGGCGCCGGACCTGGACCACCGGCTGACCCGAGCGGGACACTTCGTGGCCGAGGAGGCACCCGACGAGATCGCAGCGGCGATCCAGGACCTGCTGGCCCGCTGAGCCCTCTCGTCTCGACCCGTCGGCTGGGCCACGGACGGTCGAGCCACGAACGTACGGCCCCCTGAGGCCGGTGATACGGCCGGCGGATGGTCAGCCCTTCCGCGCGGTGTGTCCACGGGCTGACGGCAGGTGTGCGGGCACTCGGCCGGCGCCGCACACCGATCGGCCTGTGCACAGCAGGGCCGATGCAGGGCTGCCGTGGCGTGGGCACGTCCGTCGGCGAGGCACTGCTGAACGTTTCCGGGGGAGGGGCGCCCCCGCGCTCGCCCTTGATGAGCATCCGCTTGTGCCGACCGGCACGCAGGTCCCGCAGACGGGCCTCCGTCCGAGGATCGGGCACCGGCTCTCCGCCCCTTGCGAGTCCGGGCAGCCGCCGCACTCGCTCTCCGGCACCCGCAGCCCGCCGTCCGCACCGTCCGCCTCACGGCCGACGAGGCAACCGGCAGCAGGGCCATTGTCACCATCCGGCTGGCGCATCCGCCCTCCCTGCGCTTCCCGTGGCCGGCAGGGCGAGGCTCGACCGTGTCGAAGCCCTGCCGGGCACGGCCCCGTCTTCCTGGCGAGTGCCGGGCGCAGGCGTCCGCAGCGGACCGCCGCGGACCAGGAGTCGTCGAACAGCCACGTCCCCCGACCTTAGGAGAAGCCTCCTGTGCCACGACATTCCGATGCCGGCTGCCCGACCGCGCCCGACGCCCGGGAGTTCAACGACCTGCCCGGCCGGCACGGCAGGGGCACGGTGCCCGGCGCGCCCGAGCCGGCCTCCACCGGCCACCTGCCGCACCACGGGACGCGGCGGGTGAGCGGGCCGGGTACCGAGGTCACGGAAGGCGGTGGGACGACTTCGGGAAGGAAGCGGTGCGGCCCGCCGTGCGACGGCCGCCGCCACGGCTTCGCCATGGGCTGTCCGGTGCGGGCGCAAGTGTCTAGGAGTGGGGTCGGGGCGGCTGGGCGAGTCCGGCGACGGCGGCTGCCACCGCGTCCCGGCGCCGCGGCGCGAAGGAGGCGGGGCCGGTCCGCGCCTGCAGCGCCTTCAGCGACCAGGAGGCGGTCTCCCAGCTCATCACCAGCGCGACCGTCATGGCCAGCAGCTCCGTCGCCGGAATGTCGGTGCGGACCCGGCCCGCGGCCTGCGCCGCCTCGATCGCGGCGACGTTGCGCCGGTATTCCGCGACCTCGGCGTCGATGGGTTGCTGGCGTTCCAGTCCTGCCCACAGGTACAGCCGCCGTACGTGGGGCCGCTGCTCCAGCCGGTCGAAGAGTTCGCCGGCGTACTCGGGCAGGCTGCTCGCGTCGATCGAGACCGCCTTCGCCAGCTCGACCATGCTGTCGGCGACGACCATGTCGAACAGCTCTTCCTTGGTCCCGAAGTGCATGTAGATCGACCGTTTGTTGGCTTTGGCCTTTTCAGCGATGCGGTCGACCCGGGCACCGGCCAGGCCGTACCCGGCGAACTCCTCGACCGCCGCCTTCTTCAGTCGCCGCTTGGTCTCCGTTGCATCAGGTGGCATGCCTCCATCGTACATAACCATCCGGGTATTTACGAAGCGGCCGTCGTGAGGTATGAATGTATCCGGTTAGTTACCCACCGAGGAGTACCCATGACTCGCACCTGGTTCATCACCGGCACGTCCTCCGGCTTCGGCCGCCACCTCACCGAACAGCTGCTCGCACGGGGGGAGCGGGTCGCCGCCACCGCGCGGCGGCCGGAGACCCTCGACGGTCTGGCGGCCCGCCACGGAGACCGGCTCTGGCGCGCCGGCCTGGACGTCACCGACACCACCGCGCTGCGCGAGGTCGTGGACCGCGCGTTCGCCGAGCTCGGCCGGATCGACGTCGTGGTGTCCAATGCCGGTTACGGCCTCTTCGGAGCGGCCGAGGAACTCTCCGACGAGCAGATCGACCGGCAGATCGCGACCAACCTCACGGCCTCGATCCAGCTGGCCCGCGCCACCGTCCCGCACCTGCGCGGCCAGGGCGGCGGACGTTACATCCAGATCGCGAGCATCGGCGGTCAAGTCGCCTTTCCCGCCATGAGCCTGTACCACGCCACCAAGTGGGGCATCGAGGGTTTCTGGGAGTCGGCCGCCGCCGAGCTCGCCCCCTTCGGCATCGGCGTCACGGTGGTCGAGCCCGGGGTCTCCCGCACCAACTTCGGCGGCACCGGCGCGGTCTTCGGCGCACCACTGCCCGTATACGCCGACGGACCCTCGGGGCAGCTGCGCGCCAGCCTGTCCGGCGACCTGCCCCCGCTGCCCGCGCCCGGCGACCCCGTGAAGATCGCGCGGGCCATCATCGCCTCCGCCGACCAGCCCGAGGCCCCGTTCCGCCTGACGCTGGGCTCCGACGCCTACGCCATGGCGACCGCCGCCCTGCGCGACCGCCTCCAGGCCCTGGAAGCCGGGCGGGACCTCGCCCACTCCACCGACGCCGACGACACCATCCCTGCCATCAACCCCACCCGCCCCGTCGGCAACTGACCCACCCCGGCCCCACGACAACCCACCCACCACCGGCCTCGCCGGCAACTGAGAGGACCAGTTCCCATGTTCGACTTCACCGGCAGGACCGTTCTGGTCACCGGAGCCACCGGCGCACTCGGCACCGCACTGTCCACCCACTTCGCCCAGGCCGGCGCCAACACCGTCGTCACCGCCCTGGCCGGCGCCGATCAGCTGGCCACCGCTCTCGGCGGCTCCGCCCTCGGCGTCCGGCTCGACGTCACGAACGAATCCGACTGGTCGGAAGCGATCGAGCGGACCGAGGCCCGCTTCGGATCACTGGACATCCTGATCAACAACGCCGCCTACCTGAGCGTCGGCACCACGGAAAGCATCCCGCTCGACGAGTTCCGGCGCGTGCTGGACACCAACCTCACCGGCGCCCTGCTCGGCCTCCGCGCTGCGGCCCCTTCGATGCGCAGAGCCGGTGGCGGCGCGATCGTCAACGTCAACTCCATCGCCGGACTCTCGGCCGCCCCCGGTCTCGTCGCCTACAGCAGCAGCAAGTGGGCGCTGCGCGGCCTCCTGCGCGCGGCCGCCAAGGAACTGGCCCGCGACAACATCCGCGTCAACGCCGTCCACCCCGGCATCATCGAGACGCCCCTCGCCTACGGCCCCGACGGCACCGAACTCGTCCCCGTCGACGACCTGGCCGTACCCCGCCGGGCCGCCCCGGAGGAGATCGCCGACTTCATCCTGTTCGCCGCCTCCGACCAGGCACGTTTCGCGACCGGCAGCAAGAGTCTCCTGGAGCTGGCGGACGGCGTCCTCCGCCTCCGTGTATTCCTCAGGACTCGGCAGGACAGTGCCCAATGCCGCCAGGGCCGCCTCCTCGTCCGGCCACACCTCCTGGAACCGACGTGCCGTCAGCCCTGTCACGTTCGCCGCGGCTCCCTGGTCCGGGACCGGGACGGCGTAGCACCCGGGACGGTTCACCGGGGGCCGCAGCGTCAGGCCCTCGACCGTCATCCCCCCGTGCAGGGGGATCTGGTCGCTCAGGACCTCGGCGACGTCCAGGGCACGGTCACGCACCGGATTCCCGGCACCCATGTGGTCCTTGGCCTGTCGTCGCTGCGCTGGACGACGAAGTCGACCCGGAGTCTCGCGTCCGAGCTCGACCGCCCGAATTCCGCCATGTCCCAGGACCCTGGCCTCGGCCCCCATCAGCATCAGCCGCCGCTGCCGCTCATCCAGATGCGGAAACAACACCTGGAACTTCACGGTGAGTTGGTGACAGATCGACTTGGAGATGCGCATACCACACCAACGAGCCGAATCGCGGGAAGCAACAGGTTGATTCTCTGCGAGCCCGCAGAGCAGACGCTGGACGCGCTCAAGGACCGCCAGCTGCGACGGCCGAGCCGAACACGCCGCGGCAGCCCGGCAGGCGATCGATGACGCCGCCTGGAAACTGTTCTTCACCATTACGGTCGCCAACATCGTCACCGCAGCCCGGGGCGCACCCGCCGATCTCCCACGACGGTGGCCGTGGGCATCGTACGTGCCCTGGTCCGGTTCACCCACCGTCGGTATAGACGGGAAAACCTGGTGGTCTTCCGTGCCGATGTCGTTCAGCGACCCGCAAGGAACCGCTAGCCCATGCCTAAAGTCACCGACGGTGCTATCAGCACAGCCCATACGGCGGGTGCTGATAGCCGTGTTAGCGCGGTGCGCACCTGTACCTCCGAACTCCCCAGGAGAACGCGATGAGCGTCACTGACTCGTCCCCTGGCTTTGAACGCGACGTACGCTCCGTGCCCGTACCGGTCCAGACGCCCGGCAGTGTGGGATACCGGGTGCAGTCCGTGCCGAACGCCGCCGCGCGGATCATCCCGACGGGTGGACGGGGCATCGCGTGGGATCGGCTGCGGCTATGGCGTACATTCGGTGATCGGTACCGCGAGGCGATGACTGGCGCGGCACAGGCATTGACCCGGTCTCTGGGCCCTCCGGGTAACGTCCGTCACAACCATGTCGAGGCGCTCGCCGACCTGGCGGCCGTCCACCTTTACCTGACGGAAGAGTGGGAGAAACTCGACGAGGCGTTGTCGGAGGGAACGGTGGGCGGGCACCTGTCCCTCGCCCGGTGTCTCGCCTCGGGGCTGCGTCGGCTGGCCTCCTACCGAGGTCCGGCGATCGTACGCACCAACGCGGTCGGACCGTTGACCGAGTGGTACCGCGAGAACCAGTTCGTGACGGAGCAGAGTTTCTGGACGGCCTCGGCATCGTCAGCCACGCTACGGGCGGGGGGACCCGCCTTCGTCGTGTGGTCGCTGACCGCACGACGAACTGCGGCGGTAACCCCGCACGCCCCGGAGCAGGTGATCTTTCTGCCCGGTACGCGATTCAAAGTGCTGCGAGTGATTGACGGACGACAGTCCCTCGTGCTGATGCGGGAATTATTCCCGCAGGAGGCGGCCGGGCACCCATCCCACCCTGCTGGCGGGGAGGGATCCACATGGCTGGATGAGAGCACATTGGCTGAGCTTGAGAGCATGACACACACCGACTCACGTGCGGCGGATCCGCTCATGCCAGTCGCCTCAATTGTCTCCGGTCCGCGGCAACGGCCCCCCGGGCTGATCGTCACGCCACGGACCGGCAGGCACCCCGCTCACTGAGCGACTCTGACGTTGATGTTGCTTGGAAGGCGTTCTCGTAGGCGATGGGGCTGCGGTGTCCGAGGCGGGAGTGACGGCGCCGGACGTTGTAGCGGTGCAGCCATCGGAACGCGTGGAGGCGGGCCTCGCGCTCGCTGGCGGCTTTGGAGGGTCTCGCGTTCGCACGTCGCGTTGAAGCCAGGCGTGGCGGGCGTCGATGCACGACCAGGCCGCTGGCGGATCGTCTGCGAAGCGGACCGGGTCTGGAGGCCGACAGCCTCGGCTGCGCCGGCGAGTGCGTCGCGTTCGAGGGCGGCGTGTCCGCCGCGTTTCTGATCGAGCAGGGTGAGCCGGGCCAGACCCTCCCGCAGGCGGATCACTTCGGAGGTGCCCACGATGGTGGGGCGGGTGTCGACGGCCGGCAGGGCGGTGGCGGCGAGCGCGGACGTGGCCTGCGGTGCAGAAGCGGCGGCGGAGCATGGCTGAGGGGTCCTCGTAGGACGGTGCGGGCATGCCGGGGGATAGAAGCCAAGGCATAGGGGGGTGCATCCGAATACTGCCGTGAGGGCGTCTCGCTGGCGCTGGTGCGGCCAGGCGGTTTTTCCGGTCACCCGGTCGCGGACCGTGCGGTCACCGACCGTCCCCCTGTGACCGGCCGCCTTCAGCTCATCGTTCACCCGGTCGGCCAGCGCACCCTGCCTGAAGGCGTGCCCGATCATGTGGGCCTGCAGCCGGACATTTCCTTCCACACACTCACCGTAGCCGCGTGATCATGCAGCGTGGAGGGTTGCGCATATCCCGCCCCGCCGAAATTTCCGGTCACCGCGAGTAGCAACCGGCTCACTTTTCCTACCCGTTGACAACGTCCCGGTGTTGGACTGGACACGCGCCCCGGTGAACACCGCGGGCGCCCGGCGGCCGTCTCTCGTTCCCCCGTGGGAGATGGCCGCCACAAGCTCCCCGACCGCGAGCGCGAGGCACCAACATGACGACGCGCAGCACGCAGCCCTTCGCCGGTGCCTACCTGGACGCCCCGGCGGTTCACCCCGAGCGGCTGAGCCCGCAGCAGATCACAGGCCGCTCGTGCTGCTGGTGCAGCGGGACCCCGGACCCCAGGTACCCGGTGCCGATACTGCGCGGTGACACCTTGTTCGCCTGCGACCCGTGCGCGTCCATGTACGGCGTCCCGGCCGTTGAGGCCGGCCGGTGACCGGCGACGACTTCCCGGTCGCGCTGGACGACTGGACTGCCGGTGACTGGGCGGACTACCGGGCCCGGGTCGAAGACGGCGAGGGCAGCGCGCATGATCGACGCTGTCCAGCGGCGCCGCCGTCGCCAGGCGCAGAGCAAGACGTCGCAGGAGAAGAACGCCGTGCCCGGCACAGCGGGTACGGGTGACCTCGTACAGCTGACGGACCTCGAAGACAGCCATCTCCCAACTGCCCGACGAAGGGGATCTCCATGACGTACGGCAGTGGCACCTACGGCGAGCGCACCGCTGACGAACTCCGGCGCCCGCGCCCGCACCGTCGCCCTGTACTGGCACAACGGCCGCTCCCTGGGCCACACCTCTCGCACCGTGGAAGTCGCCCGCTACCTGCTGCGCTCGGAGCACCCGTACTCGGTTGCCGGGATCACCGGCGCCTGCCGCGGCCTGGCGGCGGGGGTGGCCAGGGCGGACGGCCGTCCGTGCCGGCACCGTGCGATCGGGAGCCGGTGGCGCCGGCTGGACGCCGGCCGACAGGCGCTGCTCACACTCGCCCACCTGCGCCACGGTCACCCGTACGCCCAGCTCGCGGCCTGGTTTCGGCATCGGAACCACGACCGCCTACCGGTACATCACCGAGGCCGTAGAGGTCCTGGCCGCACTCGCTCCCACCCTTGCCGAAGCGGTACGGACCGCTTCGTCGAAGGCGTTCGTCCTGCTGGACGGGACACTGCTGCCGACCGACCGGACCGCGGCGGACCGGCCCTCCTACTCGGGCAAGCACAAGAAGCACGGCATGAACGTGCAGATCCTCATGGATTCGGCGGGCCGGCTGCTGTGGGCCTCACCGGCCCTGCCGGGCGCGATCCACGACGTATGCCCAGGCGGCTCAAGTCCTGCTGCCGTCCCCCCCCGTTACCTTTTTCGTGGCTCCGCAATGGGGCCTCCGGCCTTCGGGTCCGGCATGACTTCCCCCTCCTGTTGTTGATGATCCGGGGGGTGGTGTCACCGGGTCCGGAGGCATCGACGGACCGCTGATGAGGGGCTTGAGCACCGGCTTCACCCGAGCCGGAAGAGCTCTCCGTAACGTGGATGTGGCAGCTCGATGCCCTGGCGAGGCCGGACGAAAGCGTGATGGAGGGGCCTGCACGTGATCGACACCGGCGACATCGACGTCTTCCTCGGCCTGGACGTCGGCAAGGGCGAACACCACGCCACCGCCGTCACACCGGCTGGGAAGAAGGCGTTCGACAAGCGGCTGCCCAACACCGAGCCCAAACTCCGCGAACTGTTCGCCAAGCTGCAGGCCAAGCACGGAACGGTACTGGTCGTGGTCGATCAGCCGGCCTCGATCGGTGCCCTGCCGCTGGCAGTAGCGAGGGACATGGACTGCCAGGTCGCCTACCTTCCGGGCCTGACGATGCGGCGGATCGCCGACCTCTATCCGGGTGAGGCGAAGACGGACGCGAAGGACGCGTTCATCATCGCCGACGCGGCCCGGGCGATGCCGCACACGCTGAGGGCGATCGACGGCGAGGACGAGGCGATCGCCGAGCTGGAAATGATCGTCGGGTTCGACGACGACCAGGCAGGCGAGGCCACCAGGGTCGCGAATCGGCTCCACGGCCTGCTGACCCAGATCCACCCGTCGCTGGAACGGGTCCTGGGGCCACGATTGCAGCACCCGGCCGTCCTCACGCTGCTGGAGCGGTTCGAGTCACCGGCCCAGATCCGCAAGGCCGGCCGACGCCGGCTGGTCACGCTGTTACGGCCGAAAGCACCGCGGATGGCCGAGCGGCTGGTCGAGGACATCTTCGCCGCCCTGGACGAGCAAACCGTCACCGTCCCGGGAATCGAGGCGGCCGCGCTGATCGTCCCGAGCCTCGCCGGATCCCTGGCCGCAGTCCTTGACCAGCGCCAGCTCCTGGCCGGGCGGATCGAGGAACTCCCGGAGGCTCACCCTCTTTCGAAGGTCCTGACGTCCATGCCGGGAGTCGGCGTCAGGACCGGAGCCCGCATCCTGATCGAGGTCGGTGACGGCAGCACCTTCTCGACCGCCGGCCACCTCGCCGCCTACGCGGGTCTCGCCCCGGCGACCCGGAGCTCGGGCTCCTCGATCCGCGGCGAACAGCCCTCCCGGAGAGGGAACAAGCAGCTCAAGAGGGCCTTCTTCCTCTCCGCGTTCGCTGCCCTGGGCGATCCGGCCTCCCGGGCCTACTACGACAAGAAGATCGCCCAGGGAAAGCACCACACCCAGGCCCTGCTCTGCCTCGCCAGACGCCGGGCCGACGTCCTGTTCGCGATGCTCCGCGACGGCACCTTCTACGAACCGCAGCCGTCGGCCGCAGTCACCTGACCTGCTGGTCTGCGAGGAGAACGACTCGATCAGCCTCGACATCGAAGCCAAGCACCGGATGGCCGTAGTCGCCCTCCGGGTCCATCAGCACCGGCTTGCCGAGCCGCCGCCCGATCTCCCGAAGGAACCCGCAGAACACATCCAGTCTCTCCTGGCCCTGCAACTCCCGCAGGTCGACGTCGAAGTCGACTTCATCGGCAGCATGGAAACGGAAGATCGCCAACACATCGGCAGTCGGCCAGACCCGCAGGTCAGGGCACTCGGCATCCGCCGGACGGGACAGCACGGCTTCCGCCCGGGGCACCGGAAGCACCAACTCTCCCTCGGAGTACTGGTACTTCCAGCCCCTCTCCGCGACCAGATCGAGGACGACCTGCCAGTCCTCCACCGAGGCATCCGGGATGCGCACGTCCGGCAGCGACCCCATCAAGTCCGGGTCGAAGAAGCACTTCACGTCATCCCACAGCAGATCAGCCACCCCGCCATGCTGCCCCGGTTCACCGACCCACCGCACCCCCGTTTCCCTTGACCAAAGACATAGGGGCACCCCCCAGAACTCCTCATGCAGCTCGGGAAGATCTCACTCGGTGGCAGCCGTGCCGGCTTGTACGCCGTGCGCCTGACGGAGGACGGTGCGGACCACCGTCTGGTGCTCTGTCAGCGAGGTTCGGAAGGTGCGGTCCGGATCAGCGGAGCTGCGTCCTCTATAGCAGAGCCGCTGTACAGGAAGACCCGGGCGGCCATGCTAGCGGCCGGCCGGGAGCAGAGAGCCACGGGGAACCAAGACGAAGCAGCGCAGTGGAACACGATGGCCCGTCAGCTACTCATGGCCAAGCGGGCGAGTCGGCGCGGAAACAGTGTCCGAACGGTCTCGGGCGGACTGCCGAAACTCGGCGAGCACGGGTGACCTGAAGGACGATCCGCCGCCTGGGGCGCGGCGCGGTGGGGGAAGGCGGCACGCGAACTGCCGCGCAGGCGGCGGACCTCCTCGACCGCGGGCGTGGAAAGCCCCCACGGCGTCAGACGGCATCCGTCGAGGCCGACCCACTGCGTGTGGCCGTGCAGTTGGATGCCGATCACGACACGGCGCCCGGTGCCGTCGCTGTCGCAGCGGATACGCAGCACGTAGCCGTCGACGACGAGCCGGTGCGGATCGTGCGCAACGTGTGGACCGAGCACCAGATGCGCGCCGTCCACGGGCTCGGGCAGCACGGCGTCCTGGTCCAGCAACACCCGCAGACAGTCGTGACTGCTCGGCTCGAACAGCACCTCGCCGGCCACCCGTTCGGCGTCCTCGGGCAGGCGCGCGGCGGCCGCGATGCCCTGGTCGGCCAGCGCGGCAGCGTTGGTGGTCGCAGAGTGGGCCCCGGACTCCAGCACTGCGCGCAGCCGCGGGGGAGTCCACGCCCTCCACGGAGAACTGGCCGACGGCGAGTTGCCGGACACGCTGCGGGTCCACGTCGTAGCCGACGAGATGGTGACCCACCTTGGCGGCGCATACGGCCAGGGGAAGCCCCAAGTAGCCCTGGCCAGCGACGATTATCTGTATATCAGCTACCTGATAGCGGTGCTTGAATGGACGGACTGTCGTTCTTGAACCGGTAAGGAGAAGCGTCGTGGCCCTGATGTCCGTCGTGATGCCCGGGTACAACTCGGCAGCGACGTTGAGCGCCGCGGTCCGGTCGGTGCTCACACAGACCCACAGCGACCTGGAGCTGCCGGTCACCGACGACCAGCCCTGCGATGGCTCCATGGACCTGCATCAGGGCGTAGGGACGAGACTGCGGAACCTGCGGCGGCTGTCCCGTCGGCCGTGCATCGTAGGAACCGCAATCACTGAGGCCCGCACTATCACTTCGATCATCTGGGAAATGACGAATGCCCTACGTAGAAGTCCGCGGCAACTCGATCCGCGTGAAGTGGTGGTCCGGCGAATACCACCTCGACGCCGACGGCAAGCCTACGAAGAGGAAGAGGCACGAGTCCGCCTCTGTGTCCGAGGACGGCGTCCCCTTCGCCGACGAGGAGGAGGCTCACAACTTCGGCCTCGACCGTGAGTCGGACGTACGCAACAACCGGCACAGGCCCCGTTCATCCGAACGCGTCGACATGGCCGCGTTCTGGCAAGGATGGACGGACGAGATCACGCCCATCGCCTACGACGGGTTCCGCCGGTACGTCGTCGGCAGATACTCGCACAGCTACCAGAAGGGTGTCCTCGGGCTGTTCAAAATGCTGATGGACGACGCCGTCGTGAAGTACAAGCTGCGCGACGAGTCGCCCATCGTTGAGCAGCGGCGCCGCGGCCGCTACGTCAAAAAGCAGACCCGCCGTGCCAAGCGCAAACTGTCCGTCCAGTCGGTGCACCAACTCGCCGCGAACGCGCACACGCTGTGGGGCTTCGCCGGCTGGGCTTACATCTGGACCATCGCTTTCACCGGTATGAGGCCGCCAGGGGAGACGTACGGGCTCCAGCGGGGTTACGCGTCGCCGCACTGGCCCCAGTCGGAGCCTGACGAGGAACTGCGGGAGGAGTCCGTCCAGCGGTACGAAGTCCTGCACGCGCTGCGGGTCCAGTACCGGGACGGGGCGGAGGAGCGCGGCACGTCGCCACGGTATGCCCGCTGGGCCTGCCCGGAGCTGCCGGCCGTGCCGGAGATGGCGGGGGAGGACATCTACCGGCTGCGGCACTGGGCGAAGGCGAAGCTGGATGAGCCGGGTGGCATTCCGCGGGTGGCGGTCGAGGCGCGGATGGGGCATGAGCTGCCGGGGGTGGAGGGGGTCTACTCCGAGGTGACGGTCGCGATGGAGGAGCGGATCGTGGAGTATCTCCAGGGCGTGTGGGAGAAGGAAGTAGTGGGTGCGGGGTTGTGGACGCCGATTTTTCCCATCCCGCTCCGAGATGATCTTCTGAATGCCGGTCCGCCGCTGTTCAGCGGCCTTCCTGTCCTGGAGTACGAATGATCGTCTGGGTCAACGGTGCGTTCGGCGCGGGGAAGACCACCACCGCACGCGAACTGGTCGACCTGATCCCGAACAGCACGCTCTTCGACCCCGAGGTCATCGGCGCGGCGCTCCCGCAGCTGTTGCCGGCCAAACGCCTCGCCGAGGTCGGCGACTTCCAGGACCTGCCGATCTGGCGCCGGCTCGTGATCGACGCGGCGGCCGCACTGCTGGGCGAACTCGGCGGCACCCTCGTCGTCCCCATGACCCTGCTGCGCCAGGAGTACCGTGACGAGATCTTCGGCGGCCTCGCCGCCCGGCGCATCCCCGTGCGGCATGTGCTCCTCGCCCCGGCGGAAACGATCCTGCGCGAGCGAATAGCCGGGCGGGACATCCCGCCCGACCTCCCCGACGGCGAGATGCGCCTACGGCAGTGGTCCTACGACCACATCGAGCCGTACCGCGCGGCCCTCGCCGCCTGGCTCACCGCGGACGCCCACCCGGTGGACACCAGCGACCTCACCCCGTACGAGACGGCCGTGCGCATCGCGGAAGCCGTCGGCAGCGGCGCGGTGCCCGCCTGCGACATCGTGCAGACCCCCGAACCCACCGGGGAGACGCTCGCCGCCGGCGTGCTGCTCTTCGACGAACGGGACCGGGTGCTGCTCGTCGACCCGACGTACAAACCCGGCTGGGAGTTCCCCGGCGGTGTCGTGGAGCCCGGCGAGGCCCCCGCGCGCGCGGGCATGCGCGAGGTCGAGGAGGAGACCGGCCTGCGCCTGGACGACGTACCGCGGCTGCTCGTCGTCGACTGGGAACGGCCGGCGCCGCCCGGCCACGGCGGGCTGCGTCTCCTCTTCGACGGCGGCCGGCTCGACCCGGCGGCGGCCGAGGGGCTGCTGCTGCCCGGGCCGGAGCTGCGCGCCTGGCGCTTCGTCACGGAGGACGAGGCGGCCGATCTGCTGCCACCGGTCCGCTACGAACGGCTGCGCTGGGCCCTGCGGGCGCGCGAGCGGGGCGCGGCGCTGTACCTGGAGGCGGGGGTCCCGGTCTGACGCGTCAGCCGGCGAGGCGCGCGCCGCAGGGCCTTCGCCGGGTCAGGAGGCGGCGCGCCGTAGTGCCTTCGCCGGGTATGGGGCTACGGGCGGACGGACCCCGTCCGGCGGGTGGGCGCCGCCCGCCGGAGAAGGGCTGTCGGCTCAGCTCGCCGCGTAGGTGCGCAGGAACAGGGCCTCCGCCACCGACAGGCGCTCCAGTTCCTCGGGGGAGACGCTCTCGTTGACCGCGTGGATCTGGGCCTCCGGCTCGCTCAGGCCGATGAGCAGGATCTCCGCCTTCGGGTACAGGGAGGCGAGGGTGTTGCACAGCGGGATGGAGCCGCCCTGGCCGGCGTACTGCATCTCCTGGCCCGGGTAGGCCACCGCCATCGCCTCGGCCATCGCCGCGTACGCCGGGCTCGCCGTGTCGGCGCTGAACGGCTGGCCCTGCCCGACCTGCTCGGTCCGCACCCGTGCGCCCCACGGGGTGTGCGCCTCCAGGTGGGCCAGGAGCAGCGCGGTCGCCTCGGCCGCGTCCTTGCCCGGCGGCACCCGCAGGCTGATCAGCGCGCGGGCGCTCGCCTGCACGGACGGGGTGGCGCCGACGACCGGCGGGCAGTCGATGCCGAGGACGGTGACCGCCGGGCGGGCCCAGATGCGGTCGGCGACCGTGCCGGAGCCGATGAGGCCGACGCCGTCGAGGACCTTGGCGTCCCGGCGGAACTGCTCCTCGTCGTAGTCCAGGCCCTCCCAGGCGGGGCCCTCGGTCAGGCCGTCGACGGTCGTCGAACCGTCCTCGGCGCGCAGCGAGTCCAGGACGCGGATCAGCGCGCCGAGCGCGTCGGGCGCGGCGCCGCCGAACTGCCCGGAGTGCAGGTTGCCCGCCAGCGTGTCGATCTGCACCCGCACCAGGGTCATGCCGCGCAGGGTGGTGGTGACGGTGGGCAGGCCGACGCGGAAGTTGCCGGCGTCGCCGATGACGATCGTGTCGGCCGCCAGCAGCTCGGGGTGCTGCTCGGCGTAGCGCTCCAGACCGCCCGTGCCCTGCTCCTCCGAACCCTCGACGATCACCTTCACGTTCACCGGGACGCCGCCGTTCGCCTTCAGGGCGCGCACGGCGAGCAGGTGCATGATGAAACCGCCCTTGCAGTCGGCGGTGCCACGCCCGTACCAGCGGCCGTCGCGCTCGGTCAGCTCGAAGGGCGGGGTGACCCAGCCGGCCTCGTCCAACGGGGGCTGCACATCGTAGTGGGCGTAGAGCAGGACCGTCCGGGCGCCCTCGGGCCCGGGCAGGAAGCCGTACACGGACTGCGTCCCGTCCGGTGTGTCGAGCAGGGCCACGTCCTGGAAGCCCTCGGCGCGCAGCACGGCGGCTGTCCAGTTCGCCGCGGCCTCGCTCTCGCTCCGGGGGAACTGGTCGAAGTCCGCCACCGACCGGAAGGACACCAGCTCGGTGAGCTCCGCCTTCGCCCGGGGCATGAGCGAGGCGACGGTCTCGGCGACCGGATTCGACGACATGGGCACGCTCCTTGTGGGTGCGACGTTGTACCGATGAGTGCCGTTGATCCTCCCACAGCGGGCCGTGGCGATCTCGGTCGTAGGATGCGGGGGACAGGTGCGGCAGGCGGCGTGATCGGGAGCAGTAGACCATCGTGAGCAGCGAGAACTCTTCGGCGGACGACGAGCGGCGGGTGTGGGACGTCGTCGTGGTGGGCGCGGGACCCGCGGGGGCTTCGGCCGCCTACGCGGCGGCGGTCACGGGACGGCGCGTGCTGTTGCTGGAGAAGGCGGAACTGCCCCGCTACAAGACGTGCGGCGGCGGCATCATCGGTCCCTCCCGCGACGCCCTGCCCCCCGGCTTCGAACTGCCCTTCCAGGACCGGGTGCACGCGGTGACCTTCTCCCACAACGGGCGTTTCAGCCGCACCCGCCGCTCCCGGCACATGCTGTTCGGGCTGATCAACCGGCCGGAGTTCGACCAGCAGCTCGTCGAGCACGCCCAGAAGGCGGGCGCCGAGCTGCGCACGGGCGTCACCGTGCAGCGCGTCGAGCAGCACGGCTCGGCGGTGCCGGACCGGCGGTCGGTCGCGGTC
This sequence comes from Streptomyces sp. NPDC003248, assembly GCF_055563235.1. Taxonomy (NCBI): domain Bacteria; kingdom Bacillati; phylum Actinomycetota; class Actinomycetes; order Kitasatosporales; family Streptomycetaceae; genus Streptomyces; species Streptomyces sp. NPDC003248. The sequence goes on along the minus strand of NZ_JBVHDT010000007.1, from coordinate 2,419 downwards.
GTCCTCCAGGGCGGCGAGACGCTCCTGGCGCGCGCGGTCGTCGGCGCGGACGGCAGTGCCAGCCGCATAGGGGCGCACGTCGGGGTGAAGCTCGACCAGGTGGACCTCGGCCTGGAGGCGGAGATCCCGGTGCCCGAGACGGTCGCCGAGGACTGGAAGGGGCGGGTGCTGATCGACTGGGGCCCGATGCCCGGCAGTTACGGCTGGGTGTTCCCCAAGGGCGACACGCTGACGGTGGGGGTGATCTCGGCGCGTGGTGAGGGCGCCGCCACCAAGCGGTACCTGGAGGACTTCGTCGGGCGGCTCGGCCTGGCCGGCTTCGAGCCGAGCATTTCCTCCGGCCATCTGACCCGCTGCCGTGCCGACGACTCCCCGCTCTCGCGCGGGCGGGTCCTGGTGTGCGGGGACGCCGCCGGCCTGCTCGAGCCGTGGACCCGGGAGGGCATCTCCTTCGCGCTGCGTTCGGGCCGGCTCGCCGGGGAGTGGGCGGTCCGCATCGCGGAGGCGCACGACGCGGTGGACACCCGCCGCCAGGCCCTGAACTACGCGTTCGCGATCAAGGCGGGCCTGGGCGTGGAGATGAGCGTGGGCAAACGCATGCTGGCGCTCTTCGAGCGGCGCCCGGGTGTCTTCCACGCGGTGCTCACCGGCTTCCGTCCGGCCTGGCGGGCGTTCACCGACATCACCCGCGGCCGGACCACGCTCGGCGAGCTCGTCCGGACGCACCCGCTCGCCCAGCGCGCGCTGAACGCGATGGACCGGCGCCAGACGGGCGAGGACACCGGATCCACCACCTGAGCGGACGGACGGCCCGGATCACCGTCGGTCCAGATCACCGTCGGTGGGGATCGCCGTCGACACGTGACGCCCGTCCGGTCCGGGTCACCGTCGGTTCGTGACGGTGATCCGGAACACCGGGTGGTCCGGGGCGACGCGGCGCAGGTCGGCGTCGGCGGAGTCCGGGCCGACGCCCTGGAAGAAGACCCCGACCTCGGCCTTCCAGCGCTTGAGGTAGGCCCGCAGCAGCGGCACCTTCTCGTCGTCGCCGACCTCGACGGCGGTGAACTCCTCCACCGTCCGGCCGAGGCGCAGTTCGCCGCCGCCGGCCGCGCGCATGTTGCGCGTCCACTGGACGTGCCCGCGCGGGGCGACGAGGTACTGCCGCCCGTCCACGGTCAGCAGGTTCACCGGCGTGGTGCGCCACTCCCCGCTCTTGCGGCCGCGCACGGCCAGCACCCGCGAGCCCCACACGCTCAGGCCACGGCGGGTCAGCCAGGCCACGGCGCGGTTGAGGACGTTCACGGTCAGCCAGCCGGGCTTCCGGACGTGGGTGGTGGCGTGGAGGGTGGTGGACATGTCTGTGGCCTCCTCGGACGAAAGTGTGAGCACTGCTCTCGCTCGCTCATGGGAAGTCTGCACCGGATCGGCGCTCCATGGCAAGAGCAGTGCTCTCTTCTGTGTTCGGCGCTCTCCTTTGTGGGCACTGCTCCGCTTCCGTGGGACACTGGGCCCATGAACAGCAGCGCACGCGGGGTCCGCGCCCGCGCCCGGATCGAAGTCACCGCCGCGATCAAGGAGGAGGCGCGCAGGCAGCTGGCGGCGGAGGGCGCCGCCAAGCTCTCCCTGCGGGCCGTGGCCCGCGAGCTGGGCATGGTCTCCTCCGCGCTGTACCGCTACTTCCCGAGCCGCGACGACCTCCTCACCGCTCTGATCATCGACGCCTACGACTCCCTGGGCGAGAGCGCGGAGACCGCCCACGCCGCCGTCGCGGACGACGGGCCGGTCCGGCGCTGGGTCGCGGTCTGCGAGGGAGTGCGGGCGTGGGCGCTGGCCCATCCGCACGAGTACGCGCTCATCTACGGCTCACCGGTGCCCGGCTACAGCGCGCCGCAGACGACGGTCCCGCCCGCCGCCCGCGTCGGCACCCTCCTTCTCGGCATCGCACGCGACGCCCAGGACGGCCGGCCGCGGCCCGTCGAGCCGGCGCTCCCGGCCGACCTGCGCGCCGAGGCCGCGCGGATGGCGTCCGACCTCGCGCCCGACCTGCCGCCGGAGGTGGTCGCGGCGCTGGTCGCGGCCTGGGCCCAGCTGTACGGGCTGGTCGGCTTCGAGCTGTTCGGGCAGTTCCACCGGGTGGTGGAGGACCGCGAGCCGTTCTTCCGGCACGCGGTGACGCGGCTCGCCCACGGGGTGGGCCTGGCGTTGGCCGGGTGAGGGCTCCGGTGGCCGGGTGAGGGGTCCGGCGGGCCGGAGGCCGATGCCGTGCCGCCGGGCGCGCGCGACCGGGCGCGCCCGGCGGCGGCCTGGTCGTGGTCTCGGCGTGGCCTAGGGCCTGTTGCGAAAGTCCCGTCGTCCGCCCGGAGGGCGGGCCTGGCGGCGTCAGGTGCGTGCTCTCGGCGTGCCGGCCCCTGGCCCTCGT